>CAXUKA010000085.1:0-19746 GCA_964251335.1 uncultured Hymenobacter sp.
GTCATTGGAGAAAGCACCTCTTATGTCGCAAACATACGACATGCCATGTCGTATGTTTGCGACATAAGAGAGAAGCGTTATTCTTTATGCCGGAAAGCCCAGCGTAAATACCGTACCCTGGCCCAGCGTGCTAGTCACACGGCGCTCGATGGCGAGCAAGTCGCAGGCTTTGGCCACAATGGATAAGCCCAACCCAGTGCCGTCGATGTCCTTGTGAGCCAGCGCTTCGGAGCGGTAGAGCGGGTCGAAAATGTGCGGCAAATCCTCTGGGCGAATGCCGATACCTTGGTCGGCAATAGTGCAAAGCAGGTGCGAGCCGCGCTGCGCCAGTCCTACGTCGATGGTGGAGCCGGCTGGTGAATACTTAATGGCATTGGCCAGCACATTATCCAGAATCAGGTCGACCAGGTAGGGGTCGGACGTAATGGTGCCGGCCGGCCCATCCTGCACGTCTACCCGCAGGTGTTTGGCCTCTACTTCGGTGCGGCGGCGGTGCAACACCTCATCCACGCAGCTGAGCACGCTCATTTCCTGGCTATTGCGGCCCTGGTTTTCGAAACGGGCCAGCAGTAGTAGCTGCTCCACCAAGTGCGTAAGACGGTCGATTTCGTGGATACCGAGCATGATGCTTTCGACGTACTCGGTAGCGCTACGGGGCTTGCGGATGAGTACTTCGAGCGTACCCTTGAGCACGGCCAGCGGCGTGCGCAGCTCGTGCGAGGCATCGGCGGTGAACTGCTTTTCGCGGGCCACCGCCTGCTCTACGCGGTGCAGCAGGCCGTTGATAGCACTGGCCAGCGTGTGCAGCTCGTCGGGGCGCGGCGGCAGGGCAATGCGCTCGGCTAAGTTGCTGCGGGTGATGCGGTTGGTGGTGTCCGTAATCTGGGTGATAGGCGCGATGCTGCGCCCCGCCAGCAGCCGCGCACTGCCAAACAGCATCAGCAGCACCACTGGATACGACCCCAGCAGCACCATGCGCAAGCTATCGAGCACGTGCTGCGCGGCCTCCGACGAAAGGGCCGCCAGCAGGTAGCCCGCCGCCCGGCCATCCTGCGAAATCCGCACCTGCACCTGCCGAATGGCCGTGCCCCGTAGCTGCGAGTTGAAGGGCACGCGCCCGGCCGGCGTGGCATCGAAGGTGAGCTGCTCGCCCTTGAGATTAGGCGAGCGGTCCAGGAGTTGGCCGTGCGGGTCAGTTATTTGGATAAATACCGGGTCAACCTGCACCTCGCGGTGCTCGCGCTCTTCCCACTCATCCTTGTGCGCAAAGCGAATGGTGCGGCCTTCGAGGCTCACTTCCTGCATGTGCTTGGCCACCTCGTAGCGCAGGTTGGCGTCGAGGTCGGTGTACACGCGGTGGTGCACCACCCCAAATACCAGGAGGTACGCGGCCGCCACCAGCGCGGCGGTGGCCAGCACGTAGTACAAGGCAATCCGGTCTTTGAAGCGCAGGGTCATTTAGTCGCGGGCGACGTAGCCCACGCCGCGAATGGTTTGCAGGTAGTCATCATCTTTGCTGAGGCCGAGCTTCTTACGTAGCGCATTCATGTACACGTCAATCACGCCCGTGTTGTACTCGAAGTGAATGTCCCACACGTTTTCGATGAGCTGGCGGCGGCGGCACACCTTGCCCTTGTGGCGCAGCAGGTATTCAAGCAGCGCAAACTCCTTCTGGGTCAGGCTGATTTCCTCGTCGTGTTTATAGACCTGGTGGGTGCCTACGTCGAGCACGATGGGGCCGACGGTGAACCGCTCGCTCGGCTGCGCGGCCGAGCGCAGCTGCACCCGAATACGCTCCAGCAACTCTTCAAAATGAAAGGGTTTTTTGATGTAGTCATTGGCCCCAGCCTGCAAGCCGGCGATGGTATCGGGCACGGTATCCTTGGAAGTGAGGAAGATAAGCGGGGTTTGATTCTGGCCGGCACGTAGCTGGCGGCACACTTCGAGGCCGGTGAGGCCGGGCAGCATCCAGTCTACGAGCAGCAGGTCGTAGGGCTGCGCCTGGGCCTGCGCCAGCCCGTCGGGGCCGTTGCCGACGACATCTACCACGAAGGCTTCTTCTTCGAGGCCCTGCTTCAGAAACCGAGCAATGCCAGGCTCGTCTTCGATTACTAATAAGCACATGATGGTGAAGTAACGGGAATAACTACACACCGAACACTTATCCGCTGCGCGGCGGCTTCATTTTAAGCTGATTTTAAGGGTGCGCTAAGGGAGGCCTAAGGCTGGCTGGCGTTACAGGCATACTCCACTAGCACAATCGCCGCTTTGCAGTGCGGCTCCTTACCCCACTAGTTTCCTTTTCTCATGAAAGCTTACCTGTTGGCGGCCGTAGTAGCCTTGCTAACTGCCGCCGCGCCGCACGCCCAAGCCCAGACTCGCCGCTCGGCCAAAAATGCTGCCCCTAGCGCGGCCCCGGCCCAATCGATGCCGCAAGGCAGTGCCACCGCCCCCGATAACACGCCCACCCCGCCCGCCGACCCCAGCGGCAAGCTCGACTACCGCAACCCGGCCGCCGACGCGCAAATTCCGGTGGAGGCCGACAAGCGCAAGCCCGTTACCGACGACCTGCAAGCCACTGTGGTAGAGCTGCTGGAGCTTTTTCACGACTCGAAGCAGTGCCACTGGAACCTGCGCGGCCCGCTCTACCTGCCGCTGCACGAAAAGCTCCAGGAAAACGCCGATGAGTACCGCAAATACGCCGATATCCTGGCCGAGCGGGTGCTGCAAGTCGGCAACCCCATCGACGGGCGCACTGGCGTGGTAGCGGCTACCGCCAATTTGGGCGAGTTTCCCGGTGGCTATCTGTCCGACAAGCAGGTGCTTATCCTCATGACCGAGCGCATCACGACCGTGGCCAAGCGTGTGCGCCAGCGCATCGAGCACATGAGCAAGGTAGATGAGGTGACGTCCAACCAATTGCAGGAGCTGAGCTACGTGCTCGATAAGCACGTGTGGCAGTTCCGGGTGCACATGCAGTAATCACTTAACGGTACGCGGGGCCGTTAAATACTAATTATCAACCCGTTTTGCTTCTTTCTGCTTGGCGGGGCAGGTGCGCAGAGCGGCACCTGTCCCGCTAGCGGCTTTTTGCTTTTACTCCCCGTTCGCGTCGCCTATGCTTGAGAAAATCATTGCTGCCAGTGTGCACAACAAGCTTTTGGTGGCGCTGCTGGTGTTGGGCCTCATCGCCTGGGGTGGTTTCTCGGCGGCTAACCTGCCGCTCGACGCCATCCCCGACGTTACCAACAACCAGGTGCAGGTCATCACCCAAAGCCCGGCCCTGGCCGCGCAGGAAGTCGAGCAACTGCTCACCGTGCCGCTTGAATTGCAACTGCGCACCGTGCCCGGCGTGACGGAAATTCGCTCCATTTCGCGCTTCGGACTGTCGGTGATAACGGTCGTTTTTCCCGACAATATCAATACCTATCAGACCCGGCAACTGGTGGCTGAAAAGCTCAAAAGCGCTGAGGCCGACCTCGCCGCCGGGGCCGGTACGCCCGAAATGGCTCCCATCACCACTGGCCTGGGTGAGATTTACCAGTACAGCATTCGGGTGCTGCCGGGCTACGAAAAACAATACTCGCTGGCCAAGCTGCGCGACGTGCAGGACTGGCTCATCAAGCGCCGGTTGGCCGGCGTGGCCGGCGTAGTCGATGTGAGCAGCTTCGGCGGCTACCTGCGCCAGTACGAAGTAGCCGTAGACCCTAGCCGCCTGGCCGCCAACAACGTAACGATGGCCGAGCTGTACAGCGCCTTGCAGGACAACAACGCTAACACCGGCGGGGCCTACCTCGAACGTGGCCCCAATGCCTACTTTATCCGGGGCGAAGGGCGCGTAGCCTCGCTAGATGACCTGGGCGCGACAGTCATCAAGCAAGCCGCCAAAGGCGCGCCGCTGCTGGTGCGCGACGTGGCTACTCTGCGCATGGGCCACGCCGTGCGCTACGGGGCCATGACCCGCAACGGCCGGGGCGAAACCGTGGGCGGCGTGGTGCTGATGCTCAAAGGAGCCAGCTCCGAAAACACAATTAAGAACGTCAAAGTCCGGGTGGCCGAAATTCAAAAGACGCTGCCCAAAGGCCTGGTCATTACCCCGTTTCTCGACCGTACTAAGCTCATCGACAAGGCCATTGCCACCGTTGAGCACAACCTGATTGAAGGCGGCGTAATCGTGCTCGTGGTACTGCTGTTGCTACTCGGCAACTGGCGCGCCGGCGTGGTCGTCGCCACTATGATTCCGCTGTGCATGCTCTTCGCGCTGGGCATGATGAACCTGTTCGGCGTGTCGGCTAACCTGATGAGCCTCGGAGCATTGGACTTCGGCCTCATCGTGGATGGGGCCGTGATTATCGTGGAGGCCGTCATTTTCCACCTCGTGCACCAGCGTGAGCAGGCCGCCCACGAAACCATGGATGCCATGACCGAAAGCGCCGCCACGCGCCTCATGTCGTCGGCCCTGTTCGGGCAGCTGATTATCCTTATCGTGTACTTCCCTATTTTGTCGCTCACCGGCATTGAGGGCAAGATGTTCCGGCCGATGGCGCTCACGGTGAGCTTCGCCATCGTTGGGGCTATGCTATTGTGCCTCACCTACGTGCCAGCCGTTACGGCTTGGGCCTTGAAGAAGGATATCAAGGAGGAAGGCACCATTGCCTATCGCATCATGAAATTTCTGCACCGCGGCTACGACCCCATTATTCGGGCGGCGCTGGAGGCGCGGTTTGTGGTGGTGGGCGTGGCGGTGGGGTTGCTGGGGCTGGCAGGTTTTCTGTTCACGCGCATGGGCGGTGAGTTTATTCCGCAGCTCGATGAAGGCGATTTTGCTCTCAACGTGACCCTCGCGCCCGGCTCGTCGCTGACCCAGACCGTGGCCACCAACACCCGGATGCAGCAGATTTTGCTGAAGCAATTCCCCGAAATCGAGCAGATTGTGGGCAAAAGCGGCACCTCCGAGATTCCCACCGACCCGATGTCCTTGGAAGACAGCGACGAAATGGTGATTCTCAAAGACCGTAGCCAGTGGACTTCGGCCAGCAGCCGCGAGGAGCTAGCCGGCAAGATGCAAGCCGCCCTGGCTGGCATTCCCGGCGTGAGCATGGAGTTTCAGCAGCCCATCCAGATGCGGTTTAATGAGCTGATTTCGGGCGTGAAATCAGACGTAAGCATCAAGATTTACGGCGACGACCTAGCCGTGCTTTACGAGAAGGCCAACGAGGCCGCCGCGCTCATTCGCCCGCTGGCGGGGGTAGGCGATTTGAAGGTGGAGCAAATCGCAGCCCTGCCGCAGATGCGCGTGCGCTACGACCGCCAGAAGCTGGCCCAATACGGCCTGAAAGTAAGCGACCTGAACACGCTGCTGCGCTCGTCTTTCGCGGGCGACGTGGCCGGGCAAGTGTATGAAGGTGAGCGCCGCTACGACCTCGTGGTGCGCCTCGATAGCCTGCACCGCGCCGGCCTCACCAACCTGCAAGACCTGTACGTGGATGCCCCCAACGGCCAGAAAATCCCGCTCGACGAAGTAGCCCAGGTAAGCTACCACAACGCGCCCATCCAGATTTCCAGGGACGATGCCCGCCGCCGCATCAACATCGGCATCAACGTGCGGGGCCGCGATGTGCAGAGCTTGGTGCAGGACATTCAGCAGAAGCTTAATACGAGCCTCAAACTGCCGACTGGCTACACGATGAGCTACGGCGGCCAGTTCGAAAATCTGGTGCAGGCCAAGAAGCGCCTGGCAGTGGCCGTGCCCGTGTCGCTGCTGCTGATTTTCATGCTCTTGTACCTCTCATTCCGGTCGGTGAAGCAGGCGTTGCTCATTTTTACGGGGGTGCCGCTGGCCACCATCGGCGGCATTGTGGCGCTGTGGCTGCGCGGGATGCCGTTCAGTATTTCGGCGGGCGTCGGGTTTATTGCCTTGTTTGGGGTGGCCGTGCTTAATGGTATCGTGCTGCTGGCCAGCCTCAACGAGCTGGCAGCCGAAGGCGTGAACAACGTGCGCGAGCGAATTTTGCGGGCCACCGAGGAGCGGTTTCGGCCGGTTATACTCACGGCCAGCGTGGCGTCGCTGGGCTTTTTGCCGATGGCCCTTTCGACCTCAGCGGGTGCGGAAGTGCAAAAGCCGCTGGCCACCGTGGTTATCGGCGGGCTGATTTCGGCCACGCTGCTCACGCTGGTGGTGCTGCCGGTGCTGTACCTACTGTTCACCAAAGACGGCGAGCCCAACCCTGAGAAAGCAGCGGAAGCGGAAGAAGCCGCTAAGCACGCCGCCGAAACCGGCGAAGCTGCCCTGGAGAACCTCACCCCCCCGCCCCCCTCTCCAAAAAAGAGGGGGGAGCCGACCGCGGCTAGTGCGGGAAACGTAGCTGCTCAGGCGAGCGGCCCCGCCGTGGCTCCCCCCTCTTTTTTGGAGAGGGGGGCCGGGGGGGTGAGGTTGGCGATAGGAGGCCTACTCCTTCTATTCGCCCGCCCAGCCCACGCCCAAAACACGCTCAGCTCCACCGCCGGCCAGCCCCTGAACCTAGGCCAGGCGCTGCAAACCGCTGCCACCCAAAACCTGTCGCTGCAAACGGCCAGCCTGCAAATCGAGCAGCAGCGCGCCCTCAACCGCACTGGCTACGATGTGCCGCGCACGGTGGTCGACTACCAATACGGCCAGATTTCGGGGCCGCTCAACGACCAAAGCATCAACGTTATCCAACAAACCGCGCTGCCCAACGTGTACGCGGCCCAGCGCCGATTGCTCCAAACGCAAGCGCTCACGGCCGAGCAGCGTGCCCGCCAGCAGCGGCGCGACGTGGCCCAGGTTGTGCGTAGCGACTACTACCAGTTGCTCGTGGCCTACCGCCGCGCCGCCTTGCTGCGCCGACAAGACAGCATTTACCGCCGGGCGGCGCGGGCGGCCAAAATCCGCTACCAGGTGGGCGAAACCAATCGGCTGGAGCAGGTGTCAGCCGAGGCCCGCTCGCTGGAACTGCGCAACCGGCTGGCTACGCTGCGCGTGGATATTCAGGTGCTGGAGCGGCAGCTGGGCCAGCTGCTGGGTAGCGCGCAGGCGGTGCGCTTCGACACTACGGCCAGCGCCGTAGCTCCGCTCGCGCCGGCCGATACGCTGGCCTTGTCGGCCGACTCGAACCCGCAACTAGGGCTGCTGCGCCAGCAGGCGGCCGTGAGTGCGCAGCAGCTGAAAGTGGAGGGCCTGAAGCGCCTGCCCGACGTGCGGGTGGGCTACTTCAACCAAACCATCAACCGCGAAAAAGGCTTCAACGTGGTGCAGGCCGGGCTGGCCGTGCCGCTGCTGGGCGGCGCGCAAAAAGCCCGCGTGGCCGCCGCCCGCCTGGGTCAGCAAGTGGCTACCCAGCAGCTTACCTACGCCCAAAACCAGCTCAACACCCAGCTCGGTACGTTGCGCCAGCAGTTGGCCCGCGCCCGCGCCTCGCTCGATTATTACGAACAAGCCGCTTTGCCCCAAGCCCGCCTCATCCTCAATACAGCTGAGAAAAGCTTCCGGGCCGGCGACATCGAATACGTGGAATACGTGGTGAATACTCAGCCCGCCTGGCAGATTCAGAAAAATTATCTTGCCCAAATACGCCAATACAACGATTTGGTGGTGAATGTATTGGCTTTGACGGGTGCCGACCCAGCTGCCGGCCAGTAGGGGTTCGGCCTGACTTATGACTCATCTAGTGACTTACCGCCAAACCCAGCCGATGGCTACCCCCTTAACATTTTGCGCATGGCTGATTCTGGTGCCGCTGCTGGCTGGTTGCGGCTTCAAGCCCGACGCGACTACCAAAGCTGACAGCAAGGCCGCTGCTGCACCCGCCGCGCCAGCCAATCCCGACCAGGTGCTGGTCAGTCCGGCGCAGGAAAAGGCGGCGGGCATCACGCTGGGCACGTTTGAGCGCCAAAACATGAGCACCGAAGTACAGGCCAACGGCTCGGTGGAAGTGCCGCCCCAAAACCGCGTATCCATCACGGCCATTATGGGTGGCTACGTGCAAACGGTGGCCGTGCTGCCCGGCCAGCGCGTGGCCGCCGGCGCCACGGTAGCCACCCTGCGCGCCCCCGAGTACCTGACCTTGCAGCAGCAGTATTTGCAGAGCAAAGCCCGCGTGCTGTTCCTGGCGCAGGAGCTGCAACGGCAGGAAATCCTGGATATCGAAGACGTGGGGGCCAAGCGCAAGTTTCAGCAGGCCCGCGCCGACCACGCCGCCGAACTGGCCACGCTGCGTGCCACGGCCGCCCAATTGCGGCTGCTCGGTATCTCGGTAGCCCGCCTCGATGCCACCGGCCAAATCGTGCCCAGCGTGGCGCTTACCACGCCCATTGCTGGCTACGTGAAGGCCGTTAATATCAACCCCGGCCAGTACGTAAACCCCCAGGATGTGCTGGTAGAAGTGCTCAATCGCGACGATTTGCACCTCGAATTAAAGGTATTCGAAAAAGACGTGGCCCAAGTAAAACCCGGCCAGAAAATCCTCTTTAAAGTTCAGAATGCCAACCGTAACGAAGAGCTGACGGCCCGCGTGTTCCTGGTCGGCAAGGCCTTCGACGACGATGCCCGCACCGTGCGCGTGCATGCCCACCTAGAGCCTGAGCGCACCGATTTGCTGCCCGGCCAGTTTGTGGCTGCCCGCATCCAGACGGCCGGCCAGCGGGTGCGCACGCTGCCCGAAAGCGCGCTTATTCAGGCAGGCGACCTCAGCTATATTTTCCGGCGCGTGGGCCAGGATTCGGGCCGCACCGTGTTTCGGCGGGTGAAAGTGCGCGCCGGCCAGCCCCAGCACGGCGACGTGGCCGTGACCATCCTCGACCCGCTGCCCGACACCACCCGGCTGGTGCGCGGGGGTGCCTACTTTCTCGATGCCGAGCTGCGCAAGGGCGAAGGCGGCGACTAGCCCGCCCCAGCTCTTCGACAGAATTACGCCAGTTTTCAGTTGGAATTTCCCCTTGAATTACCCTTCCCTAAGCACTCACCCTATGCGCTACGCACTTTTCAGCCTCACGGCGGCGCTGCTATTCCCAGCTGCTGTTTCCTTCGCCCAAACCACCGCGCCAGTCGCGCCTACCTGGAATACCTCCTTGCCCGCCGCATTGGCCCAGGCCCAAGCCAGCCACAAACCCGTGCTGGCCGTGTTTTCGGGCTCCGATTGGTGCAAGCCCTGCATGATGCTCAAGCAGGAAGTATTTGACCAGCCCGAGTTTACGCGCTTCGCGCAGGATAAATTGGTGCTGGCTCGCTTCGATTTTCCGCGCAATAAGAAAAACCGCCTCGACCCTGCCCAAACCAAACTCAACGAGCAAGCGGCGGCCCAACTCAACGGTGGGGGCGAATTTCCGCTGGTCGTGGTGTTGTCGCCCACTGGCAAGGTGCTGGCCCGCAGCGGCTATCGCGCCGGGGGCGCTGCCGCCTACGAAGCTTATCTCCAGCCTTACCTCAGCGCCAAATGAGCCCCGCGCCCAATCAGCACGTTGACCCACCGCTGGGCAGCTGGCTTCTGTTTGCGCTGATGCTGCTGGGCTTGCTGCTGCTGGCCGTGAGCATGACCAGTGCGCCCCGGCCGCGCCTCTACACCCGCGAAGCCCACTTGATGGGCTCGCATTTCACGTTCACGGCCGTGTCCAATGATGACTCGCTAGCTTGGCGAAGCTTGCGTGCTGGTCTGCGCGAAACCCAGCGCATCGACCACCTTTTTTCCTATTGGGATTCGACTTCGCAAGTAGTCAAAATCAACCGCTTGGCGGGTATCCGGCCGGTGGTGGTTGACCAGGAAGTGTTTGACTTGATTCAGCGGACGCTCAAAATCTCGCAGCTTAGCGGTGGGGCGTTCGACATCACGTTTGCCAGCGGCGACAAGATTTATAAGTTTGATAAACAGGCGCATGCCAGCCTGCCCGATTCGGCCACGGTGCGCAACTCGGTGCGCCGCATCGGCTGGCAGAAGGTGAAACTCGACCCGGCTACCCATTCGGTTTTTCTGCCCGAAAAAGGGATGCGGATAAACCTGGCCGGCATTCTGCAAGGCTACGGCGTGCGCCGCGCCCAGGAAATCATGAAAAAGATGGGCATCGCGAGCGGCCTCATCAACGGCTCGGGCGACGTGTACTGCTGGGGCCAGCAGCCCGACGGCAGCGGCTGGCGCATTGCCATTGGCGACCCGGCCCGGCCACAGAGCGTGTCGTCGTGGCTGACGGTGAGCGATATGGCCGTGGTCACGGCCGGCAATTATGAGCAGTATTTCACGGTGGGCGGCAAGTACTACGGCCACATTATTAACCCGCACACCGGGTACCCAGCCACGGGCCTGCGCTCAGTCACCATTATTTGCCCCGATGTGGAGCTAGCTGACGCCCTCGACGATGCCGTGTTCGTGCTCGGCCCCGTGGACGGGCTAGCGATGATAAACCGCCTGAAAGGCGTCAGCTGCACGCTCATCGACGACAGCGGCCAAACCCTGGTTTCCAAGGGGATGCAACTCAATTCTTATCATAGCGCGGCCCCAGCCGCCTTAGCCACCCCCAAGCCATGAAGTACGCTGCATTATTTCGCCCCGCCCTGCTGGGCTTGCTCCTGGCCGGCGCGGCCACGCTACCCGGCTGCGTGTCGGTAGCCGCCTATCAGAAAGCCTACCTCAACGACGAGGACATGAAGCTGGCCACTAAGAAAGTCGAAACGCCGGAAGTCAACTTCGAGAGCTACCGCGAAGGGGCCGGCGGGGCCAACGGCGGCAAAGTAGGCGGCGGCTGCGGCTGCAATTAGGTGCTTTTCATCGCAAACGTCCGTCATGCTGAGCGAAGCGCAGCGGAGTCGAAGCATCTTGGCCGCTTCGTTGAGCGATTCGGACGGTGCGGTAGAGATGCTTCGACTCCGCTGCGCTCCGCTCCGCTCAGCATGACGAATGGGGTTTAAATCTCCTGAATAATTATTAAAATACTGTTTGTGAAATACTTACTTCTCGCCCTGGCGCTGGCCGCGCCCCTCGCTGGCTGGGCGCAGGCCACGCCCACGCCCAACCGTCTCGATGGCTCGGGCCTCTCGCCCAATGCGGCGCAGCTGCCCACCCCCGCTCGCTACGGCGAAACGGAGGTGGACATCCTGGGCAGCTACTACCAGCAGAATGGCGACCACTCGGCCGTGGAGGGCGGCATCGGCAGCCAGCACCTCACCGACACGGCCCCGACCATCCTGCTCAACGTGCCGCTCGACTCCACTACGCGTCTGTCGGCCAACGTGGGCATCGACTACTACGCCTCGGCCTCGTCCGATAAAATCGACCAGGTCATGTCGTCGCCCTCGGCGGCCGATGTGCGCTACCACGCCGATTTTGGCCTCTCGCACACCCTGGCCAACAAGCTCACGACGGTGGGCGCGGGCGGGGGCGTGTCGAAAGAATACGACTACCTGTCGTTTAACTTACTGGCTTCCTGGACGCAGTCATCGCGCGATGGCAACCGCCAGCTGAGCGTGAGCGGGCAAGCATTTTTCGATAAAGTCACGCTCATCACGCCCGCCGAGCTGCGGGTGGGCGGCACCCGCAACAAGAATTACGGCTCTGATACCCGGCAAACCTTCAACCTGTCGGTGGTGTACGCGCAGGTGCTCAGCAAACGGCTGCAAGCGTCCATCAGCATCGAGCCAGTGGTACAGCGGGGGCTGCTGAGCACGCCGTTTCAGCGGGTGTATTTCTACGACAGCAACCCCGCGCTGGGCACACCCGGCGCGCTGGGCACGGCCCTGGCCGAGGTACTGCCGCGCCAGCGCTTCAAGTACCCCGCCAGCCTGCGCCTCACGTACTACGCCACCGATTTGGTACAGCTGCGCGGCTTCTACCGCTTTTACAATGATAACTTCGGCATCCGGGCGCACACATTTGAGATAGAAGCGCCGGTGAAAGTGACCGGGTTCTTCACGCTTTATCCTTTCTACCGCTATCACACCCAAACGGCGGCCGACTACTTCGCACCCTACCTCCAGCACTCAGTCAAGGACGAATATTTTACCTCCGATTACGACCTCTCGGCCTTCTCGGCCAACAAGGTGGGGCTGGGCTTCCGCTACGCGCCGCTCTACGGACTAGGCCGCTTCAAAACACCTTTTGGCGGCGGGCGAATTACCAAGTTTAAGTCGCTGGATATCCGCTACGGCTACTACCGCCAGAGCACCGGCCTCACGGCCAATGTGGTGAGCGCCGACCTGTCGTTTACCATGCCCTAGCCATTGCGGGCTAGTTCACACTTTTCTAACTATCTGATAGCATGCGCCACATCGAGCGACACCACACGCAGCGCCTGGGCTGGCTGCGGGCGGCTGTGTTGGGGGCCAATGATGGCATCATTTCCACGGCCAGCCTGGTGGTGGGCGTGGCGGCGGCCCACGCTACGCCGCACAACGTGCTGGTAGCCGGCGTGGCCGGCCTCGTAGCCGGGGCCATGTCAATGGCCACCGGCGAGTACGTATCCGTCAGTTCGCAGGCCGATTCGGAGCAGGCCGACCTTGCCCGCGAGCGCGAGGAACTGCGCACCGACCCAGTTGCTGAGCAAAAAGAGCTGGCCGACATCTATGTAGGGCGTGGCCTAGCACCAGCGCTAGCTACCGAAGTGGCACAGCAGCTCATGGCCCACGATGCGCTGGGCACCCACGCCCGCGAGGAGTTGGGTATTTCCGAGCTGGTGGCGGCCAATCCCATTCAGGCGGCCTTGGCTTCGGCAGCTTCTTTCACGGTGGGAGCAGGCTTGCCGCTGGCCATTATTTTGCTGGCCCCCGCAGCCGGGCTGGCCTGGACGGTTTCGGTGACGGCCCTGCTGTTTTTAGCGGCGCTGGGCGCGCTGGCCGCCTACGTGGGCGGCTCGGGAATGCTGCGGGCGGCCGTGCGCGTTACCTTCTGGGGCGCGCTGGCGATGGGCCTGACGGCCGCCGTGGGTCACTTTTTCAACGTGGCTCCTTAACGGAAAGCTATACTTCGCCCTGGCTTGGCTGGCTTGCGCCGCCGACCATGCGCGAGATAAGGCCGTGGTCTTTGGTCAGCTCGGCCCACACCACGCCCACGACGTGCACCACGAAAAAGGCGATGATGAAGTACATCGTCACGTTGTGCACTTCCTTGACGGGGTGCTCTATGTTGTGCAGCATGGCCACATCATCGGCCCACGTCAAGATGAGGCCGGTGATGACCATAATCGTGAGCAGCAGGTAAAACACGGCGTAGGTGCTCTTGGCAAACAGCACTTTGCCCCACTCGTTTTTATCTCCTGCGGCCGGGGCCAGGCGGTAGCGACGCGCTACTTCCAACAGTCGCGCTGAATACCGCATTTCCGAGGGTCCGCGCAACTCTAGCACCACGCGGAAAAGCCAGAAAGCTGCCAGGCATAAGCCGATGTAAATATGCCACTGCCAGATGCGCTCGCTGATAATGTGCGCAAACGCCTGGCCTTGCTGCGCGGTCAGCTTCACGTTATCGCGGCTTAGCTTATCCAAAAATTCCGGCACGGCCGAGCGGGCATTCACAATCACTTTCTGAAACAGGATGGTGAGCAGCTGCCCCGAGATGAGCAGGGCATTGACCCAATGCCACACCCGCAGCGGGGCGCGGTAGTCTTTGGTTGGGGCGTCGGGGGCGGGCGCAAGAGCTGGAGTCATCGGCAATGAGTAGGCTGGGGAAGTGACCAGGCGCAGTCGCTTTCTGGCGATTCTGGTAAGCGCAAGTAGGGTTCTGCTTACCGCTTCGGGCGGCTGTACGCAGTCCCGCGCAGAAGGCTACGCCCCAAAACGGCGGACTCGGCCAGCAGGCGGCCAGTACCCCATCAGAAACGCGCAAATGCCGATTCTGACGTTTCGAAGCAGATTTTTTAAGGAAATCTTAAGCTGATTCTTAGGCGGCTACCTAGGGCATCGCGTAACTGCTTTGGACTTTCGCACATCCGTTGCGCTACTAGCTTGTGCGTTTGACCTCCGAAGTCAACCTTGGTGATAGACTGGGGTCAGCGACCCTTCTCAATCCATTGGGTAAGCTGGCCCGCCCGACATGAAACCTATCCTAGACCGCGTTGAGCAAGCTCTTGATTCCGTGCGCCCCTTCCTGGCGATGGACGGAGGCAACGTGCGCGTGGCCAGTATCAGCCGGAAAGGTGTACTGCGCTTGCGGTGGGAGGGGGCCTGCGCCCACTGCCCCGTGCGGCCTCTGACCCGCGCCGGGGTAGAAGACACGGTCCGCAAGGCTGTGCCGGAGATTACGGCCGTCGAGGCCAAGTAGCTGGTTGCACTACGTGGAGTCAAGACGAATTGGTAGGTAAAACTAGGCGCCTGAACCGGGGCGAATTTAAAAAACCAGCTACAGCTTGGCTCCCTAATGCTAAGAAGCGTACAGCCTGCATCAGATAAGGGGCAACGACTATTGATAGCTAGTGCGGGCAAAAAGCTGATTTATCGCCAGTTTTTCTTACTGCAAAGACGAATAACCTTTACGTCGCCGGAAGCAAGCTACATAGCTTGCTTATAGCTTTCAAACAGACACTTACCCTACGTCAAACCGCCTTGCGAAAAGCGAGTGGGGTGCTACCAGTGTGCTTTTTGAAGAAGTTATTGAAGTAGGAAGCATACTCGAAGCCCAGGCTGTAGCCGATGGCGGCCACGTCCCAATCGGTGTGGTGCAGCAGGGCCTTGGCCTCACCGATGACGCGCTCAGCAATGTGGGCCGTCGTCGAGCGGCCGGTAACTTCTTTCACCGCCCGGTTCAGGTGGTTGACGTGTACCGAGAGCTGGGCGGCGAAATCCTGGGCCGTTTTCAGGGGCAGCGGTTTCTCCGGGCTTTCAATAGGGAATAGCCGCTCTAGCAGCTCCAGAAAAAGCGTGGTAATGCGCGAGGCGGCATTCTTGTGCTGGAGGAAGGTTTCGGCTGGCTGCATGCGCAGCGCCTCGTGAATCAGCAGCTGGATGTAGGTGCGAATCAGGTCATTCTTAAATAGATACTCGGTGCCTTGCTCGGCCAGAATCTTCTGGAAGATGCTGCCGGCGTAGGCGGCCTGCTCGGCGCTGAGGTGGAAAATGGGCGTGCCGCCGACCTTGAACAGCGGCGACTGCTGCAAACTTTCCGACCGGTCGTTTTCCTTCATAAACGCCTCGGTGAAGAGGCACGACGTCCCGGTGAGGCGCGGGGCGTGCAGCTCCATCGAATACGGAATGTGCGGGTTGGCAAACATCAAACACGTACCGTTCAGCTCGATGCTGCGGTCGGCGTAGTGCACCGAGCAGTGGCTGGTCACCAGGGCTACTTTGTAGAAGTCGCGGCGGCGATAGGTGGGGCCGGGGTTCACGGCCGTATCGACTTCGTAGGCCTTGAAGCCCTTGAGCTTCAGCTCCTGGGCGTTCAGGTCCTGGTGGGTGCTGAGCAGGGGAGTGGCGAGCGCTACTACTGGTTCGGTATTCATGGGGTAGGCGTTGAATGGGAACGGGCCAGAGGAAAACAACGAAAGCCCAGGCATGGGCTTCCGGGTAAATATATTTCCCAGCAAACCGGGCCGTGGGGCTAGGACCGGGGCTTGTTGATGCCCAAGCTTTCCCGCACGTATTTCTCCGGCGACTCGATAAGCTGCGCGATGAAGGTGGCCAGGCTTTTCTGCGAAATCACGGAACCGCGCTCCGGCTCGCCCTTGTGGGTGATTTCAAAATCCACCTCGTTCTCCGTCGTAAACCAGGTGGGCCGCAAAATTGTGTAGTCCAGGTCCGAAGTTTCGAAGGCATCGGCTGCCTGCCGGTAGGGCTTTAGCACGGGCTTGAGGGGCGTGTCGTAAATGCCGATGGAGCTGATGAAAATGACCCGCCTCACACCGGCTTCGGTCATGGCCCGCACGATGTTTTGGGCCATGCGCGCTAGGTCGCCGGCCAAGTTCACATACACAATGTCCTGGCCCGTCATGGCGGCTTTTAGCTGGTCATAGTTCAGTACGTCGCCTTCCACTACGCGGGCGTTGGCCGCATTGCCGTTGCGCAGGCGGCGGGCGCTGCGCAAAAACAGGGTCAGCGAGAGGGTAGCATCCTTGGCCAGCAGGTCGATGACCTGGCGGGCAATGGTGCCGCTGGCCCCCAGTACAAGTACGTTTTTCATGCGCTTTGAATAAAAATCGGGGCGGGGAGCGACCAGGTTTTACCCGCCCCCGCCCCAATCCACTAGCGGTTTATCATCTGCTGCGCGGCCGGGGAGTAGCGGTCGCCCTGAATGGTGATGTGGGCGGCGGCCTCCTCGATTTGGCGCAGGTCATCGGCAGTCAGGTCCAGGTCGACGGCCCCGAGGTTTTCTTCGAGGCGGTGCAGCTTGGTAGTACCGGGGATGGGCGCAATCCAAGGCTTTTGAGCCAGCAGCCAGGCCAGCGCAATCTGGGCGGGCGTGGCCCGCTTTTCCTGGGCAATCTGGCCCAGCAAATCCACCAGCGCTTGGTTGGCCTTGCGGTTCTCGGGGTTGAAGCGCGGCACCGTGTTGCGGAAGTCCGTTTTGTCGAACTGCGTATGCTCGTCAATCTTGCCCGTCAGAAAGCCTTTGCCCAGCGGACTGAACGGCACGAAGCCAATACCCAGCTCTTCCAGCACGGGTAAAATCTCGGCTTCCGGCTCGCGCCAGAACAGCGAGTACTCGCTCTGCAGCGCCGTGACCGGCTGCACCGCGTGCGCCCGGCGAATAACCTGCACCCCGGCTTCGCTCAGCCCAAAATGCTTCACCTTGCCCTCCGTAATCAGGTCGCGGACCGTGCCGGCCACGTCCTCAATCGGCACGCTGGGGTCCACGCGGTGCTGGTAGAAGAGGTCGATGCGGTCGGTGCGCAGGCGCTTCAAAGAGGCTTCGGCCACCGCCCGAATGTTTTCTGGCCGGCTGTTGAGCCCGCCGCCCGTACCGGGCACCGAGGTGTTGAAGCCGAACTTGGTAGCAATTACTACCTGGTCGCGCAGGGGCTCCAACGCCTCGCCCACCAGCAGTTCATTGGTGAAGGGACCGTACACCTCGGCCGTGTCGAAGAAGGTGACGCCGCGCTCAACGGCAGTCCGAATCAGCTGAACCATCTCCTTGGTGTCGGCCGCCGGACCGAAACCGTGGCTCATACCCATGCAGCCCAGGCCCAGGGCCGATACTTCGAGGCCGCTCGTGCCTAACTGTCGCTTTTTCATGTTGTTGAATAGCAGGAATTTATAAGAAAATTGTCTTGTTTTAGGCAAGGCTTCTTGCGGAGCTGCCCAGCTACTGCTTAGGCTTGCGGCCCCGCTCGCCAATCCACTTCACAATGGCCGGGTCGCGGTGGTCGAAGAAGACGCTGGCACCAGTGTCGAGCGTGGCAATGGCGGCCATATCCTCGGCGCTCAGCTCGAAGTCGAACACGTTGAAATTCTCCGCGATGCGCGCCGGGCTCACCGACTTCGGAATCACGACCACGCCCCGCTGCGTGAGCCAGCGCAGAATAATCTGGGCCACGCTCTTCTGGTATTTCCGGCCCAGACCCACCAGCAGCTCGTTGGTAAACATGCCGTTCTTGCCCTCCGCAAACGGCCCCCACGATTCAATCTGTACCTTGTTCTCAGTCAGAAACTCTTGTGCTTCCACCTGCTGGTGGAAGGGGTGCGTTTCAATCTGGTTCACGGCCGGCACTACCTGCTGGTGCACAATGAAATCCATCACCCGGTCGGGCGGAAAGTTGCTGATACCGATGGCCCGCACGCGGCCTTCCTGGTACAGCTCTTCCATGGCCCGCCACGCCCCGTACACGTCGCCAAAGGGCTGGTGAATGAGATATAGGTCCAGGTAATCGAGCTGCAACTTCTTCAGCGAGAGCTCGAACGCCGGCCGGGCATCTTCGTAGCTGGCGTCCGAAACCCACAATTTGGTGGTGATGAACAGCTCCTCGCGAGGCACGCCGCTCTTCTTGATGGCATTGCCCACGGCTTCCTCGTTGCCGTAGGCGGCGGCCGTGTCAATCAGCCGGTAGCCGGCTCGGATGGCGGCCAGCACGCTGGCTTCGCACTCGGCGGCATCGGCTATCTGGTAGACGCCGAAGCCCAGCAGGGGCATTTCGACGCCGTTATTTAAGGTGACGGTTTGCATGATTTTTTGTTAAGAGACCTGATGTGGTTGACTTCCCGAGGAGGTCAGCCGTCGTTTTCCTATACGTTATTCCGACATGCTGAGCAGGCCGACGTCGAGGCGCTCGCCCTGCACGTTCAGGCTGGTAATCTGCTGGTCGATGAAGTGCAGGTCGGCCGCGGTCAATTCTAGGTCTACCGACTTGAGGTTGTCGTCAAGGTACTCAACCTTGTCCATGCCCGGAATCGGCACGATGGAGGGGCCTTGCGCCAGCAGCCAGGCCAGGGCAATCTGTACCGGGGTAGCGTTTTTATGCCGAGCGATGGTGCGCAGCATCTCCACCACCGGCATGTTGGCCTTGATGTTCTCCTGGGTGAAGCGCGGGAAGTTGGCCCGCAGGTCGGTGCTGGCGTCGAACTTACTATTGATGTCGATGGTGCCGGTCAAGAAGCCGGTGCCCAGCGGCCCCCACGGCACGAAACCGATGCCCAATTCCACACACGTTGGCAGCACCTCGGCCTCCGGTTCGCGAGTCCAGATGGAGTACTGATTTTGCACGGCCGTCACCGGGTGCACGGCGTGCGCCTTGCGGATAGTAGCGGCAGAGGCTTCGCTCAATCCGTAATGTTTCACCTTGCCTTCCTGAATAAGGTCTTTCAAGGTGCCCACTACCTCCTCAATCGGCACGCTGGGGTCCACGCGATGCTGGTAGAAGAGGTCGATGCGGTCGGTGCGCAGACGCTTGAGCGAGGCTTCGGCCACGGCCCGGATGTTTTCTGGCCGGCTGTCGACGCCGGTAATCTGCCCGTTTTCTAGCTTGAAGCCAAACTTGGTGGCAATCACCACCTGGTCGCGCAGGGGCTGGAGGGCTTCGCCGACCAATTCTTCGTTGAGGTAGGGGCCGTAGCCTTCGGCCGTGTCGAAGAAGGTGATGCCCCGCTCCACGGCGGCGCGGATGACGCTGATGCCTTTCGACTTGTCGGCGGCGGGACCGAGGCCGAAGCTCAGGCCCATGCAGCCCATACCAAGAGCGGATACGTCGAGGTCACCTAATTTCCTGGTTTTCATGAGGGGAAATGCTGCAAACGATGTTGAATTTCAAGCACTACTAATGCCTGGGATTGGGCCGGTTGAGTTCTCGCCAGGTAGCGTTGGTAGCCGGCTCCAGCCGCGCGACCAGAGCCTGTTCTTGCTGCCAGTGAGCGGGTTTCTCTGGACACTACAAAGGTCCGGCAAGGGGCTGCCCCCGGAAATCACGATTCAAACCGATTCTTACAAATTTCAAACAAGTGCCACCGTGGTAGGCAAGCCGGACTCTACCGCGTCCGCTTTTCGTGGCGGCTTACCCTAGCAGCAGTGATAGATTGCCGCTGGCGGTTGGGGTAGGCTGCGACAGAGTTTCCAGGTGCTGAGTCCGCAGCCCTTCGTGCAGCAGCACACGGTAACGCCATTGACGACGACGTCATCAAAGCTGTGGGGCCAGGCCGTGAAGGGGTTAATCGGGCACAGCAGCACGTCGTAGTGCTCGAAGTAGTCTGCCGTGCTGCGGCCCCAGAGGCGCGCCGCTCAGCACGGCCTGGCCGGCGACATCGGCGCTTTTAAGGGCGTCATCAGCCATTAACGTCACGATGGCGTTGAGCTGTGGATTGACAGCACTGATGCGGTCGAGGTGGGCCTGCAC
>CAXUKA010000086.1:0-19671 GCA_964251335.1 uncultured Hymenobacter sp.
ATTGGGGGGCACTGTCTGATTGACTTTGATGGTACCCAGCGAGGTGTTTGCTTTAGCCGCAATTGTTACGGTTTGGGCAGCGGGGGCCGTGTAGCCCGAGGCGGCATTGTAGGTTATGACATAGGTGCCAGGATTCAGGCGGTCTACTTTCATGTATCCAGTAGCATCAGCCTGACCGCTGGCTATCTGATTGGGATTGCCTTGCGCGCTCACCGCCACAAAATTGATGCTGGTGGCTGGTGAAAAGGTGGCATCAAAGCTGCCCGATATGTCATCCGGGGTAGCATCTTCCTTTTTGGCGCACGAAAGCATCGTAAAAAAGAGCAGGCTAAATAATCCTATTAAAAAGTGTTTTCGCTGTACTAATCGCAGCATAGTTTTAAATGAAAGTTAAATGAACCTCAAAGATAAAGTTGCTGAACTGTATTGAGTCTTTGTAAATAAAAACGAGTGCCTTAGGCGATGGATATTTTAATTGAATATCCGCCGTCTAAGGCACTCGTTTCAGGATGTTACAGTAGCCTACTGGCTACTGGGGGCTACTTAAGCGCGCTCACCCATAGCTACATACGGGCGCTCGGTTGCGCCGGTATAAATCTGACGCGGGCGGCCGATAGGCTCTTTGTTTTCGCGCAGCTCTTTCCACTGGGCAATCCAGCCGGGGAGGCGGCCGATGGCGAAGAGCACGGTGAACATTTCGGTCGGGATGCCCATCGCTTTGTAGATGATGCCCGAATAAAAGTCCACGTTCGGGTACAGCTTGCGGTCGATGAAGTACTGGTCGGTGAGGGCCGCTTGCTCCAGCTCCTTCGCGATTTTCAGCAGCGGGCTGTCTTGTACGCCAAGGGCTTGCAGTACTTCGTCGGCCGCCTTTTTAATGATTTTGGCGCGGGGGTCGAAGTTCTTGTACACCCGGTGGCCGAAGCCCATGAGGCGGAACGAGTCGTTCTTATCCTTGGCTTTGTCGATGAATTTGCTGGTGTCGCCGCCGTCTTTTTCGATGGCTTCGAGCATCTCGATTACCTCTTGGTTGGCCCCACCGTGCAGCGGACCCCAGAGGGCGTTGATGCCGGCCGATACCGAGCCGTAGAGGCTGGCATTGGACGAACCTACGAGGCGCACGGTGCTGGTCGAGCAGTTTTGCTCGTGGTCGGCGTGCAGGATAAACAGCTTGTTCAACGCGCTCACCAGTACGGAGTTCTGCTTGTACTCTTCAGTAGGATAGCTGAAGAGCATGTACAGGAAGTTGGCCGTGTAGTCGAGGTCATTGCGGGGGTACACGAAGGGGTGGCCCACCGAATTTTTGTAGCTCCAGGCCGCGATGGTCGTAATCTTGGCGATGAGGCGGATGATGTTCAAATCCAGCTCCTCGGCGCTCAGCTCGGGCGAAATGCTCTGCGGATAAAAGGCCGTGAGCGAACACACGATAGACCCCAGAATGCCCATTGGGTGGGCCGTGGAGGGGAAGCCATCCAAAATCTTACGGATGTCTTCGTGCACCAGCGTGTGCTGCGAAATTTTGTAGCGGAACGCATCGAACTCGGCCTGCGTAGGCAACGAGCCGTAAATCAGTAAGTAAGCTACTTCCAGAAAGCTAGCCTGCTCGGCTAGCTGCTCGATATCGTAGCCCCGGTAGCGCAGAATGCCCAGTTCGCCGTCGAGAAACGTAATGGCGCTTTTGGTGGCGCCGGTGTTTTTATAGCCTGGGTCGTAGGTGACAAAGCCCGTCTGGTCGCGCAGTTTGCCAATGTCGAAGGCTTTTTCGTGCTCGGTGCCTTCGATAACGGGCAAGCTAATTGTCTTGCCATCGAGGGTGAGTTCAGCAGTTTCTGCCATTGTACTAAAAGGAGAGTGGGTGGAGGTACGTCAGGGAATGTTCTGGGCGCGAAGCTAAGGCCTACGCTGTAAGCCGGGAAATTTTTAACCGGGCAAGCGCTTACTCACTACCAACGGGGCCGGGTTTAGGTTTTTCTAATTATTTAGAAATAAGCCAAGAAAAGGCATTGAGAACGTTTGCGCTGATTGAGGCAGAACAACTTATTTCCCGATGCAGAACTGCGTAAAAATGCTCGTCAGCAAGTCGTCGGTCGAAATATCACCCGTGATTTCGCCCAACGAGCTCAGGGCGTGGCGCAGGTCGGCGGCCAGCAGCTCGGTGCCGCGCCCGGTGGCCAGGCCCTGCTGCACGGCGGCCAGGTGCTGGGCGGCCATTTCGAGCGCACGGGCGTGCCGCACGTTGGTGACGATAGTGGCCGTGCCAGTGGTGGCCAGGCCCGCACCGCGCACTTGTGCTACTAAAGCTTCTTGCAGTTCTTCAAGGCCTTGTCGTTGCCCAGCAGAGATAGTCAGGAGGCTTTGAGTTTTGAATTGTTCGAAAGCTGCAAGTTGAGCAGGGGTGGCGGCATCCTGCTTATTGCCCACTAGCAGCACCGGCAGCTTGGGATGCGCGGCGGTGAACTCCGCCAAATCAGCTTGCACCTCGGCGGGCGTCATATTAGTTAAGTCGAACAGATATAGCAACAAAGCTGACTGCCCAATGCGCTGGCGCGTGCGCTGCACGCCGATGGCCTCGACCTCGTCGGCGGGGTTATCGCGCAGGCCGGCTGTATCCACGAAGCGGAACCGCAGCCCGTCGATACTTACCTCATCCTCAATAAAATCGCGCGTAGTGCCGGGTATGGCCGACACAATGGCGCGCTCTTCGCGCAGCAGCGCGTTGAGCAGGGTAGATTTGCCTGCATTGGGCCGCCCGGCAATGACGGTGGTAATCCCGTTTTTAATAACATTGCCCAGCTCAAAGGAGCGCAGCAGCCCGATTACCACGCCCTGCACCTCGCTTAGCAACCTCGTGAGGCCAGTGCGGTCGGCAAATTCTACGTCTTCTTCGCCGAAGTCCAATTCCAATTCAAGCAGTGAAGCAAATTTGATAAGCTGCGCTCGCAGCCCTCGCAATTCATCCGAAAAGCCGCCGCGCAACTGGTTCAAAGCCACCTGGTGCGAAAGGGCTGAATCGGCAGCAATCAGGTCGGCCACGGCTTCGGCCTGGGCTAGGTCGAGCGCCCCGTTGAGGAAGGCGCGCTTGGTAAACTCGCCGGCCTCGGCCAGGCGGGCACCCTGGCGTAGCAGCGCTGCTAACACTTGACGCACGATAAAATCGGAGCCGTGGCCGGAAATCTCGACCACGTCCTCACGGGTGTAGGAGCGTGGAGCGCGGTAGAGCGAGGCCACTACTTCATCGAGAATCTGACCGCTCTCGGGGTCGCGCAGGGTGCCGTAGTGCAGCGTGTGGCCGGGCTGGGCGGCGAGGTTTTTCTTGGAGAAAAGAGCCTGGGTAATGCTGACGGCCTCGGGGCCGGAGAGGCGCACTACGGCCAGCGCCCCAATGCCGGGCGGCGTGGAGAGGGCGACAATAGTATCAGAAAAAGCGGGAGTCATAGGGTAGCGCCAAGCTTAATTTGGCGGGTAAGCCACGGGCAATTTGCCCGGCGCGGGCCGGGCGTTACGTAATAAACAAATTGCGCCCGACTTCGGCCGAAATAAGCACCGTGCGGTCCCGATTGACGCGTAGCTCTAGGGAGTTATCAAACGCCACCTTATCCAGAACTTTAAGCGGGGCACCCAGGCACAAGCCTACTTTATCGAGGTATTGAAGGAAGGGCGCAGAGGTGTCTTTCACCGCCGCCAGCGTGCCTTGCTCGCCTACGGCCAGGTCGGCGAGCAGGCGGTGGGCAGGGCGACGTACCGCGCCATCTTCGGCTGGGATGGGGTCGCCGTGCGGGTCGAAAGTAGGGAAATTCAGAAACTCGTCGAGTCGCCGCATCAGTAGCGGCGACTGCACATGCTCCAGCTCCTCGGCTACTTCGTGCACCTCGTCCCAGTTGAAGCCCAGCTGCTGCACCAAGAATACCTCCCAAAGCCGGTGCTTGCGCACGGTAAGCAGCGCCAGGCGGCGACCTTCGTCTGTAAGCTGCACGCCCCGGTATTTCTCGTAGCGCAGCAGCTCCTTCTCGGCCAGGCGGCGCAGCATGTCCGTCACTGAGGCGGCGCGGGTCGTGAGGGCCGCCGCGATGCGGTTTGTGCTCACATCCTGGCCCGGCTCGGCCTCAGCCAGCTTGTAGATGGTTTTTAAGTAATTTTCTTCGGTGTGGCTGGGCATTCTTATTGAATTAAAAATTAAAAATTATGAATTAAAAATTTCTCAGGCTATCGAGATAATTTGCTTAAAATCAGCCTGAATTCTTAATTTTTAATTCATAATTTTTAATTGCGAAGCCTACCATTTAATCAACGCCGAAGCCCAGGTAAAGCCCGAGCCGAACGCCGCCAGACATACCAAGTCGCCGCGCTTGATGCGGCCTTCCTGCACGGCCTCGCTCAGCGCAATCGGGATGCTGGCAGCCGTGGTGTTACCGTAGCGCTGGATGTTGCTGAATACTTTATCGTCCGAAAGGCCCATTTTCTGCTGCACGTACTGCGTGATGCGCAGGTTGGCCTGGTGCGGAATGAGCAGGTCGATGTCGGCAGACTGGTAGCCATTCTGGTCGAGGGCTTCCTTGATGACCTGCGGAAAGCGGACCACAGCGTGCTTAAACACGTTTTGGCCGTTCATATAGGGGTACATGCCCTCGCGGTTTTCGGCCACGTAGTTGGTGCGGTCGTCGCGGTTTGAGCTGGGCTCTTTTACAATCAATTCCTCCGCAAATTCGCCCTGCGAGTGCAGGTGCGTACTCAAGATGCCGTGGCCTTCCTGCGACGAGGGCCGGAGCACCACCGCGCCCGCGCCATCGCCAAAAATGACGGACACAGCCCGGCCGCGCGTGCTTTTGTCGAGGCCCGAGGAATGGATTTCGGAGCCTACTACCAGCACCGTGTCGTACATGCCGGTGCGGATAAACTGGTCGGCCACCGACAGCGCATAGATGAAGCCCGAACACTGGTTGCGCACGTCGAGGGCGGGGCAGTTATTGGTCATGCCTAGCTCGCGCTGCATGAGTACGCCCGAGCCGGGAAAGAAGTAATCGGGTGATAGCGTGGCAAATACAATCAGCTGAACCTCGTCGGGCTGGAGCCCAGCGGCATCTAAGGCGCGGCGGGCGGCTTTGGCTCCCATGCCGGCGGTGGTGTCTTTGCCTTCCTCAAACCAGCGCCGCTCCTGGATGCCCGTGCGCTCCTGAATCCAGGCGTCGGACGTTTCCATCATTTCTTCGAGGTCGGCGTTTTTGACAACGCGGTCGGGCACGTAGTGGCCCACGCCCGCAATTTCGGCGTGGCGCAAGGTGGTAGGAGAAGCCATTGACTATGAGCGTAAAAAAGGGGGTGGGAGGGGCGGAAGAGCTGGCCTGCAATGGGCCAGAAAACGAAGAGCAGCAGCGTAAAAGGGCCGCAAAAGTACGTCCCTTGGCCTACGCTAAGCGGCCGCAAAGGTGGCAGGTGGCAAGAGGCTTTCCAGCAAATGCCCTAATTTTTTGCCTTCGCCGGCCCACAATATCTCTTCGGTGGGTGGGCCAGCGGGGTAAAAAGCAGCCGTGGGCAACGCAAACGCTACCTGCGCTGCCGCCGCTGCTGGCTGCGAAAAATCGACCACCAAGCCAGCCTGATAAGTCAACGTTAACCCCGCCCAAAGCGGATTGGGCGGCACCAGCACCGGCAGGCCGTGGGCCAGGTACTCAAACAGCTTGGTGGGCCGGCAACGTTCCGTGCTGGGGTGCGGGCGGTAGGGCAGCAAACCCAGGTGACTGCGCCCAATTTCGGCCACCAGGCGGGCGTGGGGCACTAATTCGGCCCCACCGATGAGCGTGAGCCAGTCGGCCTCGGTGGCGGCTAGCTGCTGCAATTCGGCCAGTAATTCAGGCTGCTGGCAAAAGCCGATGATGGTGAGTTGCACCCCGCCCGGCCAGGCCGAAATAGCCCGCAACTGCCGGGCCAGCCTAATAGCCTCGCGCACCCCATTCAGCTCCGAAATGGTACCCGAAAAGAGTAATTGCAGCGGCTCGGTGAGCGGTGGCAACGGGCGAGCCGTGCGGAGCAGCACTTCGCCAGGCTGGGGTTGGTATTTATTTTCCAGCGTGAGCACACGGTCGGTTGATATTCCTGCTAAAAAAGGCAACTCGTCGGCGTAGCTGGCTTCGGCCAAAAGCAGCGCAGCCGCTCGCTGGGCCGCCGCCGTTTCGACGCGGCGCAGCAGGCCAGCCAGCAGCCCACGCAGCCCGGCCGGGTACACGCCTTGGCTGCGAATGTTGCCAGCGTAGTTTTCCTGAATGTCATAAATAAACTGCCGGCCCTGCCCCAGGCGCTGCCAGAGCAGCGTGAGCGGCAGCAGCTCGGGTGCGGTCACGACTACCAGCGCGGGCCGTACCCGGCGCAGTAGCCGCCAGTAGCGCCCTTGCGCCAGCAGCCGCCCCAGGCTAAGGCGTGAGCCGTGTAGCAGGCTGAAGAACCGGAAATGACTTGGTGCGGTAGGAGTAGGGGCTTGCCGCCCCGCCACCCATACCTGGGCCGATGTGGGCAGTAGCTCGGCCAGTGTGCGTGCCAATTTGCCGTACATCCGGGTATCGTCCAGTGGTTTGAGAACGGACGCCAGCAGCACCGTGGGCGGTAATAGAAAAGGTGCAGGTTTGGGCACGGGTACCCCAGCCGCGGCGGCCGGAAAAATTACTTTATGCAGCACTGGCAGCCGGCAGACGGGGCGTAAAGATAGCCGTGAGGACAGCGAAAAGCGGTTATAAAAAGGTAATGCGCTAGCCAAAACAGCTGTTCTGGTTAAGTAATTTCTTGAAGATATTATATAAATTATTTTATATATTTGATAAATCCACGAAATAGGGAGCCAATCTTCCAACCCATACCCTGCTATGAAAATTCTCTTATGCTCCACTCGCTGGCTATTGGTTGTGCTGTTGGTAAGCAGCTTAGCTAGTTGCCACCATTCAGAAGACGACCCGCAGCCCACGCTGCCTAGTGGCCAGGACCTGTTCGTGTCGGCGCAGTCCATTGGCACTTTTCCTAAGACGCAGATGCAGGCCTTGGCGACACTCGTGGGCTTTGGGGCTTTCGCGCCGCAACTCAAGTACGATGCGACGTATTACAAGTTTGTGTATAAAACCACCTACCACGGCCAGCTAATACAAGTATCTGGCATATTGGGTATTCCGCTCAATACACCCAAGGCGCCAGCCTTGCTGAGTGCGCAGCACGGCACTATGTTTCGGCAGGCCGATTCGCCGTCCAACTTTCCGAACACGTTTACGGGTTTCGAGTTGTTTGCCAGCGCCGGGTTCGTCACGGTTATTCCCGACTTCATTGGGCTGGGCGTGTCGAGCGGGGTGGTGCAGCCGTATTACGATAAGGCTACTTCGGCCAGCACGGTGGTGGATATGCTGAAAGCCGCGAAGTATTTCTTGCAGCAGCAAAATATCGCCCTCAATCAAAACCTGTTTCTGATTGGCTATTCCGAGGGTGGCTACGTGACAATGGCCGCGCAACAGGAAATCGAAACCAATTCCCAGCAGCAGCTTACTCTGACAGCTGCCGCCGAAGGTGCGGGCGGCTACGACCTCACGGGCATGCTCACCGGCATTGCCACCGTGCCGACCTACGCCACGCCCTCGTTTCTGGCGCTCATCTTACAAGGCTATAACACGACCTACAGCTGGAATCGGCCCTACACCGACTTCTTCCAAGCCCCCTACGCCGCTCGCATTCCGGCGCTGCTCGACGGCACCAAGGACCGCGCTACTATCGATGCGCAGCTCACGACAAGCCCCGCTGCCCTATTTACGCCCGCTTTCTACGCCGCCCTCGGTACTACCAGCGGCGAGCCGGTGCTGAAGCAGCAGCTTACCGACAACGGCTTTGGCAGTTGGGTGCCGCGCAGCCCCACGCGCCTCTACCACGGCACCAACGACGAAAGCGTGTTCTACCAAACATCGGTAACGACATTTGCCCGCTTCCAGGCCGCTGGGGCTACTAACGTGACGTTTGTGCCCATCCCGGGCGGCATGCACCAGACGAGCATCATGCCCATGATGGCCGATGCTCTGCCTTGGTTACAATCGCTGGACAAGTAGTGAGGGTAGGGTAAGCTTTAGCTTGCCAGACGAAAGCCGCGCACGAAAGCAGCACCGTAATTTGCGTCGCAAGCCTACTGTGGGCTTGTTTCGCTTCTATGAAAAACTTTTGCGCGGCGCTCTTGCCGCTGGCATTGCTGTCGCTCGGAGTGGCCGCCCAGGCTCAGCCGGCTCGGCCCGGTGCGCCCAACCCCATCGACCTGGTAAACCCGCTCATGGGCACTGATTCCAAACCCAGCCTCTCCAATGGCAACACCTACCCGGCCATTGCCCGGCCCTGGGGCATGAACTGCTGGATGCCCCAAACCGGCAAAATGGGCAGCGGCTGGGCCTACCAGTACTCGGCCGATAAAATCCGGGGCTTCAAGCAGACGCACCAGCCCTCGCCCTGGATGAACGACTACGGCCAGTTTGCCCTGATGCCCGGCACCGGCAAAATCAAGGTCGATGAGGATGCCCGCGCCAGCTGGTTTTCGCACAAGGCCGAAACTGCTCGCCCGTACTACTACAGCGTGTATCTGGCCGATTATGACCTCACCACCGAGATAACGGCTACTGAGCGGGCAGCCCGCTTCCGCTTCACGTTCCCGCGCACCGATAGCGCCTACGTCGTCATCGACGCCCTCGACAAAGGCTCGATGCTGAAGCTGTTGCCGACCCAAAATCGCATCATTGGCTACACCACGCGCAATAGCCGGGGCGTGCCCGCCAATTTCAAAAACTATTTCATTATCGAGTTCGACCATGCGTTCATTGCCTCACAAGTGTTCAATGGCAAGACGCTGGCTGCTGGCTTGAGCGAGCTAACCGCCGACCACGTAAGTGCCGCCGTGGGTTTCAAAACCCGCAAGGGCGAGCAGGTGGATGCCCGCGTTGCCTCGTCGTTCATCAGCGCCGAGCAGGCCGAACGTAATTTGCAGGAGCTTGGTACTGACAGCTTTGATGCGTTAAAGCAGAAAGGGCAGGAAGCTTGGAACAAGGCGCTGGGCCGGGTAGAAATTGAAGGCGGCACTGATGAGCAGCAGCGCACATTTTATTCGTGTCTGTACCGGGCGCTGCTATTTCCGCGCAAGTTTTATGAGTTGGATGCCAGCGGGCGGCCCGTTCACTACAGCCCGTTCAATGGCGAAATCCGGCCCGGCTTTTCGTACACCGATACCGGTTTTTGGGACACTTTTCGGGCGCTTTTCCCGCTTCTAAACCTGCTCTACCCCGAAGAAAACGCCCAGATGCAAGCCGGCCTCGCCAACGACTACCGCGAGGGTGGCTGGCTGCCCGAATGGGCCAGCCCTGGCTACCGCAACATCATGGTGGGCAATAATTCGGCTTCCGTGGTGGCCGAAGCCTACCTAAAAGGCGGGCGCGGCTACGACATCAACACGCTCTACGAAGCCCTGACCCACGGTGCTAACAACGCTGGCCCAATGGAGGCTGTGGGCCGCGCCGGCGTGCAGTACTATAATAAGCTAGGCTATGTGCCCTACGATGTAAAAATCAATGAAAGCGCCGCCCGCACCCTCGAATACGCTTACGACGACTTCGCTATCGCGCAGCTAGCCAAGGCATTGGGCAAGCCCAAAAAGGAAATCGACCTTTATACCCAGCGCAGCCAGAATTACCGCAAGCTTTTCGACCAGCAAAGTGGCATGATGCGCGGCCGCAACCAAAACGGCACGTTCCAGACGCCCTTCAACCCTTTCAAGTGGGGCGATGCCTTCACCGAGGGCAATAGCTGGCACTACACTTGGTCGGTGTTTCACGACGTGCAGGGCTTGATGAATTTGATGGGCGGGCCGAAGCCATTTGTGGCCAAGCTTGACACGCTGTTTACCCTGCCACCCGTCTTCGATGATGCGTACTATGGCGAGGTAATTCATGAAATCAGGGAGATGCAGATTGCCAACATGGGCCAGTATGCTCATGGCAACCAGCCGGCGCAACATATTATCTACCTGTATAATTACGCCGCCCAGCCGTGGAAAGCGCAGTACTGGGTCCGCGAAACCATGAACCGCCTCTACCGCCCTACGCCCGACGGCTACTGCGGTGACGAGGACAACGGCCAGACATCGGCCTGGTACGTATTCTCGGCCTTGGGCTTCTACCCCGTGTGCCCTGCCAGCGACCAGTACGTGCTCGGCGCGCCGCTCTTCCCCAAAGCCACCCTGCACCTGCCCGGCGGCCACGACGTAGTGCTGAACGCGCCCGCCAATAGCGAGGCCAACCGCTACATCAACGGCCTGACAATGAACGGTCAGCTTTATTCGCATAACTGGCTCAGTCATTCGGAGCTGCTGAAGGGCGCGACGCTGAATTTTGATATGTCGGCCGCGCCGAATAAGGGGCGCGGCACCCAGCCGGTCGATGCGCCTTATTCTTTCTCAAAACCGAAATAGACATCTGCGATTGTCATGCTGAGCTTGTCGAAGCATCTCGCGTGGTGCAGTAACCAACCAAGCCTAGCAACGCTGCGAGCGAGATACTTCGACAAGCTCAGCATGACGATGTGAGCTCAGCATGACAATCGTATTTTTGCGCCCAGTTTTACCTCGTTTTTCTCATGGATACTACCAGCCACCACAGCCCTGTACTCGACCGCTTCGCCGCCCAGCGTGCCATCGAAGCCGTTTGGGCCGACCGCACTCTGCTCGACGACCCCGACACCCGCACTGCCATCGAGCACGTAATTGAAGACCTCGACAAAGGCAAGCTGCGCGTAGCCGAGCCGCCCACCACTGAAGACGGCGAGTGGAAAATCAACGAGTGGGTGAAGAAGGCCGTGATTCTATACTTCCCCATCCGCCAGATGGAAACCCAGGAAGTTGGCCCCTTTGAGTACCACGACAAAATGGCCCTCAAAACCGACTACGCCGCCCAAAAAGTGCGCGTAGTGCCGCCCGCCGTGGCTCGCTACGGCGCGTATCTGGCCCCCGGCGTCATCCTGATGCCGAGCTACACCAACATCGGCGCCTACGTAGGCGAAGGCACCATGGTGGACACTTGGGCCACCGTAGGTAGCTGCGCCCAAGTGGGCAAAGGCGTGCACCTGAGCGGCGGTGTAGGCCTCGGCGGCGTGCTGGAGCCTGTGCAGGCTGCCCCGGTTATCATCGAAGACGGCGCGTTCATCGGCTCGCGTAGCATTTTGGTTGAAGGCTGCCGCATCGGCAAGGAAGCCGTAATAGGCGCAGGCGTTACCATTACTGGCAGCACCAAAATCATCGATGTAACTGGCCCCGAGCCCAAGGAATACAAAGGCTACGTGCCACCGCGTTCGGTCGTCATTCCCGGCTCTATCACCAAGCACTTTCCGGCCGGCGACTACCAGGTGCCCTGCGCCCTCATCATCGGCCAGCGCAAGCCCAGCACCGATTTGAAAACGAGCCTCAACGACGCGCTGCGCGATTTTGGGGTGAGCGTTTAGCCGATACTAATAGAGAAGAATGAGGTGTATACGGTTTGTTAATAGCTTGTTAATTTACATGCCATCCAAGATAATAACCCGAAGCACTGGATTACTGCTTTTATTAGTAGGTTGGCTATCATTAGGTATTGGATATGCAGAGCCAATGCCGCTACCCTGGAATACTTTGGTCTTCTTAGCCGGGTTTCCATTAGTAGTCAGCGGTATTTATTTACTGGTTCGCAAATTCTAGTATCCCTGACTTATCTATTACACATAAAAAAAGCCCGCTAATTAGCGGGCTTTTTATTTTAAATTTCAAGCAGCTTTTAAGCTGCTACCGGCCGCAGTTTCTCGCCAAACAGCGCCTTCACTTTATCCACTTTGGGCTTGGCCACAAACTGGCAATAAGGCTCGTGGCCGTGCATGTTGAAGTAGTTCTGATGATAATCCTCGGCCGGGTAAAACTCGGGCGCGGCCGTAATTTCCGTTACCACAGGATTCGGGAAAGCGTGGCCGTCGTTGAGCTTCTGCTTATAGGTTTCGGCGAGTTGCTTCTGCTCGTCGTTGTGGTAGTATACCACCGAGCGGTACTGCGTGCCCGTGTCGGCCCCTTGACGGTTGAGAGTCGTCGGGTCATGGGTTTTCCAGAAAATTTCCAGCAGTTCTTTGTAGCTGATAATGGCCGGGTCGAAGGTGATATCAATCACTTCAGCGTGACCGGTCATGCCGCTGCATACCTCGCGGTACGTTGGGTTTTTGATGCGGCCGCCAGCGTAGCCGGAAACCACTTTCTCAACTCCTTTTAAATTCTGAAAAACGGCTTCGACACACCAAAAGCAGCCTGCTCCGAATGTTGCATGTTCCATAAATACTCGCAGTTTTTGCGCTGATTTTTTTGAGGATGCTGATACTTGTTCAGCGTGTCTAGTTAACGTAAATCAGGACAATACCGTTCGGATAGTTGCGCTACTTTTGGAACCGTGCAGCTACCACCAAGTCCTTCGAGCCGGCCGTGTATTGGTAAAAGCCTTCGCCGGACTTCACGCCCAGGCGGCCGGCCATTACCATGTTCACCAGCAGCGGGCAAGGCGCGTATTTGGGGTTGCCGAGCCCGTCGTGCAGCACACGCAGGATAGCCAGGCACACATCGAGGCCGATAAAGTCGGCTAGCTGCAAGGGTCCCATGGGGTGGGCCATGCCGAGCTTCATCACCGTGTCGATTTCCTCCACGCCGGCCACACCTTCGAAGAGGCTGATAATGGCCTCGTTAATCATCGGCATCAGGATGCGATTGGCCACGAAGCCGGGGTAGTCGTTGACCTCGGTGGGCGTTTTGCCGAGCTGGCGCGACAGCTCCATTACGCGCTGCGTCACCGCATCGGAGGTAGCGTAGCCCCGGATTACCTCTACCAGCTTCATCACCGGCACGGGGTTCATGAAGTGCATCCCGATTACCTGCGTCGGGCGCTTGGTCACGGCCGCGATTTTGGTAATCGAAATCGACGAGGTATTGCTGGCCAGGATGGCCCCAGCGGGCGCGTACTGGTCGAGGTCGCGGAAAATCTGGAGCTTGAGGTCCACGTTTTCGGTGGCAGCTTCTACTACCAGCTCGGCTCCGGCCACGCCATCGGCGAGGCTCGTGAAGGTACGCAGCCGGCCCAGGGTGGCGGTTTTTTCGTTTTCGCTTAGTGTAGCTTTTGCTACCTGGCGGTCAAGGTTTTTGGTGATGGTGGCCACGCCTCGGTCGAGGGCGGGCTGGTTGATGTCAATGAGCGATACGGTGAAACCGTGCTGGGCAAAAACGTGGGCAATGCCATTGCCCATCGTGCCCGAGCCAATAACGGCGACTTGCATGGGTGGGAAAATAAAATGAGTTGAGAAAAGACGTAGTTAAAGCTGCGCAAAACTACTCGTAAGGACCAGGAGCGGTCAGCCAGGACAAAAAATTTACCGCAGTTTCATCTTTTTTTTATACTCGCCGTACAATGCCTCATAAGCCCTGAGCGGCTTGCGCTTTTCCTCCTCCATTCCTAACACGTCTCCTTTCACTCATGGGCAATCTCCTGTATCTCATCGCCGTAATCCTCATCCTGGTTTGGGCACTTGGTTTCTTTGGTATTCTTGGCACTGGCATTCAGGGCAACAGCCTCATTCACGTGCTATTGGTTATCGCTATTATTGCTATCCTGCTGCGCGTTATTAGCGGCCGCCGCCCGGTATAACTATCAGATATAGTTACTAAAAAAGCCCTGGCTACCAATTGGTAGCCAGGGCTTTTTCGTTGGCAAAAAGAAAGCATTTTAGTCTAGTGCCCTATATTGAATAGGAGGTTAAATCGCAAGACTGGGTTCTGGTAAATGCTTCCGTATTTGTCGTTAAAATTGTAAAGCAGTACAATGTCAGCGGCCACGCGATTGCTGAATTGCGAGCGGTATCCCGCGCCGAGCAGCGGCGAATCTATCTGAAACTTATCGGTTACAATTTTATTATTGACCACGATATATTGATTGTTAATTTCTATAGGATATTCCACTTTGGTTGTTTCGTATTCACCATGAATAAAAAACTGCTGATATACCCGAATTTGCGCAAAAACCTTGTAGCCAATGCTATTTAGGTTCAGAGTAGGGTTGCCTTTGCCAAACGTCTGGTTGGTATAGGTATAGCTAATGCCTGGCCCAATCGAAATCCGGTCATTGATGCGGTAGCCTATAGCAGGTGATACACTGATATTAAGTGCTCCACCATCGCTATAATAGTTGGAGCCGTAGTTAAACCCAAAGCCTGAATAGATAAACAGCTTGGTATATTGCTCAGCGTGCTCTTGCAGGGCCTTGCGTTTCTGCTCGCGCTCGGGTAGCTCGAAGCCCGATGGGCTGTACGTGCCGGGCGTGGGCAGGTCGGGGCTAGCCGGGGTTGTGGGGGCTGGCGTGGGCGTTACGGGCGTTTCGACTGGTGTAGTGGGCGTTACAGGCACAGGCACTGGCGTTACTACTGGGGCTGGGGCGGGCACTACAATGGGGGCAGTGTTCAGCACTGGTTTGTCCTGAGCCATGCTGCGGCCAGGGGCCAGCAGCGCTACCGCGCCAAGCAGCGACGGAAAAAGCAAACGCTTCATTTAGGGAAATTAAAAATTATGAATTATGAATTAAAAATTGCCGATTAAGAATTGATTGACTAAAAATTGCTTCCCAAACTTATTCAGGAAGCAATTTCTAATTTTTAATTCATAATTTTTAATTCAACTACGCCAGCTGATACATCTTCTGGCGTTGGGCTTTCAAGGTTTCGTCGGCCAAATATTCTTCGTAGTTCATGCGGCGGTCGATAATACCATCGGGCGTGAGCTCGATAATACGGTTGGCCACCGTGTCAATAAACTGCAAGTCGTGTGAGGCGAAGATGAGCGAGCCCGTGAAGTCTTTCAAGCCATTGTTAAGCGCCTGAATGCTTTCCAAATCCAAATGGTTCGTCGGGTCGTCCATTACCAATACGTTGCCGCTTTCGAGCATCATTTTGCTCAGCATGCAGCGCACTTTCTCGCCGCCGCTCAGCACGTTAGGCTTCTTCTGCGACTCCTCGCCCGAGAACAGCATCCGGCCCAGCCAGCCGCGCACAAAGCTCTCATCCTTTTCCACCGAGTACTGGCGCAGCCAATCCACGAGGTTCATGTTGTCGGCCTGGAAGAAAGCGCTGTTTTCCTTCGGAAAATAGCTCGGCGTGATGGTCGTGCCCCAGTTGTAGGAGCCTTTATCAGGCTTAGCCTCGCCGAAAATAATATCAAATAGGAGCGAAGCCGCCCGGTCGTCGCGGCCCACAATGGCGATTTTGTCGCCTTTGTCGAGCGTAAACGACACGTTCTTCAGCACCGGGTGGCCGTCTACCATTTTGCTTACGCCATCCACGCTCAGCAGCTGGTTGCCAGCCTCACGCTCAGGCTTGAAGGCGATATAAGGGTAGCGGCGCGACGATGGCTTGATTTCTTCCAGCGTCAGCTTTTGCAGCAGCTTCTGGCGGCTGGTAGCCTGCTTCGATTTCGAGGCGTTGGCCGAGAAGCGGCGCACAAACTCTTCGAGCTCCTTGCGCTTGTCTTCGGTCTTCTTATTCACGTCCTGGCGTTGGCGAAGAGCCAGTTGGCTGCTTTCATACCAGAAGCCATAGTTGCCGGGATACATCGTGATTTTCGAGAAATCGAGGTCGGCCATGTAGTTACACACGGCATCCAGGAAGTGCCGGTCGTGGCTTACAACGATAACGGTGTTCTCGAAATTGTCCAGGAAGTTTTCGAGCCAGAGTACACTCTCGGCGTCGAGGTTGTTGGTTGGTTCGTCAAGTAGTAGCACGTCGGGGTTGCCAAACAGCGCTTGGGCCAGCAGCACACGCACTTTCTCGCTGGCGCCGAGGTCTGACATCAGCGAGTAGTGCTTGTCTTCGGTGATGCCGAGGCCCGAGAGCAGCTCAGCTGCTTGGTAATCAGCATCCCAGCCGCTCATGTCGGCAAATTCGCCTTCCAGGATGCCGAGGCGCTCGCCGTCGGCATCTGTGGCGGTGCCGAGGTCGTACTTGGCATACAGCGCATCTTTTTCGCGCATCACGGCGGCCAACTGCTGGTGGCCCTGAATCACGGTGGCCAGCACCTGCTGGTCGTCGTAGGCGAACTGGTTCTGCTTGAGCACGGCCAGGCGCTGACCTACTGGCAGCTCCACCGAGCCCGTGTTGGGCTCAATCTCGCCCGACAAAATCTTCAAAAAGGTGGACTTGCCGGCTCCGTTGGCTCCGATGAGGCCATACACGTTGCCGGGCAAAAACTTCACCGTTACATCTTCAAACAATACCCGCTTGCCGTAGCGCAAGCTCACGTTGGTGGTCGAAATCATCTATGCCAGAATAAAAACTACTGATAGCCGGGCAAAAATACGGCTGCGCCCATATTAAATAAGCAGGCGGCCGCTGCCCTCAGTCACTTAACAAGGCATGCCGCCAATTTGTGCCCGCCTCTGTTGACACAACACCAAGGCCAGAAATTCAGTATACTACCTCAGGCCGCCGCATTGAGTAGCCTTGTCTGCAATTCTCACCTCACGCTCTTTTTTCCTTTGTTATGGCTACCCAATCCATTGCCGTTCCCACAAGCCCTGCGCTTACCCCCGAAAGAAATGGTTTTCGCTACGGTCTGCTCACAGCGGTCGTCCTCTGCGTGTACACCCTAGTGGCCGTGCTGGCCGGCTTTTTCCAAAACATCACTGCTGGCGCTCTCGATGTAGTAGTCTTGATGCTAGGTAGCGTGCTGGCTATCCGGCACTTTCGCCAAGTGCGCGGCGAGCACATGCCCTACTTGGGCGGCTACGGCACGGGCATCATTACGGCGCTGGTAGCATCTGTTATTCTGGGTTTGTTCTTCATCCTTATGGAAGCGCTGTTTCCTGGTAAGCTGGATTTGACTCAGGTACAAAACGTATTTAACTTCGAGTTGTCTACCATCATCGCATTCCTAGCTATTGTGCTGATGGGCACTATGTCAGGCGTTATCACGTCGCTCATCGCTATGCAGTACTTCAAAGTGCAGGTTTCGGACCCGCTTGCTATGATGAAAGAAAAATAGGCCACTCGCTTAGTGCCATAGTTCTAAGCAAAAGCCCCAGCCTCACTACGAGGCTGGGGCTTTTGCTTTAATGCAGTTTTGATTTTTATTTTTGGTGCTACGCTGGAGCTGGAGACGGCAGCACAAAAGGAACAAATTGCTCTACGTTGCCCCCAAAGCGGTGAATTTCCCGGATAATAGTGCTGCTGATAGCCGCTAGCATCGGCGAGGTAATCAGAAATACTGTCTCAAGCTGCGGATTTACGTGGCGGTTGGCCTGCGCAATGGTGTTTTCGTATTCAAAATCAGTGGTGTTGCGTAGGCCGCGCAGTAGGTAATGCGCCCCGCGCTCACGGGCAAAATCGGCTGTGAGGCCCCGGTAGCTGCACACCGACACGCGCGGCTCGTCCTTGAACAGTTCAGCTATCTGCACCTCCATCCACTCCACGGGCAGGTAGCGCTGCTTGCTGCTGTTGTTGCCGATGGCGATAATTATCTCATCAAATAGCTCCGCGCCGCGCCGTACCACATCGAGGTGGCCATTCGTAAACGGGTCGAACGAGCCAGGAAAGAGGGCGATTTTTTTCATGGATAATAAGTGTTCGTTGCGCGTTGTTTTGGCGTTATAAATCTCCTGTCATGCTTCACTGCGTTGAGTATGACGAATAACTTAAAGAGCGTAACAAACCCTACCCACAGAGAGCCAGGCTAAACAGCTCAAAATACCGATTTTCGGCCAGCTCGTTGAGGCGATAGCTGTAGTGCAGGCCAAAAGGCCGATTGCCGAAGCGCAGATGCCGCACGTAGGTGGCGAGCAGCGCATAAACTGCCGAGTCGCTGGTCAATTCGCCCCAGGCAGTCACCGCGTCCTGGTCGGGGCTGAGACCTAGCTCCTGCATCGTCAGGATGGTGTAGTACACCACATCCTCGGGGGTGCTGACGGTGAATACGTTGCAAAATTCGAGATGCGGCCCCAGCACCAGCAGTGTCAGCTCTGAGCCAGCCAAGTGCAGTGAAAGCTGGCGTGCCGGGGCCGTAGGACCTTGCTGATACAGCAAGCCAGCCAGCAGCGGGTGAGTGTGGTGCAGCAGGCGGGCCTCGGGACCGTGGGTGGTGCGCAGCCAGTCGAGCAAGGCTACATCGGCCGCGAAAATGCTTACCAGCTCATTGGCTGGCGCGTTGGGCAGGCTATAAGCCACGGCCTGTTCGGTAGGGGCCAGGGCGTAGTGCAGCCCTAGGTAATCAGCCTCATCGCCGGGCCGAAACAGCGGCGCAGGCAGCAGTGTAAATGCCCCGCCGCCTATTGCCACCCGCACCCGGTCCCAGCCGGGGCGGCCCAGCAGCTCGTGCCCGGCTGCCAGGGTGGGCAGCGCGGTCGGCGAAGCCAGTGCCAGGTCTTCGAGCACTACTATTTTTTGGCGCACTACCTCCAGCACAGCCAGGGCGCAGCGGCCACCGGCCACCAGCACATCCAGCTGGTAAGCACTTATATTGGCGAGGTCGAACGTGTCGTCGCGCAGGCTCACCCCAAGGGCAGCGGAAGCAACGGGCGTAGAAGCGAAAGTAGCAGTAGCAGGCACAGACAAAAATAACGAGTACCAAAAGTAGTACCCAACCCAAGTTGGGGCCTCGTTATCAAGCTGCGGCTCGCTGGTAAGCCCTATAATATTCAGATTACAGTCTTACTTAAATATCGCCTGTGGCACAAATACATCGTCTACACTCAGCAGGCCGCGCAGCACGGGGTGTATCTGGGCGGGGGGCAGGGCCAGCAGCTGGCGCGGGCTCTGCCAAGCCAGCTCGGTGAGCAGCTGCCGGTCGGCAGCGTGCTCGGGGTCGTGGCCCAGCCGGGGTAGGGCAGCAGGGTCGTCGGGCAGCGCTTCGAAGAAAACTTCCAGCGCTTGCAGCTCGCCCTCCCGGAACTCGTGCAGGTGCAGTAAGCGACCTGCTTGCACAGCCAAGCCAGTTTCTTCCCGAAACTCGCGGCGCAGGGCCTCACGTAGCGACTCACCGAATGCCCAGCCTCCGCCCGGTGGCGACCAAAATGTGGCTCCTTCGGCCAGTAGCCCCCGATGGGCCGCCAGCAGCAGCGTGCCCTCGCGCACCAGTAGGCCGCCCACCCGCACCCGCACTTGCCCGGCGTAGGGGCGCAACAAATCGTCAGTATTTACCATAGCAGAAGTTTAGCGGGGCTTGCGGAAAAGGCCGGCGTGATAGAAATATAGCGCGTGCGCTAACGTAGACGCTGGCCCATCGGTTGGGACGGCCCTTACGGTGGCGGCTATCTTTGCGTGCTGCCCGGCTGGCAGGCTGAGGGTTATGTCGAAAAAAAAACAGGTGGCTTTAATGGTACTGGCGTTGCTGGCCATCGGCTTCCCCCTAGCCTTCGACTTGGGCCGGGCACCGCTCCAAACCTGGGATGAAGCCCGCCAGGCCGTCAATGCCTTCGAGATGCTGCACTCGAGCGGGCAGTGGCTGGTCACGACCTTCGCCTATCACCCCGACCTCTGGAACACCAAGCCGCCGCTACTCATCTGGCTGCAAGCGCTGAGTATGGCGGCCTTCGGCCCCACACCATTGGCCGTGCGGCTGCCCACGCTGCTGGCCACGCTAGGCACAGT
>CAXUKA010000087.1:0-19611 GCA_964251335.1 uncultured Hymenobacter sp.
GTACTGTACTTACCTAAGCCCACCAGTGCTACACCAAGTTTTCGCTCGGGTGGTAGGGCGAAGGCATTGGGAACTAGTAGCGTAGCGCCGACGCCCAGCGAGAGCGTCCGCATAAAATCGCGGCGGGATGCAACAGTACGGAAGTCAGTCATGGCAGCAGAAATGGTACTGCCAGAATTTTACCGCTTATGCGGGCGGCAGGTTACGCCGAGCTTATAGGTAAGGAAATCGCTGTCTCTCCGGTTAGCTAAAAAACGGCTGTCCTGCTGACGAAGGAAGCATCTTGTCAGGCCGGACTAAATCATTCCTAACCTGGCAAGATGCTTCCTTCGTCAGCATGACAGCCGCCTTCTGGGATGCGTAACCGAATAGCTTTTTTAGCTATTCATCCTCCGGGAATTTGCCCATGTTGCCGCTCTCAAAATCGGCAATGGCTTCCATCAACTCCGCATTCGTATTCATCACAAACGGCCCGTAAGTAGCGAGCGGCTCCTCGATGGCTTCGCCAGCCAGCACCAGCACGAGGCTGTCTTCGGAAGCAGTGATTTGCACATCGGTCGAGTTCCAGCCCAGCACCACGAGCTGCTGGGTTTTGGCAGGCCGGTCGCCGTTTACCAAAATTGCGCCGCGCACCACGTAGAGGCCCACGTTGTAGGCGGCGGGCAGCGTCAGCACAAAATCAGCACTTTGGGGCAGGTGCAAGTCTAGGAGCGTGATGGGGGAGAAGGTGCTGGCCGGGCCAGTCGCCCCGCCGTAGCTCCCCGCAATCACGCGGATTTCGCCTTTGCCGCCGGGCGCGGGTACGCTTGGGATGCTGGTCGCGAGCAGCTCTTGGTATTGGGGCGGCACCAGCTTGTCGGCCTTGGGCATGTTCACCCACAGTTGCAGCAGCTCCAGCGTGCCGCCGCGCCGGGCAAAGTCGCGGTCATACATCTCGGCGTGGCGCAGGCCCGCGCCGGCAGTCATCCACTGCACATCGCCGGGGCCGATGGTGCCGTCGTGGCCGGCCGTGTCGCGGTGGGCGAGGTAGCCATCGTACACCACCGTCACGGTTTCGAAGCCCCGGTGCGGGTGGGGCGGCGAGCCCAGCGGCGTCTCGGTGGGCGCTATCTGCATAAGCCCGATGTGGTCGATGAGCAGGTAGGGGCTAAGCTGCCGGATGCGCGGCCCTGGCATGGGGCTGGTCACGTCGAAGCCGTCGCCGACGGCTTTCTTGTTTCCATCAATAACCTGAAAAACGCGGCGGAAAGCGGACATAGGATTTTGATTTAAGGAGTGGCTATACCACCACGCTTGTCATGCTGAGCTTGTCGAAGCATCTTGGCTGGTGAACTAACCATGGCGTTGACAACAGTGCGGCCAAGATGCTTCGACAAGCTCAGCATGACAAGCGTAGTTGTGCACCTAAAAAGCAACTCCTGCCCCGAATGTTACCCCAAATACTCGACATCGCGCGGTGGCAGCAGCCGGCGCGTCAGGTTCTCGAGGCGCGACTGCGTATTGCGCACCCGCTGCTTCACGGGTAGCGCCGTAAAATCGACTTCATCGAGCGCCGCCAGGTCTTGCGCCAGCGTGCGGTTTTGCAGGTGCGAAGTCAGCAGAAAGTGGCTGATAACCTTGTTCCACTGCTCCTTCGTGCTCCAATAGTGACCGATGTAGGGCCGCGCCGCGTGCAGGCCCTGTACCTCGGCTAGCGCCACCGATAGTGCAAACTGCTCGATGAGCCGGGGCGTCACCTGCTGCCGACATAGGTCATCACAGATGTTGAGTGCCAGCGCGATGGCCTCGTGGTTACGCTGGGCGGGCACGCCTACTGCGCCAGCATTCCACATGGCGTGCTGCGGCGTCATCGTGATGCCACCAAAGGCTTTGCCCTGCACCTGCTGCCACATGCGGCGCTCGGTCTTGCTGGGCAGCGTGGCCAGCAAGCCCTCCTGCTCGTGCATTAGCGCCTGCCCGGCCGCCAGCTGCTGGCGCATAGCCGGAAGCGAGCCGTAAAGGAAGGTATCGGCATCGAGGTACAGCAGCGGCAACTCGGGGTGCTGCCGCGCCGCCTGCTCCAAGGCCTTGATTTTCACCCGCCAGAAAAACTTAAACTCGCCTTCCCAGTCGCGTAGCGTGGCCTTATCAATAACCTGAACTACAATGGCCGCCCTCAGGTGCCGATAAAACTCCGGTGCATCGGTAATAACGGTGATAACCAGCTCGCCCTGCCCCTGCCGCAGGAAGGTGAGAATCGAAAAATGCGCCTGAAAGTGGTTCTGGATGTTGGTGCCAAACACCAGGTAAAGCAATTGCATACGCGCCGGGCAGGGGAGGAGGAAGCGCCAAAATTACGGCGGGCCATAGCGTGTGCTTTACAAACTAGGCCAGGAACCATTAAATGGTAGGACTGACGAGCAACAGCGCAAACTATAAAGCTCGCGCTACGAAACTCGCTGCCACGGCCAGCGGCGCGAGGGCCGCACCTGAGCCTGGGGCTTCTGGGTGGCGGTGCGGCCGGCGGCTTCCACGGCCCAGACGAGGCCCACGGCTTCCATGCCGCGCACCAGCAGCCAGCCCAGGTCTACCTCGTACCAGGCCGTGCCCATGCGGGCCGAGCGCGGGTGCGCGTGGTGGGTATTGTGGAAGCCTTCGCCGAAGCTTAAGATGCCCAGCAGCAGGTTGTTGTAGCCGCTTTCGCTGGCGTCGGCCACGTGGTAGCGGGCGTAGCCCGAGGTGTGCGACATGTAGGTGACAAACCAGTGGCCAAGCATCGAGACGGCCATGCGCAGGCACATCACCACAGCCACCGTGTCGAAGCCGAAGCCCCACCACACCAGCCCGGCCAGCGCCAGCACGTGCAGCAGCCAGATTTTTTCGAGCCACAGCAGCCAAGGGTCGTGCAGGTCGGCGGCGGGGATGCCATAGGCCGGGTCATCGGTGGCGTGCAGGGCCAGGTGGTGGTTCCAGTGGTAGTCTTGCCAGATGGGATGGTCGTAGCGGAAGTAGGCCGGGCTGGTGGGCTGGTTTTGCCAGTAATCGCGGTAGTAATGCGATTTTAGCCACGAAATTGACCCACCTAGGCCCGCTAGCACGCTTAGATAAGCCAGCACCCCGCGCCAGAAACGCGAGGTCTGAAACGCCCGGTGGATGATGCCCCGGTGCAAGCCCACGGCGTGGCCCAGGCCCACCGTCAGCAGCATCAGCCCCGCCGAAGCCAGGCTGCGCGGCCACGTTAGGTGCGGCAGCCCCCATCCCAGGCCAATAATTAAATTGGTATAGAGCCAGCCCGCATGAAACCAAGCCACGGTAAGACGATGGGCAGGCGGCAGCAGGGAGGCGGGGCGCATAAGGCAGCAGCTACGGTGTACTCAAATTTACATCCGAAGTAGCGCGGACTTTTAGTCCGCGAGTGATAATAGTTGACGAGTATACTACATTACTCGCGGACTGAAAGTCCACGCTACTACAACGTAGCGCGCACGGCTTTTACTTCCGCTACCTGCACAGCGCTAGCCTTGTTGCCGAAGCTGTTGCGCACGTAGGTGAGCACATCGGCCACCTGCTGGTCGGTGAGGTAGGCCTGGGCCGGCATGTGCTGGCGATACTCGTCGCCGTTTATCTCCACCGGCTCTTGCAGGCCGGCCAGCACGATGTGAGCCAACTTGGCTTTGTCGCCGAGCACGTAGGTGGTTTTGATGAGCGGCGGGTTGAGGTTGGGCACGCCGTAGCCATCGGCCTGGTGGCAGGTGAGGCACACGTTTTTGTACACGGCCGCACCGCGGGTCAGCGAGGCTTTCAGGGCCGGGTCGGCGGCCGATTTAGCTGGGGCTTTGCCCTTAGCGGCGGGCCGGTGCTGCGCTTGGAGCGACAGGCCGCCGCCCACCAAAAGCGTGAGGGCCAGCATTGCTTGCTTGCGATTCATTATTTCTTGGCGGTATACACGATGCGGTAAATGGTGCCTTTGTTGTCGTCGCTCACGTAGAGCGAGCCGTCGGGGCCTTGGGCGAGGCCGCAGGGGCGGTGGTCGGCGCGGCCCGAAGCCGTTTTGGCCGCCGAGCCCGAGAAATTATCAGCGAAAACTTCCCATTGCCCACTTGGCTTGCCATCCTTAAAGGGCTGGAAGGCTACGAAATAGCCCGCTTGCGGCTCAGGAGCGCGGTTCCAAGAGCCGTGGAAGGCGATGAACGCACCATTGCGGTACTTGGCCGGGAACATGGTGCCGGTGTAGAACAGCAGGCCATTGGGGGCCATGTGGCCGGGATAGGCGGCGGCGGGGTCGATGTAGGGGCCGGTGGCTTCTTTTTTGCCATCGCCGCCGTACTCAGGGCCGAGGATTTTCTTATGCTGCTGCTGGTCGTAGTAGAGATAGGGCCAGCCGGCGTTGTCGCCTTTCTTGAGGGCGTACATGCACTCGGCGGGCAGCAGGGCCGACTGGGCATCGGTGTAGAGCGCGGGCCAGTTGTCGTGCAGCTGGTCGCGGCCATGCTGCATCACAAAGAGTTGGTTGTCCTGCGGGTTCCAGTCGAGGCCCACCACGTTGCGCAGGCCGGTGGCGTAGCGCGTGCCATCGGCGTAACGCTGGTTGAGCTGGCTGGCTTTAAACTGCCAGATGCCGCCCGCCGAGTCCAGAATGGGGCAGTTGGGGATGCCCTTCGAGCCGCGCGTGCGGTCCTGCTCCTGGCAGGCATTGGCATACGCCCCGATGTTGACATACAGATTATTAGCATTATCGAGCACGATGGATTTCGACTCGTGCTGGCTGCCTACTTTGAGGCCGCGCACCAGCAGCTCGGCTTTGGCGGGGTCCACTACTTCGCCCCGGTCGTCGAGCTTGTAGCGGTATACGTCGTGGTCGGAAGAAGCGTAGAGGTAGCCGTCTTTTACATACATGCCCGTGCCGCCGTAGTCGCCAAAGCCACTCGTGACGGCCGCTTTGCCCGTGGCTTGGCTATGCAGCACCAATATGCCTTTGCCGTCCTTCACCCGATTGAGTTTCACGTAGATGACACCCTGCGGCGTGATGGCAATATGGCGGGCTTTGCCACCGGTTTCGGCCACTGCCAGCGCGCCGAAGCCAGCAGGTAGCTTCAGGCCCGCATTGTCGGGGTCGGGGGCGACATGAACGCTGCTTTGGCCGGCGAAAAGCAGGGCACTGCCTGCCAGGGCCGCCGCGCCAAGTACGAAAGTGGAGAGGGGACGCATAAGCACAACGGGAAAAGGCTTTGTTAGATAAGGTTGGGAAACCTGCCAACTGCTAGCAAGGGCACAAGGTTACGGGATAGGCTGCAAGTACGCCAGCGGCCTACTTTTGCGCCCATGTCTACTGCCGCTCAGCCTACCATCGTTTTCCTCCACGGCTTTGCCGAAAGCCGCGAGGTGTGGACCGAACTTACCCGGCCTTTCCCGGCTGAGTATCGCCTGCTCACGCCCAATCTGCTGGGCCACGGCACCAGCCTGGCCCCGGTGCCCGACTTCTCGATGGAGGCTCAGGCACGTTATGTTATTGATTATCTGGGGCGGCGCAATGCCACCGAGCCGGTGTTGCTGGTAGGCCACAGCATGGGCGGCTACGTGGCCCTGGCGTTGGCCCAGCGCTACCCCGAGCGCGTGGCCGGCTTGGCGCTCATCAACTCGACAGCCTACGCCGACACGGAGGAAAAGCGTCAGGCTCGCGAAAAAAACATCAGCTTCGTGGAGCGCCACGGCGTGGAGAAATTCATGGACAGCTTCGTGCGCCCTCTCTTTGCGCCCGCCAACCGCGACCGCTTGCCCGAGGCTCGCGCCCTGCTCGAAGACATCGGCAAAGCCACTCCCGAAACCACCCTGGCCGGTGCGCTGCGCGGTATGGCCGCCCGCCCCGACCGTACCGCCGTGCTGCGCACCGCTCGCTTCCCGGTGCTGCTGGTAGCCGGCAAGCACGATGTAGCCGTGCCCCTGGCCGATTCGGTAGCCCAGGCTCCGCTAGCCCCGGTGGGCACCGCGCTGTTTCTGGAAGGCAGCGGGCACCTCTCGTACCTGGAGCAGCCCGAGGCTACGCGCCGGGCAGTGCTGGCACTGGCGGGCGCGGTATTTGGGGAATAACAAAAGCGCCGGCCGTAGCCAGCGCTTTTGTTGCTTAATCGAGAAGGCTACCAGTTACTTCGGCTGCGGCACTTGTACTAGCTGGGGGCGTAGCTGGCTGGGTACTTGGTCGAGCGATACAATACGCAGGCCATTAGCAGCGGGTGTTTCCGAGTTAAAGCCGGTCGCTTGCGATAGCGTAGCCATCACCTGCTTGTCCCTAATGCGGTACATGGCCCCGGTGATGGGGTCGATGATGAGCATACCCAGCGCGCCTCCGAGGAACAAATTACCAAAATACCAGCCGTTCATACCAGCTTCGAGCGGAAGGGTCTGCTTGGCGTAGCCCTCTTTCGTGAATGTAATAGTGTATTTGGCCCGCTTGAAATAGCTGGTGCCCGACTTGAGCTGGGCAACAACAGGCGTGGTGCCCGTAAAAACTTCCTTGCCGTTGCGGTCAACTACCGCTACGCTAGCCCCTACCGGAGCGCTGCTCAAGGCGACGGGCCAGCGCGAGTGGCTGACGATAGACGCACAGGAACTGAATAGCGTGCTGCCAGTCAGTAGCAAAAGAGGTAAGCGTGCTTTCATAAAGAACTGAATTATAGCCTTTTTTAAGAAGAAATTTATTGTTTGTACCAGCAAATATATAGGGACATATACAAAGCCCAAGCAGGAATCATGTTAATACTGCCAGACCAGAGGTAATTGCCTGTGCTAATCCTTTTTGCAGCATGTCACAGCCTGAGATTTCGCTAGCTTGCCCCAGTAGTTGCTTCAGCTCCCACTAATAGGGCTGTTGTCAGCTGGCTGTTAGGTGGTGCGCGCTAAACCGACAGCTAGCGTCGCAGTGCGTAACAGCAGTTACTTGAGCTTGAAATTTGCTGGCAGTAACCAGGATATGCGCACTGGGCGGCCTTGCTGGCGCGGCGGCGTCACTGCATTAGGTAGGTTTTGGAGCACTCGTAATACCTCGGCATCAAGGGTAGGGCTCACGCTGCCCACAATGCGGCGCTGCTCGATTGCCCCCGTTTCGCTGACCTCGAAGTACGCGTACACCACGCCCTCGCGCTGCTGGCGAAAATCTTCGGCCGGATACTGCACTTGGTACATGAGAAAGTAGGAGAGGCTGGGTACTGCCTGTCCTTTTGCTATACCGGGCACTTCGGATGCCGGAAAGAGAGGTAGCTCGTCGCTGTAGAGCAGCGGCATAGTGGCGGCCCCCGGCCCAAACGTGAGCGGCAGAATAATGGAAGAAGTCGTTGGTCGGGGCTTGCCATCAGGCTGAGGCAACTGCCAGACCGATAGCTTATTCATCAACTCGTCGGCCAGCTTGCGAGCGGCGGGCGAGCGGGTGAGGTCGATGGTGGCCCGGTCGGCCGGCGCCAGAAAAGAAGTCCGGCTCACTACACCTTGCTCGTCGAGCGTCAAGCGCAAAAACAGCTGGCCTGTGAGCGTAGGGCTGGCCCGCCGTAGGGTGCGCACCAGCAAGGCCCGTAGCGAATCGGGGCCGCCCGGAAAGCGGGGACCCTTGTATTCGGTATCGCCAGCCATATTGCCGGTCAGCGACATAGTGGGCTGCGTGGTCTGCGCCTGTGCCCGAGGGCCAGCCAGCAGCATTGAGGCCAGCAAGCAACTACTAATTACAGCGTGTCGGAACCGGGGAAACGTAAAAAAGAGCATAAAAAACAAGTAACGACAGCTACTGATAGCTGCCCGGCGAAGGTAGCCGCATTTAGGAAGCTGCTATTACGGAGCGGCTACATCGTAGCCTGAAGCCGGGCACGCCTTCACTGCAAGCCGCAAGGGCTGGACCGAATATATTGGCCTGACGCTAGTGAAGCTTACTCGACGCCGAGGTCCATTGTCAGCACGTAGTAGATGCGGACTGGCTGCCCGCGTAGCCGGGCGGGCTGTAGTGCCTGCGTAGGCAGCTTCGCAATGGTCTGGCGAGCAGCCTCATTAACGGCAGGCACGCTCCCGTCCAAAATTTGAGCGTGTTCCAGCCGACCAGTTTCGCTCACTTCAAAATAGGCATACACGTCACCTTTTAACTTTTTGCGAAGCATTTCGGGGGTTATCACCTGGATGGTAGGCAGGTAGCGATACACACCAATAATGCCGGGGTCCATACTGGCGAATACCGGCATCTCGTCGGCGTAGAGCAGCGCAGTGGGAGCTGGCCGGGCCGGATTAAGCTGTAGCGTCATCGTCGTGATGGGGATTTCCACATCTTGCCGGCCGGGCGTCCAGGTAGGCATGGCCTGTACTAGCTGGGTTGCTTCGGCCTCGGCCGCGGCAGGCCAAGGCTTGTGGCCAGGTGGCGTCAGGAGGTGAATATTTTTGGGCGAGCTGTCGGGTACGATATCAAACTGGACGAATACCGGCTCGCTCACGCGCCCCAGTCGGTGCCGACTTATATAAGCCCGCAGCGAATCGGGACCGCCTGCAAACCGCGGCCCGGCATAAGCAGCATCGGGCGAAGTAGTTGCCGTTTGGGCACTAGCTGGGAGAGCAAGCAGCAAAAACAGCGCGGGCAAAAGCCCGGCGAGCACATGCTGCTTGTGGTAGGCTTTGGTATATTGAGTAAGAAAATGTGGCATAAGCTGGAGAATAAATCGGCCAAATATAGTGTTGGGAGGTAGCCGATTAGCAGTAGTTCTTCGGCAATGAATTAAACCTTGCTTCCGTACCAGCCTCTAACCTAGCATGAATGCACAGCAGCAGCTTCAGCACTTGTATTGGCGCGCCGGCTTTGGCCCGCGCCCCGAGGATATCGCGGCGGGCCTCAGTCCGGCCAAGGCGCTGCGCCAGCTCTTGCGCGAGTCCGAGAAGTTTGAGCCCATCGAAAGCCCGGCCTTTCACTACGCCGACCCGCTCGGCGCGGTGATGGCTGTGCAGCCCGCTGCCCCCACGCTGGCGGCTCCGGCCGCTGCTATTGCCCCAGGTAGCAGCGAGCTCATGCCCATGCAGCCGCGCTCGGCGCTGGTGCCGGCCAGCAAGTTTGTGGCCCCCGCGCTGCGCCGCCGCGACCTCACGCCCGAGCAGCGCAAGATGCAGAATGAAGGCATCCGGGAGGCATTTATCAATATGAGTACCGCTTGGATGGACCGTATGGCCACCGGCCCCGGCCAGCTGCGCGAGAAAATGGCGCTGTTCTGGCACGGGCATTTTGCCTGCCGCACGCGCCGGCCCGACGACAGCTTGCAGCTGCTCAATACCATCCGGCAGCGCGCGCTGGGCAAGTTTCCCGATTTGCTACTGGCCGTGAGCCGCGAGCCGGCCATGCTGCAATTCCTGAATAATCAGCAGAATAGAAAAGAGCATCCCAACGAAAACTTCGCCCGCGAGGTCATGGAGCTGTTCACGCTGGGCCGGGGCAACTACTCCGAAACTGACGTGAAAGAGGCCGCCCGCGCCTTCACCGGCTGGAGCTTCAATGCCGAGAACGAGTTTGTGTTCCGCCCGCGCCTGCACGACGATGGGCACAAAACCTTCCTGGGCCACAGCGGCAACCTGGGCGGCGAGGAAGTGCTGACTATCATCATGCAGCAGCCGGCCACGGCTACATTTATCGTCACGAAGATGTACCGCTTCTTCGTGAGCGACGTGCCCAACCCAACCCATATTGAGGAGTTGGCCGCTGCCTTCCGCAAGAGCCACTACGATATTGCCGACCTGGCTGAGCGGATGTTTTCGGCCGACTGGTTTTATGACACGGCCAATGTAGGCGGGCGCATCAAGTCGCCGGTTGAGTTGATTGCCGGCCTGCGCCGCACACTCAACTTGCAGGTTGATAATAAACTGCCTTTACTAGGCTACCAGAAAGCCTTAGGGCAAACGCTCTTCATGCCGCCCAACGTGGCCGGTTGGCCCGGTGGCCGCAACTGGATAGATTCGTCGTCGCTGCTGCTGCGCTTGCAGCTGCCATCCATTCTGTTCAAAAATGCCGACTTCGCGGTGCGGCTCAAGGACGACGAAAGCGACATTACGCCGCAAACCTCCGGCAAGGAACGTACCGTGCGCAACACGGCCGGCGCGCACCTGCCGCTGGCTCCGCTACAGCAATTGTTGGGCGGCACACCGGCAGCCGGGCAGCCTAAGCAGCTGGCTGGGTTCCTGTTGCAAGCGCCCATCCGGCCCGAGAATATGGTTTTGGTCGAGCAAATAGCCACCAAATCCGCCACACCCGAGGAGCAATTGCGAGCTACGCTTATCAGCTTGCTCAGCTTGCCAGAATATCAGTTAAGTTAAAAAATCGTCTGTCATACTGAGCGCAGCGTAGCGGAGTCGAAGCATTTTGGCTGGTGTGCTGACTCCTTGGCATTAATAGCGAAGTGGTCAAGATGCTTCGGCTCCGCTGCGCTACACTTAGCATGACGATACCGTTATCATAAAAAACTATGCAACGTCGCCGCTTCCTGCAATCGTCCGCCCTAGCCAGCACGCTGATGCTGGTGCCTAAGTTTTTGCACGCCCTCGACCGGCCCGAAACCAGGCTGGCTACCATGCTGCGCGATGCGCCGGCCGGGCAGGCGCGGCGGCTCATCGTGGTGCAGCTCAGCGGCGGCAACGACGGGTTGAATACCGTTATTCCGTATCGCAACGACTTGTATTTCAAAGCCCGGCCAAGCTTGGCGCTGAAAGAAGCCGAAGGAATTCTGCCCCTGAGCAACGACCTGGGCCTGCACCCAGCCATGAAGGGCCTGAAAGGCCTCTACGACCAAGGCCAGCTGGCGGTGCTCAACGCCGTGGGGTACCCCAATCCCGACCGCTCGCACTTCCGCTCGATGGACATCTGGCAGACTGGCTCGGGCTCGGACCAATTGCTGACTACCGGCTGGCTCGGCCGCTACCTCGATAGCAGCTGCGCGGGCTGCGCCTTGCCCTACCAGGCGCTCGAAGTAGATGATACGCTGAGTCTGGCCATGAAAGGTCAGTTTCGCAAAGGGCTGGCAGTGAAGACTCCCAGTAGGTTTCATCAGCTTACCCAGAGCCGTTACCTCACCAAGCTCAGCCAGGAAGCCGCCCCTGCCGCTGCCACTTCGGAGCTGGATTACCTGTATAAAACGCTGGCCGAGACGGCTTCATCGGCTGACTATCTCTACGACAAGTCGAAGATTCATACCAGCACCACCACCTACCCCAATACCGACCTGGGCCGCAACCTCAAAACCACCGCCGAGTTGATAAGCTCGGGCGTCGAGTCGCGGGTGTATTATCTGGCGCTCAGTGGTTTCGATACCCATGTGCGGCAGCATGAGCAGCAAGGCCGCCTGCTGGGCGAGCTATCGGACGGGCTGGCCGCGCTGGCCGCCGACTTGCAGCAGCACAACGAGTGGCAGAATACGTTGGTAATGGTATTCAGCGAGTTTGGCCGCCGCGTGACTCAGAATGCCAGCAACGGCACCGACCACGGCACCGCCAACAACGTCTTTCTGCTCAGCGGCGCGTTGCGCAAGCCCGGCCTGTTGAATGACCCCGCCAGCCTTGCCGACCTCGACCAAGGCGACCTGCGCTACCAGGTCGATTTCCGCAGCCTCTACGCCAGCATCCTCACCGACTGGCTCGGGGCCGATGATAAGCTGGTGCTTGGTCCTGGCATCGAGCGGCTGGTGGGAATGGTGTAGAAATGAAATTGTCATTGCAAGCAAAACGAAGCAATCGCACCAAAACGGAACCCCAATGGCTCGTCCTGATGCGATTGCTTCGCTTTGCTCGCAATGACAGATAGTTTTTCTTTAGCAGTCCTGCAAAGCAAGACTGCCGCCAGTAGCTACTTGCCTACCGGCACATTAAACCCAAAGGCCCAGATGAGCTGGCCCGACCCGAAAACGTGCGTAGCCCGGCCGCGCTTATCGGCCCCGAGCCAGGTGTTGGTATAGTCGGCAAAGGCACCCTGCACGTCGGATTGCAGGAAGAAATAACGGAATACATCGACCCGCAGGCCGGCGCTGCTGCCCACCACCCAGCCGTGGTAGTGGAAGGGGCCTTCTTCATGGCTGCCCAGCACGGTGGAGATGGTGTAGGAAATCATCGGCCCGCCGCCCACTTTGCCAATGGCACTGAGCTGCAAGTGCCGGCCTACCAAAAGCTTCCAGCGCTTCACCAGGTTCACCATCAAGTAGTTGTTGCCGTTGGTGTGCTGAAGGTGTACAAAGTCAGGCGTTACGAGCGTGTCTTTGTCGATAGAGCGGCCGTGGATATTGCCCGTCACGTGCATTATCTGGTTGTCATCGACCACGTACTTGAGGTGGTTCCAGCTGATTTCCACGCCCAGGTCGTGCTTATCGCCGAAGAGGTAGCCCACAGTCAGGTCGTACTGCGGAATGGTGAGCGAGTTGAAGCGCCAAAAGTCCTTAAAATCAGGTTTGTCGCTGGCGTGGGCGTTCAGGAAGGTAAAGTCGTAGGAGTTGTTCGGGTCGGTGTTGCGAAACCGAATGTCGGAGCGCGTGTACCAGTCGCGGTTGTAGCCCCAGCTGAGGTAGGCCGTGCCCTTATGGTGGGTGCCGGGCAGAGCCAGCGCGGTGGTGCCGGGCGGCGTAGCAGGCGGCGGGGGCGGCGTAGTAGTAGTGGTAGTTTGGGCAGCTAGCGGGCTGGCGAGGCTAATCAATAAACCTAAGGCTAGTAGATAACGCTTCATCAAAAACTTATCGAAAAAACTTTGCACTGAGAAAATCAGACAAAAGTAATCCATAAGCTTGGCAATAAGGTTTTGATATGCGACACGCTATATTCTATCCGCGCTACAAACGTGCCCCTACTACTACCGTGCGCTTGTACTCATTGCGCTCGCCACCATTGGGCCGAAACAGCTCAATGTGAAAGATATAGTAGCCCACGGCGGCCTTGCGGCCACGCTCATCGGTGCCATCCCACTGCACAAAGCCGGTGGTGGGCAGGCTCTCATTGCGCAGCAGGCGGCGCGTGAGCTGGCCCAAGGCATCGTATACTGTAACAGAGGCTACGTAGCCAGTCTGGTCGAGCTGGTAATTGAGGGTCGTTAAGTCGTTCTGCCCATCATCATCGGGCGTGAAAAGCTCGGGCTGCACGGTCCATTCCTGGCCATTGCCGGCCGCGTCCTGGGTTTGGGAATTGGGGCGGCCGGGCGTGGCGTAGCCCACCGCGCCGGCGGCCGAGTGAAAGTTGCTCGCCGCGCTCGGCCCAACGGCCCGGATGCGCTCTAAGCTCACGCCGACTTGGTTGCTGAGCAGCGAGATGTGCTGGCTTTTGTTGTAGTCGTAGTGGTCGAGCTCCACAAAGCGTGGGTCGTAGAGATAAATACTGCCCGCATTATTGTCGAGCGCCGGAAAGCTGGCCACGGCCAGCAGCGCCGTAGGGTCGGTACTGGTAGGGTACTGGGCTTGCAAAATATTCACATCGCTGGTGAGGGCCACCAGTTGGCCGGGAGCCAGAATATAGGGAGCGCCGGGGCTGATAAGAATATTGCTCGTGCCACTAGCCTTCTGGTTGGCAAGCTGATAGCCTTGCAGATTGATATAGCGCAGCGAGCGGTTAAGCACTTCCACAAAATATACCCCGCCCGTGCGGTGATAAAACAGCACCTCATTTACCACCAGGTCGCCGGGTTGGGCGGCCTCGGGCAGTGCAAAGCCCGCCGAGCTGAGCGCGCCGCTGGCATTGCCCACGCAGTCGGTGGCGCGGGCCACGGCCACGGTGACCGGCTGGCTGGGTAGCAGGGGTGTACTCAGCGTCAAATCAACCATCCGAAAATCGGGGCCAACGGGTGCGGCGCGGCTCACGGTTGGGGCGGTGCTAGTAGTGCTTTGCAGGCTGTAAAGGCCGGGGCTAGCAGCAGAAACACTATCCAACTTTTCGCCAAAATACAGGCGCACGGTGGTGGCCGTGAGGGCCACGGCCCGTAGCAAGACTGGAGGCGTTTGGTCGGGGTTGGGGGCAGCTACGCTGTTGCGGCGGGCGGGGGTGCCGCCGCTGGCATCCTGGCTGGCTTGCCAGTTGGTGGCCCCGGCGCAGTAGTTGGCGGGGTCTATCATTTCGAGCGTCCAGCCGCCAGCCGCCTTGCGTGTGTCGCGGTACCAAGTGTCGCTGTAGGCCACTTCAAACAGGGTAGCGCCGTCGCGCCCGCGCAATACCAGCTGGTCGCCGGCATTGGTGAGGGCGGGAAAATTGGTCGGCCCGTACACCTTGCCATATTGGGCAAATTGCGCGGTACGCGTCGAGCCGCACACCACGGCGTACTGGCCCGGCAGAAGCCGGGCCGTATCGGGCAATACGGCGGCTGTGGTGCTGCCAGGCTTCAGCAGGCGCACGCCGCGTAGGCTCAAGACTTTGTTGGCGGTGTTGTTGAAAATCTCCACGAACTCCGAAGCGGGCAAGCCTACCACGGGCGTTTCGCGAGCCATTATTTCGGTGATGAGCAGCTCGCCCACCCGTGGGGCTACCGGCACCCCGGCGAAGGTGGCCGTGAGCGGCCCAGCCGCCAAATTGCCATAGAGGTCGGCTATCTGGCGGGCTTCTAACGTATTAGCACTCCCAAAGTCCTGGCCAAATGTTAGGCGCACTACGGCTGGATTTATCGCTGATAGCTGAGCGGCAATCGGCACTGCGCCCGTGGCCAGGCGGTAACGAGCCGGCAGCGCGGCCGTGCCTGGGTTCACGGCTTCATTGAAAACTACGTCCACGTTGCGGGCGTCTACGGCCACGGCGCGGCTGAGGAGCGGGGCCGTGTTGTCGGTCACGTAGAAGTCGTCGAAGTAATAATTCTTGCCATTGGCCGACGAATACAGCAGCGATACGCCCACCACAGCGCTACGCTGGTAGGTATTGTCGGTGGCCGGCGAGTTGAACTCGGCCACGAAGGTTTGGCCGCCGGTGAGGTCGCGGCTCAGCGCCCACTGGCCTTGCACCGAACGCGTTACGCGCACGCGCACCAGATTGTTGGTGGCGCTGAGACTACCCGTTTGCCCGTCGATGAGGGCTACAGCGGTACGGGCCGAGTCTTTGCGAAAGAGGCTCACTTTGCCCCCAGTGCCGCCCAGGCGCACGAAGTAGCCCTTGGTGGTAGTGCTCTTGAGGTCGGCCTGCGAGGCCAGCAGCCACACATCGGCGAGGTTGCCCGAGGTAGTGGCGTTGCGAATGTTGGCCCAAAACTCCCAGGTGGTACCAGTGCTGGCCTGGCAGGGCGTCACGAGCTGGAGCTGGGTGCCCGTTATGGCCGGGCCATTGCTTTGCAGCTGCTGGCTGGTGACCAGAAAACTACTGGCATCGCCTGTCCAAACGGGGCTTTGGGTGAAATTGCCATTGGCAAAGGTTTCGGCCAATTGCGCATGGGCCGATAGTGATAATAGAATGGACAATAGCAGTAGTAGCTGCTTCATAGCGTGGCTTTTGCGGGTTTGCAACCCCGAAGCTACGCACCAGCTTGCCACTAACTAGCCGGCCCCTCTAATTTTGGATAATACGGTGTTTTACTCAACCAGCAGGCGGGCCGTTTGCAGGGGCTGGCCGGGGGCCTGGGCGCGTACCACGTATACGCCTGCGGCCAAGCCGGCTACATCGAGGGCCGTGGTGGCGGGGCGCACTAGGCGGCCCAGGGCATCGTACACGGCCAAGGTGGTGCCGGTGGGCAAGCCCAGGGCCTGCACCGGGCCATTGGCTGGGTTAGGCACCAGCAGCAGGGCCGTGGTGCCATCGTTGGCCGCCACCGCCTCTACGGGCGAATACGTCACGCTGCCATCGACATCTACCTGCGCCAAGCGGTAGTAAGCGGCAGTGGTACAAGCATTATCCTGGAAAGAATAAGTTAGCAAATGGTTGCTGTTACCGGCCGCCCGCACAAAGCCGATGGGGCGAAAACTAACGCCATTGTCGGAGCGCTCAATGCTAAAGCCCGCACTGTTGGCTTCTGTGGCGGTGGCCCAGCTTAGCCCGGCCGTAGCCGGCCCTGTGCGCACTGCCTGGAAGCTAACCAGCTGCACCGGCAGCGGCTGCAAGCTATTGAGTGGGCTAATGCGGTCGAAGCGAGTGGCTTGTGTAGTGGTGCCGTCGCCGAGCTGGCCATTACTATTCTGACCAGTGCTGGCAAATACCAGCCCCGAGGGCGTGCGGGCCAGCGAAAAGCTGGCGGCACTGCCAGTAGCTAACGTAGTCCAGGTGGTAGCTTGGGTGGCTTCTTGGGTGGGGGTGCTGGCAGTGGTTGTGCTGCCAATACCGAGTTGGCCATTGCTATTGCTGCCCCAGGCCCAAAGGGTGCCATCGGCCCGCAAAGCCAAGCTGTGGGCATTGCCGGCCGCTACGCGGCTGTAGGTGCCAGTTACCAAAATAGGGGTGTTTACGCTGGTACCAGGCGTGGTAGAGGCAGCGTTGCTAAGCTGGCTATTATCGTTGCTGCCCCAGGCGTAGAGCGCACCACTGGCCGTCAGCCCAAGACTGTGAAACCCGCCCACTGCTATCTGCACATAGGTGCCGGTGGCCTGGGTAGGGCTGGTGACGGGAGCACTCTGAAAGCCAACCGTTGTGCCCAACTGGCCTCGGTCGTTGTTGCCCCAAGTCCAGAGGGTACCGTCGGCCCGCAGGGCCAGGCTGTGGTAGATACCGGCCGCCACCTGCGTATAGCTGCCAGTTATGGATGTAGGGGTAGGGTTGGCAACCGTGGAGCCAGTCAAAGTGCCATTACCAAGCTGGCCATAATTATTATATCCCCAGGCCCAGAGCGTGCCATCGGCCTGTAGGGCTAGGCTGTGGTAATTGCCTGCCCCGATGCGGGTGTAAATGCCCGCTACCTGCGTAGGAGTTGGGTTTGCATTATTAGTACTGCTATTAGCGCTATTGCCCAACTGGCCAAAGAGGTTCACGCCCCAGGCCCAAAGTGTGCCATTTGCTTTGAGGGCCAAGCTATGACTGGTGCCGGCCGCTACCTGCACCCAGTCGTTGTCGGTGCCTACCCGGACGGCATTATTTCGGCTGGTAGTAGTGCCATTGCCAAGTTGGCCGTAGGTATTATCCCCCCACGCCCAGAGGCTGCCATCGGCCCGCACGGCCAGCCCAAAATTGCTGCCCATAGTGGTGCTACGAGTAGGCAGGGCCATGCCAGTGGCTATGGGGGTAGGGTTTGCAAAGGTGCTGGTGGTGCCGCTGCCCGCTTGGCCACTACGATTATCACCCCAGGCCCAGAGTGTGCCATCGGCCCGCAGGCCCAGGCAGCTTGCCGAGGTAGTTGCAAGCTGTACATAAGTGCCCGGTACTGAGAGCGGAATAGGATTAGGCTGAGTGCCATTGCCGCTGTTGGTACCATTACCCAGTTGCCCATACAGGTTGCGGCCCCACGCCACCGCACTGCCGTCGGCCTGTAGCGCTAGGCAGTGGTTGGCACCGGCTGCTAGCTGGGTGTAGGTACCCGCTACCTGCGTGGGGGTGGGGTTTGCGGTGTCTGTGCCAGTGTTGGTGCTGTTGCCAAGCTGCCCATAAATATTATCGCCCCAAGTCCATAAACTGCCATTGGCCCGCAGAGCCAAGCTATGGTATTGGCCCGCAGCCATTTGGATATAAATATCGGTGCCAACTTGCGTAGGGGTGGGGTTGGCATTGTCGGTGGCATTGTTGATAGCATTGCCGAGCTGGCCATACGTATTGCGACCCCAGGCCCAGAGGGTGCCATTGGTTTGCAGCGCTAGGTTGAAACCATAGCCGGCTACTACTTGGGTATAGGTACCAGCTATTTGTGTCGGGGTCGGGTTGGCATTGTTGGTGCCGCTGTTGGTGCTGTTGCCGAGCTGCCCATACAGATTGCGGCCCCATGCCCACAACGTGCCATTAGCCTGCAAGGCCAGGCTATGAAAGTTGCCGGCCGAAATCTGCGTGTAGGTACCGGGCACCTGCGTAGGTGTTGCGACGAAGACTGTACTGCTGATAGTGCCCAACTGACCATAGGTATTATCGCCCCAGGCCCAGAGCGTGCCGTTGGCTTGCAGCGCCAAGCTATGCACGGCCCCGGCCGACACGCGCACCCAAGTAGTGGCGTTGCCTACTTGCACCCAGCTGGTTTGGTTAGTAGTATTACCGGTGCCGAGCTGGCCGCTGCTGTTGTCGCCAGTGGCCCACAAAGTGCCATCGGCGTGGATGGCCAGCGCGTGCATCTGGCCCGCTGCGATGGTTCCGGTTAGTGCCTGCGCCCAGGCTTGGGATAGTGGAATAACTAGCGTGATAACCAGTAGGGTAAAAAAAGCTTTCATCACAAATTCAAAGCATTAAAAGCCCTGCTTGGCCATCTTCGCAAGCGTAAGCAAGGCCGGAGACGACAACCAGGATTTCTACTAATACAGCCTGCCTATTGCCCACGAGCGCAGAGCAGTCAAGGTAGGTAAGCAAAATAAATGGGTGAGAGTTATACCCATCATGAAGGTAATAGTTGAACGGAACGGGTAAAAATTTGTCTTACGCAAGGATTAAGTTAATCGTCGTACCCGGCTTTTTCATCCGTTAGGCGGCCAAATAGCGGGCCGGAACGACCTTTGCGTTTGGCGGCTCCGAGCGGGGCCGTGCCTTACTTTTTCATTCCATGAAAATTGCCGTTGTGGGTGCCACCGGGCTGGTCGGCACCGAAATGCTGAAGGTGCTCGCCGAGCGCCAGTTTCCCGTCACTGAATTGCTACCCGTGGCCTCGGCCAAATCGGTGGGCCAGCTGGTTCATTTCCAGGGCAAAGACTACCCCGTGGTGAGTATGGAAGACGCCATTGCGGCCCGCCCAACCATTGCCATTTTCTCGGCGGGCGGCGGCGTGTCGCTGGAGTTTGCCCCCAAGTTTGCCGAAGTCGGCACCGTGGTAGTCGATAACTCGTCGGCCTGGCGCATGGACCCCAGCAAGAAGCTGGTGGTGCCCGAAGTGAATGCCCAGGAGCTCACCAAAGATGATAAAATCATCGCTAACCCGAACTGCTCGACCATTCAACTGGTAGTAGCGCTCAATGACTTGCACAAAAAATACCAAGCCAAGCGCCTCGTCATCAGCACCTACCAGAGCGTAACCGGCACCGGCAAAAAAGCCGTCGACCAGCTCATGGAGGAGCGCGCCGGCCACACGGCCAGCAACCCTGCCTACGCCCACCCCATCGACCTGAACGTGCTGCCGCACATCGACGTCTTCCAGCCCAACGGCTATACCAAGGAAGAGCTGAAAATGGTGAACGAGACCAAGAAAATCATGGGCGACGACAGCATCCGCGTCACGGCTACCTGTGTACGCGTGCCCGTCATGGGCGGCCACTCCGAGTCGGTAAACGTGGAATTTGCCCACGACTTTGACCTCGCCGACGTGCGCGACGTGCTTACCCACACCGCTGGCGTGGAGCTGGTAGACGAGCCCGGCCAGAATAGCTACCCCATGCCCAAAGACAGCCACGGCCGCGATGCCGTGCTGGTAGGCCGCCTCCGCCGCGACGAGACACAAGCCAATACCTTGAATATGTGGATTGTGGCCGATAATCTGCGAAAAGGTGCAGCTACGAATGCTGTGCAGATTGCCGAGTATCTGGTGGCAAAGGGGTTGGTATAAACTTTAAGTTCAGCAAGTAGCGCGAAGCTCTGCTT
>CAXUKA010000088.1:0-19535 GCA_964251335.1 uncultured Hymenobacter sp.
CCTTCTACCAGCGCGCCCGAGTTGTTTTTGGCTTCGTCGAGGTAATTCTGCACGTCGGCGGGCTTGCGAACCGGGTTTTTATCGATGCGCGTGATAATGAAGCCTTCGGCCATGCCGGTTTCCTTGAAGTTGGAACCCTTCACGTTGGTTATCTGCGCGCCACCATCTACGCCCAACTCATTCTGCAAGCGGGTCGGTACCGGGCCAAATTTGGCCCCTTCGTAGGTGATGGAAGCCATCGCGGGCATTTCATGCACCACGGCCGTCGTGTTGGCGGCGTTGAACAAGGTAGCCGTAGCTGTTTCCTTATCACTGCCACGCAGGTAGCCTACTTTGATTTTATCGCCGGGGCGGAAGCGCGATACTTGCTCTTGCAGCTGCGACGAGGTATTCACGGGTACGCCATTGATGTCGGTGATGATGTCACCCACTTTCAGGCCAGCAGCAGCGGCGGAGCTTTTATCATTCAACCCCTGCACATACACGCCATTCAGGCTATTGAGTTTTTTCTCCGAAGCCAGGCGGGCATCTACCTCCTGAATACGCACGCCCAGCAGGGCGCGCTGCACCACCTTGTATTTCAGCAAGTCATCAACCACCTTGCTCACAATGGAACTCGGAATGGCAAAGGCATAGCCCTCAAACGAGCCGGTGTGCGACGAGATGGCCGAGTTGATGCCGACGAGGTCGCCGTTGGTATTCACGAGTGCGCCGCCCGAGTTGCCAGGGTTCACCACGGCATCGGTCTGGATGAACGACTCAACGCCCATGTCTTGGTTGCGCGACAGGATACCGATGTTGCGGCCTTTGGCCGACACGATACCCGCTGTCACGGTGGTGTTTAGACTGAAGGGGTTGCCCACGGCCAGTACCCATTGGCCCACCTTCACATCGTCGGAGTTACCGTACTTGATAAAGGGCAGGTTGTCGGCCTTTACTTTAATCACGGCGAGGTCGGTGTTGGGGTCGGTGCCTACCAATTCGGCTTCGTACTTGCGCTTGTCGTCGAGCACCACCGTTATTTTGGAAGCCTTGTCAATCACGTGGTTGTTCGTGACGATGTAGCCGTTGGCGGCGATAATCACGCCCGAGCCCGAGCCTTCGCCCCCGCCCTGCGGCTGCTGGCCCCGGAACTGGTCCTCGAACTGGTCACCGAAAAACTGGCGGAACAGCGGGTCCATCTGCATGCGCTGCTGGCGCTGCTGCGGCTCGGCTTTGTATTCGGTCATTACGTGCACTACGGCCGGCGTGGTGGCAGCGGCGGCAGCCACGAAGTTGAGGCCTTCGGGCGCGGCATAAGCGCTGCTGCGCAGGGCCGACGTGTAGCGCACCTGAGGGTCAGAAGCTACGGTCGACTGAGCCACGTTGCCCGGCTCGGCTTCCAGCAGCTTATACCCCCCTACGGCCACGCCCCCACCGAGTACGGCAGAAGTCAGCAGGCCGAGCATCATGTTTTTAGCTTGCATTGGGGTTAATTAAAAAGGAGGAAAAAAGGTGTTGCGAAGTAACAAAACAGCGACGAAATCGGGCAAGTGCAGTAGCCAATAAAATTAACCTGGCTCCTGCCCTACTCCCTTACGAGCTTCAACGCCCAAAAGAGAATTTTTCGTGCCCGAAGGTTGCGTACGTGCTAGCAATATACAATTTCTGGACCAAAAAAGGCACCCAGTACGGGTGCCTTTTTGCAAATATTGGTCAGCGCCTTAGCGCACTTCGATGTGCTGTTTGGTTACTTTCTCGGTGTCGAAGGGCAGCGTCACGCGCAGCAGGCCGTCGGCCATTTCGGCGCTGATGGCCTTCACGTTCACCGTTTCGGGCAGGCGGAAGGTGCGGCTAAACTCGCCAAAGCGGGTTTCGACGCGGCGCAGCTTGGGAGCATCTTCGCCTTCGGTGGCTGGGGCGGGGCGGGTGCCACTCACTACCAGTTGGCCTTCCTGAAAATCGATAGTAACTGCGTCTTTGGCCACGCCCGGCAAGGCGAGGTGCAGCTCGTAGCCAGTAGCAGTTTCGAAGATATCAGCAGCGGGTACGAAAGAAGTCGAAGGCTGAGGCGTAGTGGGTTGGGCATCGCGCAGCACTTCATTTAGCAGCGAGTGGAAAGCACGGGCGGGGCGTAGCGTAGGGCGATTATACAGCAGAGTTGCCATTGTAGATAAGAAGGTTTGGGTCGGGTTAAAAGGCTACTGAATCGGTAGCCACACCTTCCTATCTATAAAATCTGTGCCGAGCAATAAATAATGCCAAAAAGTCTTGTTTTAATATTTTACTTAAATTAACCTTCAACTATAATCCACGATAAACGGCCTCAGTAATGCGCAATAGCCGTTTTATCACAAATACTCAGCAGGACAAGTTGACAGCATGCAACTACTTAATGCTGCGTGGGCAGCTGCTGGCGGTCGGCTTTTGCTCCAGCCGGCAGCAGCGTGAAGCGCAAATCGAGGCCCAGCGTGGGATATACATAGTTGGCTTTGCCGCCCGAAACCGGGTTGCCGTTAGCGTCGGTGAACACCAGCGACTTCTTGTAAGACGTTTGGTAAGCAAACCAGGGCGTGAAATCGATGTGCTGCGAAACGCGCACGCCCACCTCGCCCCGCAGGCTGGTAAACTGAATGGTGCGCTCGTCGGGGTCGTTAGCGTCTTTTTGAAAGCGCAAGTGCGTGCTGGCCATATAGCTAAGGCGAGGCCGCAGCGCCAAGCCGGTAGCCGCATTGCTACTGAGTGGGAAAAGCCGCTCGACATCGACACGCAGTCGCGCCCAGAACTGGCCATCGGGCGCAGAAAAGCCCAATGGCTTCCGGCTTACCAAAATCTGGCGCTCTACGCCCAAGCGCTGCCCAAAAGTGAGCCCGCCAAAAATGGGCGAGCGGTGGCGCAGTAGCAGCTCGGGTATCAGCAGGTTGCAGTAGTAACTATTGGTTTCAAAGCTTGCCTCCGAGTCGTAGCGCAAGGTGCCGCCCCAGCTCCAGTGCGGGTTCCAGAAGTGCTCGTAGGCCGCCGATATGCGGCGAGTGTCGAAGCCCAGGGAGGGGTTTAGGTAGGCATGCAGATTAGTACTTCGTTCGCCGTGCAGGGCTAGCAGTAAGTAATCGCCGTTTTTGAGTGCAAGCTCGCCTTGCAGCTCGGGCCACAGCTCTAATGGCTGCACTATGCGTTGGGCTGTGTTAGGGTCGTAGGCTTGGGCTTGGGCGGCACGGCTGGTTAGCAGCAAGCTAGCAGCGAGCAAGCAAGACGGCAATAAAAGACGCATAATCAATGATATAGCTAGTAATTGTGTATTGAAAACCTCGCGTTATAAAGCACTTAGCTCCTGCAAAGTAAGCCAGGCCATTAGCCCCGCGCCGATACTCAGGGCTTGCTCGTCGATATCAAAAATCGGCGTGTGCACCGAGGCCGCAAAGCGGCCGTCGGCCGCCCGCGTGCCCAGGCGATAGAAGCACGCCGGGGCTGCCTGCGAGAAGTAGGCAAAGTCCTCAGCCGCCAGCCATTGGTCGAGCTCAATCACGTTTTCGGCTCCCAAATATGCTTCGGCGGCGGTGCGCACGCGGGCCGTCACGGCGGGGTTGTTATCGAGGCAGGGGTAGCCGCGCCGGATTTCCAGCTCGCACACCGCGCCCATGCTGGCAGCCATGCCTTCGCAAAGCTGGCGCAGGTGGTAGTGGGCCTCGGTGCGCCACGCCTCATCAAGGGTGCGGAACGTGCCTTCGATGTACACCTCGTCGGGGATGACGTTAGTGGCGCCGTTGGCAATGACTTTGCCGAAGCTCAGTACCGATGGCATCTTGGGGTTGGCGCGACGGCTCACAATTTGCTGCGCAGCCACGATGATATTGGCTGCCACCAGCACCGGGTCGAGGTTGAGTTCGGGCATGGCACCGTGGCCGCCTTTGCCCTTGATTTTCAAATACAATTCATCAGTACTGGCCATGTAGCGGCCGGGCCGCAAGCCAATCTGCCCCACCGGCAGGCGCGGGAATACGTGCTGGCCAAGTATCTCACTTGGCGCGGGATTTTCGAGCACGCCATCGGCTATCATCAGCGAAGCACCGCCGGGCAGCAGCTCTTCGCCGGGCTGAAAAATCAGCTTTACCGTGCCCTTAAACTCACCTTTTAGCTCGGTGAGCAGCTTGGCTGCGCCAAACAGGCAGGTGGTGTGCACGTCGTGGCCGCAGGCGTGCATTACGCCAGGATTTTGCGACTTGTAGGGCACGTCGCTCAGCTCTTGGATAGGCAGCGCGTCCATGTCGGCGCGCAAAGCCACCACTGGGCCGCCCGGCTGCCCTTCGATGAGGGCCACTACGCCAGTGCCAGCCACAGTGTAGGGCTGCAAACCCAGCTCCGTTAGCTTTTGGGTGACGAAAGCGGCCGTATTAGTTTCCTTAAATGACAGCTCGGGATTGGTGTGCAGGTGGCGGCGCAGGGCCGAAAGCTCGGGGGCCAGGGCAGCAGCGCGGTCACGTAGTTGAGTTAGCATATAAAAGCGCTTGTCATGCTGAGCTTGCCGAAGCAGCTTGGCCGCTCCGTTGGGACGCTAATCCTAACGCAACCAGCCAAGCTGCTTCGGTAAGCTCAGCATGACAATTTGTAAAATAAAAGTTTAGAGTAACAGAAACTACGGGGTCTTATTCAGTAGCACCTGCATAGCTTCCAGCTCGGCCTTGGGTACAAACTGCCGCACCCGCGCCAAGCCCCGCGCTGCCTCCAGCTTGGTTGTGTAGTCGCCGATGTAAAGGCGGTAGACTGGCTGCTTGAACGTTATGTAATCCGTTTCGTCGGGGTAGCGGCCAATTACCTGGCGGCGAATCGTCATGGCCTGGGCGCGTTCCAGCCCGAGGTAAGCCCGGATGCGGTAGCCACTGGTGTACTTCACGTTCTGGTTGGTGAAGGCTTGGTCGCGCAGGCGTTGCTCTACCTGGGCATTCACCGCAGCAGTAGGTACGGGTGCCGCCGCCTTCTGCGCCGCCGCGGAGGACGCAGCTGGTTTGGGCGTAGCCGCAACGCCGGTGGTCGGGGCCGTGCCGGCCGGGGCAAAGGTGGGCCGATACTTGGTCAGGTCTTCGGCGGGTATCAGGGCCGTGGTTTTGCGCACGGTATCGGTGGGCGCGGCTTTGGTAGCCACGGGCGCGGTGGGGGCCGTGGTGGCGCAGGCCGCCAGCAGCGGCAGGCTCAAAAGCAGCATGGTGTTACGATTGCGCAGGTTCATCGTCTTGAATAATAACCAGGCTGTTAGATGTCCCAATGCGGTCGGCCCCAGCGGCCAGCATAGCCAGCGCCTGCTCGCGGGTGCGGATGCCGCCGCTGGCCTTGATGCGGATTTCGGCGGGCAGCACACGGCGCAGCAGCTCTACATCGGCCACCGACGCGCCCCGGCTGGCAAAGCCGGTGCTGGTTTTTACGAAGCTGGCCCCGGCTTCGGCGCAGAGGCGGGCGGCCGTTTCCATCTCTTCCTCGGTCAGCAGCGCGGTTTCGATGATGACTTTCAGCAGCGAATCATTCACATCGCAGAGGTCGGCGAGGTCTTCGACTTCGGCTTTTACGGCTTCAAGGTTGCCCGATTTCAGCGCCGATACATTCAGCACCAAATCCAGCTCGGTCGCGCCTTCGCCCAGGGCTATTTCCGCTTCGCGGAATTTCACCCGGCTGCTGTTATATCCCAATGGGAATCCGATAACCGTGCACACCGCCACGCCCGAGCCGCTCAGCTCGCGGGCAGCCACCGGCACGTAGCACGGCGGCACGCAGGCGCTGGCAAAGCCGTGCTGCCGGGCCTCCTGGCACAGCTGAATTATCTGGGCTTCGGTGCAGTCGGGGCGAAGGAGGGTGTGGTCAAGAGTGGCGGCGAGGTTGGGGACGGCGGGCATGAGGCAAAGGTACGGCTTAGGGCCGCCGAGGATGCTGGCTAGCAGGCAGCAATAGTCCACGTGGTGGCGGCACCGGCCCCAGGTCGAGGTGCCGGCCCTGGCGGTCATGGCGTATTACGTCTTCTGTACCCAAGGCCAGGTAGAGCAGGCTACCTCCTGTTATGGCGAAGCCAGCCCAATAGAGCGGCCGAAGCGTCGCACTGAACTGCCGCAGCCAGACGCAGTTGCCGTAATCGCCCTCATCGCGGATGCTGGCGATAAACGGGGCTCTCTCCCGCGAGGATGCCGTCACCTTGTGTAGGTCAAGGTAAAGCACATCGTGGAAGGTGCCAATAACATAGAGATTGTTGCCGCGCCGGCCCTGGATAGACCAAGAAGCTGACTGGTTGTCGGCAATGGTTTTAGCCCACACCACCCGCACGGTAGTGCCCGTATCACGCAATTTGAATAAGGTTGCCACCCCAATGGGGTTGTGGGCCTGCTCGGTCAGGCCCAAGCCTGGTGCGTAGCTGCACTCACCCGCCACGTACAAAGTATCGGCGCTGGCCAGCAGGCTGTAGGCCCGGCTGGCCAGCGCATGGCGCAGGCGCTCGGCCCAGGTGAAGGTAGTGGCTGGCCCCACGTCGTCGAGGCGGGCCACCAGCAAATCAGTTCCCTTGCCTTCCCGGCTGAGATGGATATCACCACAGGTCGCTTGGTCGGTGACGGCTCCCGCTACATATACTTTATTGCCTACTACGGCCAAAGCATTCAGCTCATCATTGCCCGCGCCACCAGCCCGCACTGCCCAAGTCCAGTGGCTGGTAGCACCCTCGTCGGTGAGTCGGGCCACAAACCCATCCTCGGAATTTAGCGCAGTCAGCCGGACTTCGCCCAGGCTGAAGCTGTCGTCATAAGAACCGGCCACATACACGTTGGCCCCGCTTGCTATCAGGGCATGCGGCTCGACCGAAGCTTTACCCTGACTTGCGTACGCCCATTCGAAACGGCTGGCCGCCCCTTCGTCGGTCAGTTTAGCTACGAACATTGCGCGAAACGCATTGGATTTCAGCTTGACAGCTCCCCACTGAATGCTGTCTGAGAAGCAACCGGTTACGTACACGTTGCGGCCAGCTGCGGCTAGGCTGACCACCCAATCGCCAGTCACACAGGCGGCTTGCTTAGCCCACAGATACTGCCGGGTGCGGCTATTCCAACGGGCCACGAAGATGGCCGCCTCGCCGGTGCTGGTAAGCACAAAGGGTCCAAAGCTCTGCCGGCCCCGAAATGTGCCTGCTACGTACAGGTCGTCGCGACTGCCGGGCACCGCCACCGTTTGGCCAGCTATTGGTAGTGTTCCTTGCCACACGGGCGGCGGCCCCTGCGCACTGGCTATTAAGCTCTTCAGCACCAACCAAAAAGCCAGCAGCAAGCCGCGACAACATATTTTTTGTAGCATACTTGAGCAAAATACTAGCAGAAAGCGCTGCCGCCACCAGCCTGCTAAAGAGTAGCAAGCCAATGCTACTCGGCACGCAACTGCTCAAGAGCGCATTTATTTATTAAACGCTATACTTATTTTTACAGCTCAGCTATCCTCAAACTATAGATTTTCCGGCTTAAACCAGCCTTTGCGGTGGTGGTACCGGGCACTGGTCGCTTCCGCTGCTATATGAAAAAACCTGGCCTTTTGCTGTTGTACCTGGCTATTAGTGTGGGGGCGCTATTGGTAATTGCCAGCTATACCACGCGCCCCAATGGCGAAACCGCCCAGCTAAACCTGCCCTTAACCCCCACTATCCCGCGCACCTGGGACAGCACTGCCATGGCCGCCGCCGAGCTGCCGCTGGCTACCGCCAAAGCCTCGCCCCGGCACGTATCGGCCAACTATTATTATGCGCTGCCCGAGCGCGTGGCCTACAAAAACTACCCCGTGTACGCGCCCGGCCGCGAGCCCAAAGGCTACTGGGAATGGCTGCAAAAGCAGGAGCCGCAAGTAGTATTCGACCCTGCTAAGCTGCACACCGAGGCCGACTGGATAAAGGCCGGCGAGCTGCTTTTCGACATGCCCATTGACTTGGATGGGGCGTTTATGACGGCCGACTACGCCCGCAACCCAGCCTTCTATGCCGCTACCAAAATGCCGCTGACCAAGGATGGCATTATGCCCTACGCCCGCTATGTGGTGCCGGAAAAAGGCAAGGTGCTGCTCGGCAACCTCTCGTGCGCCATGTGTCACACCCGCGTCACCAAAAGCGGTGTGGTGCTCAAGGGTGCCCAGGGTAATTTTCCCGGCGACCAGGCCACGGCCTGGAGCATTCGCCACGACCCCAACTTTCCTGAGCCGGCAGTGAAGTATGTGCTCGGCACGCTGTTCGACGCGCCTTTTGTGGCCGATGACCCCAATACGGCGCTGGGCCGCCAGAGCACCGAGCAAATTGCTCAGGCCTTCGCGGCCCTACCGCCCGGTACCAACGGCCGGCAAGGCACCAGCATCCTGTTTCCGCCCTCGGTGCCTGATTTGATTGGGGTGAAAAATCGCCTGTACCTCGACCATGGCGGCTTGGCGCGGCACCGTAGCATCGGCGATATGATGCGCTACATCGCCATCAACCAGGCCCTCGATTTTATGGCCAGCTACGATGGCTACATTCCGGCCGGCAAAGAACACAAAACGCTGCCACCGCCCGGCAAAGCTACTTTTTCGGGTACTTTCGACCGTTATAGCGAGGCCCAGCTCTACGCCCTGGCCATGTATGTGTATTCGCTCAAGCCCCCGATTAATCCCAATAAAACCAGTACCTTATCGGCGCAGGGCAAGACTGTTTTCATCAAGCAAGGCTGCGTGAGCTGTCACACGCCACCGCTTTACACCAACAATATGCTGACGCCGGCCGATGGCTTCGAGATACCCGAGGCACATCGCGAGAAGTACGACATCTTCGAGATATCCGTCGGCACCGACCCCAACTATACGCTCAAAACCCGGCGTGGCACCGGCTATTACAAGATACCGTCGCTGCTCGGCGTGTGGTATCGGGGGCCATTTTTGCACGATGGCTCGCTGGCCACGCTGGGCGACATGCTCGACCCGCGCCGCCTGCGTGACGACTACGTGCCCACCGGCTTTCGGGGCGCGGGCGTGACTACCAAGGCAGTGCGCGGCCACGAGTTCGGGCTCGATATTTCGGCGAGTGACCGGGCCGCTTTACTCGCTTTTCTTAAAACGCTGTAGCATGAAGCTTTTTTTATTTCTGAGTTGGTTGGGTTGGCTCACGCTTGGGGCCTCGCCCACGGTCTCGAAAATAGCTGAATCGGAAATCAACTTTCAGATTAAAAACGCCGGGCTAACCGTCGATGGTACACTCTCGGGGCTGACGGCCGATATTCAGCTCGACCCGGCGCACCCGGAGCAGGCGCACATCCAGGCCTCGGTGCCAGTGAATACTATTCAGACGGGAATCTCGCTGCGCGATAAGCATTTGCAAAAGCCCGATTATTTCGATGCGGAGAAATACCCAGCTATTATGTTGCAGTCGAAAGCCATCCACTCAATGGGCGCGGGCAAGTACGAAGGCACGTTTGACCTGACTATGAAGGGCACGACGCGGGAGGTGAAACTGCCCTTCACCCTATCGGCAGCGCATGAATTTCGCGGGCAGCTTGAGGTGAATCGGCTGGATTTCGGCATCGGCAAAAAGAGCCTCGTACTGGCTGATAATGTGGTTATCAGCATTCGGGTGAAGCTGGCAGCTGGCTCATGATTTTTTGCTAGCTGCCCATAGCCAGCCCTTGGCCTAATGGCCGCTTCGGCTGTAGTTTGCGTGAATTTGTGGGTCGGGTAGCAATTCCTTTTCCGCCTACGCTACCGCCCGACGGCTATTTTGCCTTACTACATGAGAAAACACTTACTTGCTACTTGCTTGCTCGCCGCTACGCATCTGCCCCTGCTAGCCCAGCAAGCCGCCCCAGCCTTGCCCCCCACCCCTACCCTGCGACAGGGCCAGACTGATACTATACGCGCCATCAAACGGCATTATCGCCGCCACCGCGTAGGCGGCTATGTGTGGCTGGGCATCGGCACGAGTGGCCTTGTGGTGCTGGTGCAAGTACTAGCCAACCCCAATACCACTACCGTCAATGGCTACCAGACGAGCAGCTCCATCGACGGTACGGCAGCGGCCATATCGGGTGGCCTTTTTGTGCTGCCTGGTCTTATAGGTACCAGCAAGCTCACGCGCTTTAGCCATGCCCGCGAGGCGGAAGCTATTCGCCTCTATACTACTACCAATCAGCTGCCTCAAGGCTGGGGCCGTCGCCTCAAACGTAAAGATTTTTAGGCCGCTGGCCTTGATTGCAAACTCACCCAAGTATCAAAATTGATAAAAGCCTTGCCGAAAAGGATAGCTCCTTTCGACAAGGCTTTTTTTCAGTGATGGGGGCTATTCCACTACCAGCTGCCGCACGGCTTGGCTCTCACCAGCTTGCACGTGCAGGGTGTATACGCCGGGTACGAGGCCCGCGAGGTCGAGCGGATAATCTTGGCCAGCGGTGGCTTGGTGGGTGCTTACGACCCGGCCCAGCGCATCAAGGAGTATGAGAGCAGCCGAGCCAGCCCCAGCCGGCACCCGCACGGTGGTTACGCCATGGGCGGGGTTGGGATAATTACTTACCCCAGCCAGCGCAGCCGGGCTCTTACTCGCCAGCAGCGGGTCGGCTAGCCAGGCCAGCGTGCTACTGGTGCTCGCGGTGAGGCTGCCAAGACTGGCCCCGGTGCCCGTGCTGCCGCTTACGTAGATGCGACCGCCGCTGCCTAGGGCTACCGCTGCCGCTTGCTCATAGGTCGAGCCACCCGCCTGCTGCACCCAGGCATAGGCGGCGCTGGCACCAGCATCGAGCACCTTGGCCACAAACCAATCGTCGCTATTGCCAACACTTAGCAGGCTGGTGGTGCCAAAGCTAGCTGGCCCAAATAAACTCGAATACCCACCCACTATGTACACACTATTGCCCTGCACGGCTAGGCCGCTGGCATAGTCACTGGCCGGCCCGCCGCCTTTCAAGGCCCAGGCAAAGCTGCCTGTTGCACCCGCATCAATGAACTTAGCCACAAATACGTCGTAGCTGCCACCCGCGCCACTATTTGTATAGGTAGTACTGCCCCAGCTACTTGTAAAGAGGAAACGGCCAGTAGCATACACATTAGTCCCGCTCACCGCTAAAGCATTGACAAAAACAGCCCCGCCTGAGCCTAAGGCCCACGAAAAAGTGCTGCCAGCGCCTGTATCGGGTAGCTTGGCGTAGAAGCACCCGCTTAGGATAGTGCTGCCAAATGTAGCCGTGTTGCCTAGGTTGCCGGCTACGTACACGTTGCTGCCCGTGGCAGCCAAGGCCGTCAGCATATCGTTGCCGGTGCTCCCCACGACCTTCGCCCAGGCAAATACACTGGTAGCCCCCGCATCGGTGAGCCGCGCCACAAACCCATCGTTTGTGAAGCCATTCGCAGTGTCTGAAACATTGCTGATAGTTAGCGTGCCCAGCACCGCCGACCGACTAGCGAAGATGCCGCCCACGTACACGTTGGCGCCCGACGTAGCCAGCGAAGTCACCCAATCGTTGCCGGAGCCGCCGATAGCCTGCACCCAACCGATGCTGCCGGTATCACTCAGTTTCACCACAAAGCCATCGTCCGCACCGGCGCTGGTGAGGGTAGTTAGGCCAAAATCGGCCGAGCCAGCAAAGCTGCCAGCGGCATACACACTGGTGCCACTCACGCTCAGCGCATAAGCATAGTCGTCGCCCACGCCGCCTACTCGCCGCGCCCACACAAAGGCCGCCGCAGGCTGGTTCCACTTTGCAATAAATACATCCCCGGTGCCCGCACTGGTTAGCACGGTAGCACCAAAGCTGACCGTACTCACGAAGCGCCCTAGCACATACACGTTGTCACCGCCATCCGAAGCCGTGGCCGAAATAGTGGCCGCGCTACTACCTACTGCCACGACTCCTTGCCAGGTGGGCGCTTGCGCCCACACGTGCTGCCCGCTCAGCAGCCACGCAGCGAATAACATTATCCAGCCATTGATTCTTATGGCAGCCAGCTTATTGCCCCACATAAAAACACTCATCTGCTTGATATAATACATTGGTAATGAATCCACTAACAAGGGCGCATTTGGTGCAGCGGCTCAGACAGATACTACTCTATGTCTGGCCTAAACACTGACAATCTTATACACAAAAAAACGCCCTGGCAATTAGCCAGGGCGCTTAATCGAGTTAAAGTCAGAAAAACCTTAGTCTACCAGCACGCAGCGCTGGGCAGCCAAGTCTTCCTCTACAGTCTTGTACTTCACGTCGCGCACTACACGGCCATCCATGTACTGCACGCTGACCTTTTCGTTGCGGTTGGCTACTTTTTGCGAGCGGGCTGGCTCCTGCTTGATGGCGGGAGCCTGGGCAATGCCTAGCTCAGCAGCTTGGTCCAAGTCCTCCTGGCCCGCACCGAGTGAGACGTCCGAGATGGCTTTCTCGGCTTTCAGCTTGGGCAGTGGGGCGGGCTCGGGTAGGTCATCGTCGAAGAAGAACTCCGGCTCAGCGAAACCAGCCTCGGCGGCCACAGGCACATCGGCTTTGAAGAGAAAGCCGCTGGTGCCGTGGTTTACCTTGCTCAGCATGCGCTTGAACAACTCAAAGGCTTCGAACTTGTACACCAAGAGCGGGTCTTTCTGCTCGTACACCGCGTTTTGCACTACCTGCTTGAGGTCGTCCATCTGGCGCAGGTGCTGGGTCCAAGCCTCGTCGATGGTTGAGAGCACGGCACCTTTTTCCATCTGGCGCACGATGTCGAGGCCGTTGCTGGCCTGCGCTTTGCGTAGGTTGGCAATTACCTGCGTGTGCTTGTGGCCATCGGTGAAGGGAATGGCGATGTTCTCGTAAGAGGTGTTTTCGCCCAGCAGCTTATTTATCAGCGGCAAGGCATTCTGGCCAATGTGCTCGTTCTTGCTCTCGTAGTAGCCGGTGGCTTCGTCGTAAAGCTTCTGGGTGAGCTGCTCGGCATTGAGGGCACTGAATTCGCTCTGGCTGATGTGCGTGTCGTAGCCGAAGTCTTTGATAATCGACAGCTTGAAGTCTTCAAAATCATTGCTGACTTTGTGGCCGGCTGCGATGTCTTCGCTCACATCATAAATCAAATTCAGAATATCCAGCTCCAGGCGCTCGCCAAAGAGAGCGTTGCGGCGACGGCGGTATACCACTTCGCGCTGAGCGTTCATCACGTCGTCGTATTCCAGCAGGCGCTTACGGGTACCGAAGTTGTTTTCTTCGACTTTCTTCTGCGCCCGCTCGATGCTGCTCGTAATCATCGAGTGCTGAATCACTTCGCCTTCTTCCATACCCATGCGGTCCATGAGCTTGGCAATGCGCTCCGAGCCAAACAGACGCATCAGGTTGTCTTCCAGCGACACGAAGAACTGCGACGAACCGGGGTCTCCCTGGCGGCCGGCCCGGCCGCGCAGCTGGCGGTCGACGCGGCGACTTTCGTGGCGCTCGGTGCCGATGATGGCCAGGCCACCCGCCTCGCGCGAGGTTTCACGCAGCTTGATGTCGGTACCACGGCCGGCCATGTTGGTGGCGATGGTCACGGTGCCAGGGTAGCCAGCGGCGGCCACAATCTCGGCTTCGCGCTGGTTTTGCTTAGCGTTCAGTACCTGGTGCTTGATGCCGCGTAGCTTCAGCATACGACTCATCAGTTCCGAAATTTCTACCGAAGTAGTACCCACCAGTACCGGGCGGCCGGCTTGCACCAGCGCCTGAATTTCTTCGGCTACGGCATTGTACTTCTCGCGCACCGTGCGGTACACTTTGTCGTGCTGGTCCTGGCGCGAAATCACGCGGTTAGTGGGAATCACTACTACGTCGAGCTTGTAGATTTCCCACAGCTCACCAGCTTCAGTTTCGGCCGTACCGGTCATGCCGCCCAGCTTGTGGTACATGCGGAAGAAGTTCTGCAATGTCACCGTGGCGTAGGTCTGCGTGGCATCTTCGATGCGCACGCCTTCCTTAGCCTCAATGGCTTGGTGCAGGCCATCGGAGTAGCGGCGGCCTTCCATTACACGGCCCGTTTGCTCGTCCACAATCATCACTTTGCCTTCCTGGCTCAGGATGTATTGGTCGTCTTTTTCGAACAGGGTGTAGGCTTTCAGAAGCTGGTTCACGGTATGCACGCGCTCCGATTTCTCCTGGTAGTCGCTCATCAGCTGCTCTTTCTGCTGGAGTTTTTCTTCCGCAGTCAGCGCTTCGGCTTTCTCGATATTGGCGATTTCAACCCCGATATCGGGCATGATAAACAGGTGCGGGTCTTCACCCTGCGCCGTAATCAGGTCGATGCCTTTTTCGGTCAGCTCAATCTGGTTGTTTTTCTCATCGATGGTGAAAAACAGCGGCTTGTCGGCCTCCGGCATCTGGCGCGAATTGTCGGCCATGTAGTGGTTTTCGACTTGCTGCAACACCACGCGCATCCCCGATTCGCTCAGGAATTTAATGAGCGGCTTGCTCTTGGGCAGGCCACGGTAGGCGCGGAACAGCGCGAGGCCGCCATCCCCATCCTTGCCGCCTTCAGTAGCGCCGGTTTTGCCTTCGGCAATGGCTTTGCGGGCCTGCACGAGGTACGATTGCACCAGCTTTTTCTGCTCATCGACCAAGCGCTGAATGCGCGGCTTGAGCACCAGAAACTCGTGCACATCGCCCTTGGGCACCGGGCCGGAGATGATGAGCGGCGTCCGCGCATCGTCAATCAGCACCGAGTCCACTTCGTCGACCATGGCGTAGTGGTGCTTGCGCTGCACCAGTTCGGCGGGGTCGCGAGCCATGTTATCACGCAGGTAGTCAAAGCCAAACTCGTTGTTGGTGCCGTAGGTAATGTCGGCGAGGTAGGCGTTGCGGCGAGCGTCGGTGTTAGGCTGGTGCTTGTCGATACAATCCACTGTGAGGCCGTGGAACTCAAACAGCGGTGCATTCCACTCCGAGTCACGCTTGGCGAGGTAGTCGTTCACCGTCACCAGGTGCACGCCCCGGCCGCCGAGCGCATTTAGGAAAGCTGGCAGGGTCGAAACCAGCGTTTTACCTTCACCCGTGGCCATTTCGGCGATTTTGCCCTGGTGCAACACTACGCCGCCAATGAGCTGCACGTCGTAGTGAATCATGTCCCAGGTGATTTCGGCACCGGCCGCAAGCCACTTGTTGCTCCAAATGGCTTTATCGCCCTGGATGGTCACGTTGCCCTTCACGCGGGCAATGTCGCGGTCCACATCAGTAGCCGTTACCACAAGCTGGCCGTTTTGGGCGTAGCGACGGGCAGTTTCTTTTACGATGGCAAATGCCTGGGGCAGCACATCGTTGAGGGCGGCTTCGAGGTCTTTGTTACGCTGCTTTTCGAGGGCATCGATTTGCTCAAAAATCGCCTCTTTGCGCGACACGTCCAGGTTGGGCTGCGAGTCAATCTGCCCTTGCAAACCGGCAATTTGGCCGTCGAGACCGGCAAGCTTGCCGTCAATCTGCTGGCGCACCTCCTGGGTGCGCTGGCGCAGCTGGTCGTCGGTGAGGTCGGCCAGTTTGGCATATTCAGCATTGATGAGGGCCACATAGGGTACGACACCTTTGAGGTCCTTTTCTGCTTTGGAGCCAAACAGCTTGGCGACGGTTTTGCCGAAGAAATCTAACATTGGGTTAACTAAATTGACTAAAGAGACGGCGCGTTCTGGGCAAATTTACAGCCTGCCCGCCGAACCGGGCCACCCGCCGTAAACTATAAAACCCCAACCACTCAAAAAGAGTGCGGGGTTTTACAGGTCGGAAATATTGTCAGAACGCGGCTGACCGGGCGTCAGGGCCGAATTATAAGAGCTGGGCCAGACCGGGGCCGGTAGTAGTTACGGCCACCATAGTGGCGATATGGTGCTTCGTGGTGATAGCGTGGGCCATGACCATGGCCGTGGCCGCGACCACCGTGGTGGCCATGGCCATGCTGGGCCTGTGCCGACAAGCCAGTGCCGAGCAACAAGCTGCAACACAGCAGGAAAAAAGCAGATAAGCGGTTCATAAAAGAATAAGAAGTGAAGGTGTGGTTGAGAAGCTGCTTAGGCAATTGCTTTGCAAGTCAGGTTAAGCTGCTGCTTGGCGTATACGGTTAAACAGTTTCAGAAATCATGGATGCTTTTTAAAGCGCCCATTCACTTCACCTCTAACGTAATTCCGCTTGTAATAGCTGAGCAATTAGGTCCCTTTATCAAATAAAAATATTATTCGGTGCCAGCCCATACGCTCGAGCTTATTAGTTGCCTACTGCTCAACTAAAAAGCCACAGCTAGAACGCGTGACAGAGGCACGACAACTAAAAGGCACCGCTTATATAGATGCGTAAGTTTCGGCGCTCTTATGCCTCTACTACAACCTATTTGCAAGCTGATTCCCAACCGAATAGCATCAGGGCCGGATAATAATAGCTGGACCAGGCCGGCGATAGTATGGCCGGGGCCGGTAGTAGTAGCGGCCGCCGTAGGGCCGGTAGGGTGCCGCATGGTAGTAACGCGGCGCGTAGTAGCGTGGGCGAGGTGCGTAGTAGCGGCCCGGCCCAGGCCGCCCATAGTAACCCCGGCCCCGGTGGTAGCCGCGTTGGGCCTGTGCCGGCGTGGCCGCCCCGGTCAGCAGCCCCACAAAAAGCATCAAACAAGCAAGTAAGCGCTTCATAACAGAAAAATGTAGAGTGGAAAACATCGCCAGCTACCTTATTGCCTAACCTAAGCGGCACAGTAGCTCACGAAGCCTCTAACGTATTTCTCTGCACAGTGGTCGAATGGACCCGCGCCCTAATCTCTAGCGCGCAAGCTGGCTATGGGCGCGTGCTTTGCCGGGTGGTGGTAATAACGAGTTCGGGGGTGGTAGGGCGCACGGTTGTAGTACGCATGGTATGATGGGGCATAGCGAAATTGTGTGCGACGCGGCGGCTTATAGTAGTCGCGGAACACCGGTGCCCGGGCATAACGAGCCTTCGAGGGCCGCACTACCATTGCCTGACCTCTCCGGCCGCGTCGCCGGGCTTGAGCTGTGTCAGTGGCAACTAACAGTAGCTCACAAAGTAGAAGCAAACAGACGATTAGCTTTTTCATAACTGAAAATCAAGTTATAAAAATACAACTAATAATCCTGTTTTATCTATACTTTAATTCAGCCTTTTCCTTCGCGTACCACCTGCGCAAATTCGCGGAGGTCAGCGGCTAGCAGGCCTGCCGCTTCGAGGGCGGCAAAGTGGCCACCACGGGGCATTTCTTGCCAGTGCTGCACATTGAAAAATCGTTCGGCAAATTCGCGGGGAGCAGGCGCGATATCCTTCGGAAAAATAGCAAAGCCAGTAGGCACCTTCACATGCGTAGAGGCCGATAGCGTGGGGCTGTGCATAGCCTCGTAGTACAGCCGCACCGACGAGCCGATGCTCTGCGTCACCCAATAAATCATGACGTTGGTAAGCAAATCGTCTTTCAAAAGGGTGTGCTCGATATTGCCATCGTTGTCGCTCCAGGCATGAAATTTCTCAATAATCCAACCTAGCAAGCCTACTGGCGAGTCGTTCAGGCCATAGGCCAGCGTTTCGGGTTTAGTGCCTTGTATCAGCGAGTAGGCTCCCTCCTTTTGCCGCCAGGCCTTTGTTTTTGCCAGGTATGTTTTCTCACTAAGCGAGAGGTCTAGGAGGTGTTCGGCCGCCATGCCATGAGAAAAGGGCACATCGGTAAGGTGAATACCCAGCAGCTTACCAGCGTGGTGCAGCGCCAACTGCTCCACAATGCTGCTGCCCCAGTCGCCACCGTGCGCCAGAAACTTGTCGTAGCCCAGCTCATCTGTCATCAGTTCCGCGAATAAGTCTGCTACGCGGCGGGGGTTCATGCCTTTCTTGGTATGCTTGTCCGAAAACCCGTAGCCGGGAATGGATGGCACTATCACAGTGAAGGCATCTTCGGCGCGACCGCCGTGCGCCGCCGGGTCGGTGAGCAGCGGAATCAGCTTCACCATGCGGAAAAACGAATCGGGCCAGCCGTGTACTAGCAGCAGCGGCGTAGGATTTGGCCCCTTGCCTTCGATGTGAACGAAGTGGATGTTCAGCCCATCTACTTCAGCTTTGAACTGAGCAAATTCGTTGAGCTTCGCTTCCTGAGCGCGCCAGTCGTAGTCAGTTTGCCAGTAGTAGGCCAGCTGCTTTAAATATTCGCGGTTGGTACCGTAGTCCCAACCAGCATCTTCAATTTCATCGGGCCAGCGGGTATTTTTTAGGCGTAGCTGCAGGTCGTCGAGGACGGATTGAGAAACGTCGATTTTGAAGGGCTGCATAGATTTGGATGGGAATGGCAGAATATATAGACGCAAGATTCCACGTCTATACACCGAAATAAAAAACGCCTCCCCTATTCGGGAAGGCGTTTTATACGTTCAATCAGAGGAGGTTGATACTACTCTTTCGAGGGCTCACGATTCACCAGTTTCTCTACCAGGGAGGTCGAGCCCGCGATGGCCGGGCGCACGGGCTTTGCGGCTTCTTCCTTCTCCGTCAGCTTCTTGTACAGCGTCAGGGCCTGGGCTACTACCTGGTCCATGTTGTAGTACTTGTAGGTAGCGAGGCGGCCTACGAAGTGTACGCCTTGCGTCTCATCGGCGAGCTTCTTGTACTTGGCGTACAGCTCGGCGTTTTGGGGCATGGGCACTGGGTAGTAAGGGTCGCCCTCGGCCTGTGGGTACTCGTACACGATGGCCGTTTTGGGGTGGCTCTGGCCGGTGAGGGCTTTGAACTCCGTGATGCGGGTGTAGGCGTGCTCGTTGGGGTAGTTCACCACTGGCGCGGCCAGGTGCTGCTCTTTGTTCAGCGTGTCGTGCTTGAACTCGAGCGAGCGGTAAGGCAGCTTGCCGAATTTGAAGTCGAAATACTCGTCTACCGGGCCGGTGAAAATCATCTCCTTGAAGGGGATGAATTTAATCACTTCGTGGTAGTCGGTATTCAGCATCACCTTGATGTTCGGGTGGTTGAGCATATTCTCAAACATCCGGGTGTAGCCGTGCAGCGGCATGGCCTGATAGGTATCGGTGAAATACCGGTCGTCGCGGTTGGTGCGGGTGGGCACGCGGCTTGTCACCGACTTATCCAGCTGCGAGGGGTCGAGGCCCCACTGCTTGTTGGTGTAGTTTTTGAAGAATTTGTTGTACAGCTCGCGGCCTACCTTGCTCACTACTACGTCTTCCGACGTTTTGATTTCTGATACTTCTTCAGCCACCGAAGCGAAAAACTCTTCTACCTGAAAGCTAGTGAGGTTCAAACCATACAGCTTGTTGATGGTGTCGAGGTTAATCGGCATCGGCACTAGCTGGCCATCTACCGAGGCGAGCACGCGGTGCTCGTAGGGGCGCCACTCGGTGAAGTTGCCGAGGTAGTCGAAAACGTCCTTCGAGTTGGTGTGAAAGATGTGCGGGCCGTACTTGTGAATCAGGATGCCGTCGTCATTATAGCAATCATAGGCATTGCCCCCAATGTGGCTCCGCTTGTCGATAATGAGCACTTTTTTGTTGCTGCGGGTGGCCAACCGCTCGGCTAGCACGCTGCCAGCGAAGCCGGCCCCGACGATGAGATAGTCGAACATAAAGGGGAGTTAGAAAATG
>CAXUKA010000089.1:0-19464 GCA_964251335.1 uncultured Hymenobacter sp.
TGGCGCTGGCCTTACCCCGGCCCGCTTGCGCCCAGAAGCTGGAAAACGACACCGTGCGGGTAGATAAGCGGCACTATACGCTCTTCAACCCCACGCCGCGCCGCTACATGCGCCCCATGGTGCCCGACCGCCCCGGCATCACCGAAAGCCCGTATTCGGTGGATGCGGGCCACTTTCAATACGAAACCGACGTGCTGCGCCTGCTCACGCGCCACGAGGGCAGCACCCACGGCCACGACTGGTACGTGAACCATTTTCTGGCCAAAATCGGCCTCACCGACCGCACCGATTTTCAGGTGGCGCTGGATACGTATACCTATTCGCACAACTTCGATGATAGCCAAGTGGGCCAAAACCCGTTTGACCAAAACCAGCTAAACCGGGGCGTGGGCGATGTGACGCTGCGCCTCAAGCACACGCTGGTGGGCGACGACGACAGCCGCGGGGCGCTCGGCCTCGTGGCCTACGTGCAGCTGCCCACCGGCGGCGCGGTCGGCGATGGTGGCTACGAGCCGGGCCTCACCCTCACTGGCGTGTTTCAGTGCACCAAAAATTGGAGCGTGGGCGGCCAGGCAGCCAGCAATTTTTATTACGACCCCGAGGCCGGCCAGCATTTCTATCAGCTCACGCCTACCCTTACCACCGACTACCAGTTCACCAAGCTGGTGCAGGCCTTCGTGGAGCTGGTGGGCTACTGGGACACGCGCCAGGCCACCTGGCGCAGCTCCATCAATCTGGGGCCGCAAATTGACATCAGCGACAACGTGCAGCTCGATTTTGGCACGCACCTGCCCATTACGCACTCCGTGGATAGGGAATATTTCTTGGGCCTCAGCTTTCGGTACTAGGCCACTAGCTAACACAAAAAAGCCCGCTTCCAATGCAGAAGCGGGCTTTTTTGGGGTTTGAAAAATCGTCCGTCAGTCTATTATTCCTTCGTAAATGTGAAGCTGCCGCCGCCCTGCTTGAGCGTGAAGCTGGGTTTGGCCGGGTCAAACTCCATCCGAATGCCCGCCGGGTCGAACTTGAAAATACCTTGGCTAACGGCATCGAGCGGGAAGGGGGGTTGGCCGGTGGCCTGCGCCTTCAGGGTTGTGCCTTCTTTGGTGAAGGTGATTTTGAGGGGAATCTGCGGGCTGGCGTAGGTGCCCACGTAGCGGTCGAGGTCGGCTGCGGCGGGTACGAAGCCGGTGGCGCGGTACTGCTCATCGACTAGAATGCGCTGGTCGCGGTTGGCTACCGCCCAGGCGGTGTGAAACACGAGCTGGTCGCGCCGAGCCATGGCGGGGAAGTCGATTTTATCGACGTCGTCGGTGGTTTGGTGGTAGTCTTTGTGCAAGCCGCTGGTGTAGAAGATAATCGGCACGTTGTGCTTGGCAAAATTGTAGTGGTCCGAGCGGTAGTAGATGTGCTCGGGGTCGGCGGGGTCGTTGTACTTGTAGTCGAGCGCCAGCGGCTGGTACTGCTGGTTGGTGGCCTCGCTCAGTGTGTTCAGCTCCGTCGAAAGCTTGTCGGCACCCACCACGTACACGTAGTCGCTCTTGCCCTGGTGCAAGGTGTCGATGCGGCCCACCATGTCGATGTTGAGGTCGGTAACCGTATTAGCGAGCGGAAAAATCGGGTGGTCGGTGTAATACTGCGAGCCTAGCAAGCCCTCTTCCTCGCCCACATTGGCCAAGAACAAAATGCTGCGGCGTGGGCCGTGGCCGTCTTTTTTGGCCTGCACAAACGCCCGCGCCATCGCCAGCACGCTGGCTGTGCCCGAGCCGTCGTCGTCGGCCCCGTTATAGACAATGCCGTTCTTGATGCCCAGGTGGTCGTAGTGCGCCGAGAGCACCACTACCTCGCTTTTCTTGTCAGCTCCTTCGAGGTAGCCCAGCACGTTTTCGGTGGTGAAAGGCTCGCGCTTCTCACCGCCTTGCAGCTTGATGGGCACCGGCTTGAAAGGCGAAGCCACCGGCTTGCCAGCGGCGGCCACAGCCTGCTTATACCTGGCCAAGCCGGCTGGGGTAGTACCGAGCAGCGCGGCCCCCATTTCGGGCGATACAAAGAACACGTTGGAGCCGCCAGGGCTGGGCGCCGCCCCCGGAAACTCCATGCGTTCCTCGCCCACTTGCAGGCCCGCGTAGTCTTTGGGCACCTGCGCCAAGGCCGCCGCGCTCGACATAATGCGGATGGTAGTACGCGGGGCCAACCCTCGCATTACGGGGCTGCGCTCGCCCATTTCGGTGAAGCCCGCGCCGCCGTAGGCGCTGGGTTTGCCATCTTTGCCCAGCAGCGGTTTGCCGGCCTTATTCAGGGGCTCGCCAAGCAGCATTATCAGGTCTTTATGCTTGAGCGCATCGTCGGTGGGCTGGTAGTCGGCGTAGGCAGCGGTGCTGATGCCGTAACCCACAAACGTGGGCTGAATGCCCGCCAACGCGGTCGTCGGGTCGCGCAGCACCACATAAAAATCCTTGCCCAGCACGAACGTCCGGTTCCCTATCTTAACTGACGAGGCCGGGTCCACGCCCACGCGGGTCATGCTAAAGTGCTGCAAATACGGATTATCCGAGCCCGGCACCGGGCCGGCCAGCCCGTAGCTGGCAAAGGCTTTGGCGATGTAGTCGGCAGCCATTTTCTGGCCTTTTTGGCCCGTTTCGCGGCCTTCGTACTGGTCCGAGGCCAGCACTGAGAGGTCGGCTCTCAGGCCATCGGGCGTGATGCTGGCGGCGTAGCGCACGGACCAAGCGGTGGCGGCCGGGGCGGGGGCCGTGGTAGTAGCCGCATCGGTCGCGCTACGCTTGACTTTCGTTTTGACTTTGGCAGCGCCGGCCGGTGCGGCGGGCACGGTCGGCTGCGCTACGGCAGCCCCGGCCAACAGCAGGACGGCGGCCAGGGAAAGGGTTTTGGACATGGGGAAAGAAAGATTGGAGAGGGATAAGGTAGGAGCCACGGCGAAGTAGCTGCTCGGAACTGTTAAAAACGTTTGTCATTGCGAGCGCAGCGAAGCAATCGCACCTGAGCGGCTCGTCCTGTTGCGATTGCTTCGCTGCGCTCGCAATGACAAACGTTTTTGGCGATGCAGACAATCAAGCAAGAATTTATTCCTTCGTGAACACGAACGTGCGGCCGCCTTGTTTAAGGGTAAATACTGGCTTGGCCGCGTCGAATTCAGCCCGAATGTTGGCCGGGTCATACTTGAAAACTCCTTGGCTCACCGGCTCTAGCGCAAAGGCCGACTGGCCGGTGGCCTGGCTCATGAGCGTGTTGCCATCCTTGGTGAAGGTGATTTTGAGCGGCAGGCTCGGGCTGCCGTAGGTGCCGGCGTAGCGGTCGAGGTCGGCCGCGGCGGGCACGAAGGCGGGGGCCGCGAAATCGGGGATTTTGTAGGGCCGGTTAAAGCAGATGCTGAGCACGCCAATCATCGCATCGTTGAGCGAGTAGCTGCGGGCGTTGGTGCTCAGCGTTACGGCCAGCTTTTCGCCGGGAAAGTAGCTGGCCATCGACTGAAAGCCGTCGATGGTGCCGCCGTGACCAAAAGCCTGCTTGTCGTTGAAGGGAATCCGCATCAGCCCGCGCCCGAAGCCTTCGCGGATGGTTTGCATCTCGGCTAGGCTGGCGGCTGACACCAGCTTGCCCCCAAACAGCGCCTCCAAAAAATGGTCGAGGTCGGTGGGCGTCGAGACCAGCGCGCCCGCACCGCCAGGGATGCTCATGTCGGTTTCCACCTCAGGCTGCCAGCCGCCGCTGCCTGATTTGTAGGATAATGCTTCCTGCTTTTTAGGGTCGATTTTGCCGCCGTAGTAGGTGTTTTTGAGGCCAGCCTTGGCTGCCACGCGCTTTTGCAACGCCTGGGCGTAGGGCTGCTTACCCAGCTTTTCGACGATATAGCCCAGCACAATGTAGCCGGAATTACTGTAAGCGAATTTTGCGCCCGGCTCAAAATCGGGCTTAGTCGCGGCCATGAGGGCCAGCAGCTCGGCCTGGGTTTTGGGCTGGGTCATGTAGCCCAGGTACGCGGCATCGTCGGTGAGGCTGTGCAGACCGCTGCGGTGGCTCAGCAACTGGTCGATGGTGATGGTTTTGGCATTAGGCAGCTGCGGGAAGAAGGTGCTGAGCGGCGTGGCCAGCGTCAGCTTTTTCTCCTCAATCAGCTGAAAAATCATCACGGCCGTGAACATCTTCGTGATGGAGCCCATGCGGTAGCGGGTGGCCGGTGTGGCAGGCGTTTTGGTATCCAGCTGGGCGTAGCCAAAGCCGTGGCTATACACCACCTGCCCCTGGCGCGACACGGCCAAGCTGCCCATCATCTTGTTGTTAGTGGCCAGGCTGGTGAGTAGGCTGTCGAGCTTGGCGGTATTCAACTGCTGGGCCTGGGCCGTGAGGGTAGCAGCCCCGAGCAGGGCGGTGAGCGTAAGTCGTGCGTTCATGGGGTGAAAGAGTAGGTGGTGCGGCAAGGTAATCGCTGGTGGGCGCGGTTCATTACACTGGTTGTAGAAGGGTTTGTAGGGCGGCTGGTAGCTGCTCAGAAATACTCCCAAAACACGTTTGTCATGCTGAGCTTGTCGAAGCATCTTGGTCGGTTACATTAGAAACAGAACTCTAACGCAACCAGCCAAGATGCTTCGACAAGCTCAGCATGACAAACGACTTGGGTCTTATTTAGCGAAAGCCTACTTCACGGCTACCGTGCCAGCGGCTTGCATAGCGGCGGGCAGTTGGTCGCAGCTCGTAACCACCAGTATGCGCTCGCCAGCGGCGGCGCGGGCAGCCAGCGGGGCGTACACGTAGTGCTCGCGGTACTCATTGATGGCGTCGTTTACGGTGCGGCTGAAGGAGCCTTCGGGGTAGAGGCCAGCGGCTTGGGGGCAGAAGTAAGTGGCGGGAGCCTCGTACCACTGGCCGGCGTTGGGGCAGTGTTTTTTGAAGGCCGCCACCAACTCATCTACGCTCTGGATGGTGTTTTCGGTGCCGGGCAGGAAGTGCGCGCTATTCGCAATGAGCTGGCGCATGGCTTTCACGGTCAGCGCTCTGTCAGCGCCAGTGGCTTGGCGGAAGCGCCGGGCCTCGCGCAGCAAGTAGTAGAGCTTGAGCTGCTCGGCTGGGAGCTTGGTGCGCAGGTAGGCGTACTCGGCTTCGGGGTTGTCGAGGCGCTCGGTGGGCACCTGGTGCTGCTGGGCCAGCAGGCGAGCATAGCCGGGCGCACCCTTGGTCGTGATGGTAGCATACTCCGTGGCGCCCACGCCCAGGTCGGGTTTTTCGACCACTACCAGCGTGGGCTGGAAGGTTTCAAACGCCTTGCGCAGCTGGCCAAACTGCTCGTGCTTAGCATCCTGCGAGGACACCACGCCGAAGTAGGAGATGCCGCCAGCGCTGGCGGGCCGGGTGGCCGGGGCGGCGGGGTAGCTGCCCACGAGTTCCTGCTCGTCGGGCACGGCGATGAGGGTTTGGGCCGAAGCACCGAAAGAGAGAAATAGGGCAGCAGCGAGGAAGAAAGAAGGAGCGTTCATGACTTGGAGAGAAGAGAGTTTAGAAGAAAAAGAGAGAAAGAAACCAAAGGCCCGGAGCGGCGCGCGGCAGGCGGCATTTGGGGCAGGTGTTGAGATAAGAGGCTGGTTTTGAAAAGGATTGCTTGGTAATCTGAACTGGGTCAGCCGGTTCAACTAGGTCATACCGAACCCGCCCCGCAGCTCGCTCGCGCCATGAACCCGGACAAGATTCACGCGAGCCACTTCCGCAGGCTCAGTATGCCCTACTTGATTGGTGATTGACTAGCCGCCGAACCCGCCGCCACCGCTCGGGGCGGCGTCGATGCGGCCTTCTTTGGCCTTGGTGGCCCCGATAAACCAGGTGAAGCCGAGCCACGCCACGCGGGTTTCGTATTTGCTGTAGAGCGAGGTTTGCAACTCGGGTGTGGCCAGCTCGGTGCGACGCACCTGGGTGTTGAGTAGGTCGGACACGCGCAGGGTGAGGGCACCGCGGTCGCTAAACATACGCTGGCGCAAGGCCAGGTCGAGGGCGCCAGTAGGCAGCTGGCGGCCCTGGGCCGTGAGTACCGTCGAGCGGATATTACCGGTCAGCTGTACGTCGAGGCCCTTGCGGGGCGTGAAGTTGTTGGCCAACCGGATGTTGCCGGCCAGGGCGCTGCGGTTGGCTTGGTCGGCCGCGTTGGTGGCGATTTGCGAGCGGTAGAGCGAGCCGCTGGCCGACACGCGCCACCACTTGGCGAGGGGCTGGGCCCAGGTCATTTCGAGGCCCATATTGGTGGTGCTGCCCAGGTTCTGGAAGGTTTCGCGGGTTACCACGCCCACGTTGTTGTCGCGGGTGGCGGTGCTGTCGATGGTGCGTATCCGCTGGATGGCGTTTTGGGTGAAGCGGGCGTACACGGTGGTCGTGATGCTGGCGCCATTGGCCAGGTTCAGCTGGTGGCCTAGCTCAAGGTTGTGGCTGAACTCGGGGAGCAGGCCGGCGTTGCCCTGCCGGTAGTTGCGCGGGTCTTGGTAGAGCTGGATGGGCAGCTGCTGCATAAAATCGGGCCGATTGAGGCGGCGGGCGTAGCTGAACTGGAGGCGGCTCTGGCCGGCTTCCTTACCCAATTCGCGAGCCACCGTGGCCGAAGGAAAGAGGCTGATGTACTGACGGTTCACTGAGGCGCTATTATTTGCCACGCCGCCATTGATAAAAGTGCCTTCGGTACGCAGGCCGCCCTGGGCGCTCCAGCCGTGGGTGAGGGTGCGCTGGTAGGTGGCGTAGGCGGCGGGCATGACCTGCGTAAAGCCGTAGTCGAACGAGTTGGTCGGGTCGAGCTTAAAGTCGGTGTTAGGGTCGGTCGTAATAGGCTTCAGCATGGCCGTGCTGCCAGTGTTGTGCAGGGCCTGCATGCGCACGCCGGTTTCGAGCTTGCCCTTGTTGTCGGCGCTGGGCAGGGTGTAATCTACCTGGCCGAAGTAAATCTGCGCATTCACCTGCTGCTGCTGCTTGAAGCCAGCGGGCGAGGTGCCGCCCGTCAGGATTTGGCTTACCGGGATATTGGCACTCACGTTTACCATGCCGGCGTTGGCGGTCAGTTCGCGGCCTTTGTGGGCTTCCCAGGTGTGGCGGTAGTCGGCTGAGGTTTCGAGCACGGTCACCTTCACATCGGCTATTTCCTGGCCGTACTGCGTGGTTACGGTGGGCGAGCCCACGGTTTGCTGGGTCAAGGTCTGGTTGTCGAGCTCGGTTTGGTGCTCCCAGTGGGGCTGCACGCTCAAGCTAAGGGTCTGCTCCTTGGTCAGGTCGTAGTTCAAGCCCAGGTTCAGGCTGTGGTTGCGGTTGTGCTGGGTGCCGAGACCTTCCTGGGTGGTAAAGAGGCTATTGCCAGTACCATCGTTGAGCAGGGCCGTTTGTGAGTTACGGTTGTTGGTGCGGTAAATTTGGTCGCGGCCGTCGTAGCCGAGGTTCCAAGTGGCTTTGTTGTGGTGGCGGCTCAGGCTGAGGCTGGGCGAATACTTTTCGCGGGTGCCCAGCACTAGGGCGGCCTGGCCGTTCCAGCCCTCTTTCTTGTCCTTCTTGGTGATGATATTGATGACACCCGACCCGCTGGCATCGTACTTGGCCGAGGGGTTGGTCATGACCTCCACCTGGGCAATCTGCGAAGCCGGAATCTGGTCGAGGCGCGGGCCGGGGCCGCCGTTGCTAGTGCCGGCGGGCTTGCCATCAATAAGGATAGTGAGGTTGGAGGAGCCCCGCAAACTCACGGTGCCAGTGGCATCTACAGCCACTGAGGGTACATTTTCGAGCACATTCACGGCGGTGCCGCCCACGCTGCTCAGGTCTTTCTCTACGTTGATTACCGTCTTGCCCAGCTCTTGCTGCACCACGGCTTTTTCGCCGGTCACTTTTACCTCGGCTAGCTGCTGGGTGGCGGCGTGCAGCTTCAGCGTGCCCAGCGCTACAGTGGCTTGGCCGGGAGCTACTTGCACGGCCCGTACCAGCGTTTGGTAGCCCATCGCCAGCACCCGCAGTCGGTAGGTGCCAGCGGGTACTTTAGCCAGCTCAAAAGCGCCTTCCAAGGTAGTTTGGCCAGTGGCGACCAGGCTGGTATCGGCAGCTTCGGCGTGGCGCAGCAGCACCGTGGCGAAGGGTAGCGCCTCGGCTTTGGGGCCGCCATCTACGGCCGTGCCGGTGAGGGTGGCCGCAGTAGCCGGTGCCTTCTGTGCCAGCGCGCCGAGGGGCAGCGTCAGCACCAGTGCAAGACCAGTAAAAGTAAATAAGGTATTGGTTTTCAGAAAGAAGCTCATGGCGATAAGCAGTGAAAAAGCGTTCGGAAAAGGCATGGCGATTCCGTTCCCAGCCGGCCGCGGTTCCGGGGGTGAAAAGTCGTTGCCTGTGAAAAGCACGAAAAGAGGAGGGGGAGTCAGCCGGCCCGCTACGAGCAGGTTGGCTGGCGTAAGCCGAAAGCGGGCTGGGCTTTCGGCGCGGGGCCGCCCGATTGGCGGCTGGCAGTTGGGGGTTTAAAGCGCAACCGGGCGGTGCCGGGTTGTAGGTTTTAGTGTGGTACTATGCTTTTGATAGAACAAACTTACAACAGGTACTTTGTTTCGCATAGTACTGTTTCAAATAATTTCTTGAAACCTGCTCTACGAGCCTGGAAAAGCACTTTTTAATCTGAAAATTTTTATTGACTTGTCCTCTCTCGGGAACTTTTAGCCTTTTTCTATGGGGAGTACCGTGGCACTGGCCAAACGTTACGGGCTGCTCAAAAAAAAAATGCTGCTGATTTTAAGAGTTGGCTGGTAGATGCAGCTCGCCGGCTAGTGGTTGCCTGGCTGGGCTAAAAATGCGTGCCCCTCACCCCCGACGCTCTGCTAGAAGCAGCCAGGAGTGAGGGGCACATTAGGCAGCAAAGCGCGGCTACTGCCCGTAGCTCAGCAAATTTTCCACCATGCCTTTGAAAATAATACCATGAAACGGCAGCACCGAATACCAATACAAGCGCCCAGCCAGGCCAGCGGGCCGGTAGGCGGCCAACTGTTCCAAGGTGTGCGAACCATCGGGGTTGTCCACGATGCGGAATTGCAACCAGGCTTCGCCGGGCAGTTTCATTTCGGCGTAGAGAAGCAGACGCTTGGCGGGGCGGTCGGCCACGAGCACACGCCAGAAATCGAGCGGGTCGCCAGCGCGCAGGTGGTTGGGCGAGCGGCGGCCCCGGCGTAGGCCCACGCCGCCCACCAGCTTGTCCATAAGCCCCCGAATGCGCCAGAGCCAGTCGGTTTTGTACCAGCCGCGGTCGCCACCGATGCGCCAGATATTGTCGAGCACTTCGGCTACGGGGCGGGTAAAATTGCGCCGCTGACGGTCGAAAAACATCCCGTTTTTCGGAATCTGGATGGCGTCCATGTAGTTGGGGCGCAGGGTGCCGCTGCTCATGGCGTCGCTCCAGCTGCTCACTACCTCGTTTTGCTCGATGCGCTGGAAGGCCAGCGCCAGCGCCTCGCGGTAGCTCATGCACCGGTGCGAAATGACGCGCTCGATGCTGCGCGCCGCGTCGGCCACAGTGTCGTTTTTGAGGCTTTCGACCAGGCTTTGCGCCAGCGAAAACGACGTGCTCGTAACCAGATATAGCCACCACGACGACAGCCGGGGCGTGAGCACCGGCACCGTTACTATCCAGCGCTTATAGCCACGCTCGGCGGCCAGGCCGAGCAGCATCTCCTTATACGTCAGTACATCAGGCCCGCCCAGGTCGAAGCTTTTGCCCAGGCAGGCCGGGTTATCGAGTACGGCCGTGAGGTAAAAAATCACGTCGCGAATGCCCAGCGGCTGGCAGCGCGAGTTGAGCCAGCGCGGCGTCACCATCACGGGCAGCTTCTCCACGATATCGCGGATAATCTCGAACGACGCCGACCCCGACCCGATAATAATGCTGGCCCGCAGCACCGTGAGCTGGGCCTTTTGAGCCTCGGCCAGCACATGCTCCACGGCGCTGCGCGAGCGCAAGTGCACGCTCAACCCCGCATCGTTGGCTATGCCCGAGAGGTAGACGACCTGCCACGCCGCCGTGCGGTCGAGGTACTGCGTGAAATGGAGCGCCGACTGTTGCTCCAGCTCAAAAAAATCCTTGTCGCCCCCGCTCATCGAGTGCACCAGGTAGTAGGTCGCTTCGATATCCAGCGGCAGGTCGGCCAGCGTTTCGGGCTTCAGCAAGTCGCCTTGCGCCACGCTCACGCGAGGCCGCAGAGCCTCGGCCAGCGTGTCGGGCAGGGCAAAGCGGCGGGCATCGCGCACTAGGCATACCACATCGTGGCCCGCCTCGGCCAGCAGGGGCAGCAAGCGCTGGCCAATGTAGCCGGTAGCGCCAGTAAGCAGGATTTTCATGGGTAGGCAGCGCAAGGGTGTGGGTGAAGAAAAACGATAGTGCCCAACCGCATGTGCCATGCCCGTTGCCGCCCGAGTACGAACGTAAAAATCAGGCACTTGTTCGTTCGAATAAAACAAGTGATTTTCAGCTAAATAACCGGCAGGATATTGCCCAAAAAAGCCCTTCCGCCAGCTGGCAGAAGGGCTTCGGTAAACTCAGGCAAGGACTGTGCTGTAGCCAGGCAATCAGGGCTTCACCCAGCGCCCGCGCCAGGCGGTGCCATCCACGGTAGCCTCCACGAGGTAAATGCCCGCCGCTAGCCCTGGTGCATCGAGCGGCACGGCCGTATCTCCGGCGCTGAGCGGCACTTCGGCTTGCCACACCAGGCGGCCGGTGAGGTCGCGGGCGGTTACGGGCACGGTCTGGGCGCGGGCGGCGGTGAGGTGCAGGCTGGGCGTGAGGCCGGGGTTAGGGCAGAGCGTCAGGGCCTCAGCCGCCTGGCCGCTACGAGCGGCCAGCAGCGTGCCCAGCTGGCCATTGTCGTTGATGGTCTGGGCATAAATGCCGTCATCCTGGCGCTGGTCTTGCCACACGTTCACCAGTTGGCCGTTGGCGAAGGGTAAGGTGCTGTAATTGAGCTTGGCACTGACGTTACTGCTAAGCTGTACCGGCCCAGCCGCCCAAGTTGTCTGCGCCAAATAGTTGAGCTTGGTAGCCCACAAGCTGCGGTTTATCGAATAAGAAGTCTGGCTGTACGTCAGAATAAGCCCGGTGCCTGTGTCGCGCAGCGTTTGGGCAGCGTAGTAAACGTTGCTAGGAGCCTGCACCACCACGCCGCTGGCTCCCAGCTGCACCGCCCCGGTGGTGGGGTTGAGGCGCTGCACGGTGGTGCCCGATTGGCTTTGGGTGTTATCCAGCTCATTCACCAACGCCCATACTTCGCCGCGAGCAGGCAAATACTGAAGCGAGCCACTGGTGCGTAGCGTGGCAGTGCCCGCTAATACTTCGGTGCCGGCAGTGCCCCAGGGCAAGGTGCCATCGGCAGCCACGCGCTGCACGTACACGTCGTTGAGGGTAGCGTTGGCCGGGTTGCCGGTGTTGAGCTGCACGAAAAAGCCGCCGCTGCCATCGGGTACTGGCTCGGGGAAGTAGGCGAAGGGAATGGTCTTGGTACTTACTTGCGCAGGTGCCGTCCACACGGTGGCGCCGCTGGCATTGTAGCGCTGCGCATACAGTGTCGAAACGCCTAGGCCCGAGCCAGTTTCTTCTACATACTGAACCACAATATCTTCTGAGCCCGGCACTGCCGTGAAGGTAGGGCGGCTAAAGCGCCGGCTGACCGCTTGAATACGCACCGGAGTCGTCCACAGGGCGGTGCCAGCCGACGAAAATTTCAGCATCGGTACTAGCTTGGTGCCGTGGTCGGTGTTGGCAGTAGCGCTGGCGTTCCAGCCCACTACCACGTTGTTGCCCGTGGTAATGCCAATAGTGGGCGAGAGGCCCGAAGTGGCCGTAGCATCGAGCAGCGCTATACCGTTGGCCCCCCACAACTGCTGCCCGGTGGGCGAAATTTTGTAAATCACGCACTGGTTGCTGCCGTCGGCTGAGCGCACATCCTGGAAAGCCAGCACGGCATTGCCTTCGTTATCGGTTTTCAAATCGTAGCGATACAGCGCGCTGCTCTGCGGCTGGCTGCTCACCAGCAGCCCGGCCGCGCCAAACAGCGGCTGGCCGTTTACATTAAGCAATTGTAGGCGCATCTGGTAGTTGGTCGTGGCCACCGATTCAAACCAGGCTACGTAGGTACCGCCGTTAGGGCCAGGGCTGATATGAGGCGTCAGCTCGGCGGTGCCCGCCACATCGCGCACCACGGTGTTGAGCATGGGATTGCTGACCCATTGGGCCTGCGCTGGGCGCGCTGCCAGCAAGCCAGCCAAGGCCGAAAGCAGGAAGAAGGATTGGGTAGAACGTGTTTTCATGGAGGAGAAGAAAAGGAAGTGAAAGCGAATATAGAAATAATACTGTTCGTGGCGAAGTGTTATTTCAATAACAGCTTCCTGCCAGGTATTTAGAACCTATCCGAAAAGTCGGCACCCTAAAAAGAGTGTCATGCTGAATGCAGTGAAGCATGACGACCACTTCGTTGAACACCCCAGACGAAGCGGTAGAGATGTTTCACTGCGTTCAGTATGACGACAATAGTACTTTCGGGATAGGCGCTTAGCATCAGCCACTAAACCCAAAAAGGCGCCGAGCTATGCAGCCCGGCGCCTTTTCTAAAAGTATTTTGCTTTAAGCCGCCGGCTTCGCCTCCTGGTTTATCATCTGCGTGAAGCTCTTGGCCGCGTTGGTAAACTCCGATGGGATGAGCACCACCGTCGTGGTATTATTGTCGATGCCGATTTCTGACAACATCTGCATGCGGCGCAGCTCCAGCGCAATGGGGCTTTCCTCCATCTGCTTAGCGCCTTGCGTGAGCTTGATGCTGGCTTCCAGCTCGGCCTCGGCCTTGATGATGCGGGCGCGTTTCTCCCGAATGGCCTCAGCCTCGCGGGCCATCGCCCGCTGCATCGACTCCGGTATCTCCACGTCCTTGATTTCGACCAGCTCAATCTTGACGCCCCAGGTTTCGGTGGCAGCGTCTACTATTTGCAGCAGTGCGCCGTTTATCTGGGCTCGCTCGCGCAGTACTTCATCGAGCTGGTGCTGGCCGATGATATTACGCAAGGCCGTGACCGACAGCTGGTAAACGGCCTTGTTGTAGTCGGCTACCTGTATCACAGCGTCGGCCGGGCTCAGCACTTTAAACCACAGCACGGCATTTACCTTAATGGTCACGCTGTCTTTGGTAATGGTTTCCTGCTGTTCCAGCTCCACCGTTTTGGTGCGCATGTCAATGGTTTGCTGGCGCTCGATGAAGGGGATAAGCCAGTATAGCCCTGGCCCCCGCGTGCCCACGTAGCGCCCTAGCCGGAACACAATGGCGCGCTGGTACTCCTGCGCAATGCGCAAGCTGGCAATTAGAAGCACAAAGGCGACGACAAGAATCGGTATCAGCAGCATGGTGCAAGAAATTGAAATGGTAGTGCAGGGTGTATCGCGCCGCAGCGCTGGGCATTACAGACTATGGAGGCTATCCAATCAAAGCTTTCGTCATGTCAAAGCGTTCGTCATGCTGAGCTTGTCGAAGCATTTCGCGTGGCGCAGTAATCCCTGACATTCGCAACGGGGCGGTAGAGATGCTTCGGCAAGCTCAGCATGACGGACGTGCTTTATCTTGATTCTGAGATAAATTGATGCGCCAAACCCTAAGCAGCTAGCGCCTTTGCAAAGCCGCTAGGGTCGTTGGGCGTAAGAATAAATTTCTTATTATCAGTGGTTTCGACCAGCACGGGCGTGTCGCGCCGGGTGGCGTACCACGTGGTGCGGCCCAGCGCCGAATTGGCGTATTTGCCATAGTAGCCAAACAGCCCGCCCACCCCAAACAGCCGAATGGAGGCGCGAAGGTCACGGGCCGGCAGCGCCGCCACCCGCCGAATGTCGGCCCGCTTGATATGCACGTCTCGCAGTGGTCGGCTGATAATCACCTCATCCGCCGTCACCACGTAGCCCGCTGGCCGAAAGGCAAACGCCAGCCCGTATATCAGCAGGCAGCCCACGGTAGTATAGATGGGCACCGCCCGGCCCGCATCGGCAATGATGGCGTACTGCCCCCCGATGATGATGGCAAAAACAATGGTTACCAGCACCGTAAGTACAATGGCAGTTTTATCGAGCGAGGCGGCGAATTTCATGGTGGCAGAAAATGGAGCGTTTGGCTTTGCTCACCGGACGCCAGTTTGGGGCTGGGTTCGGTAAGGCTAGGGCATCTATCGCCGCAGCCGAGCCAGCATTACAGAGCGGTTTGCTTATTTGGTAGCAGCTTGTACCAGCAATTGGCGCAGTTCGCCGGCCAGCCGGTACTGCGCACGCAGGCGGTAGGCTGCCACCTTCGTCGAGTCGTTGGCCGGGCGCTCGGTCTGATAAATCAGCTGGCCGTGGTCGAAGTAGCTGCGCGCAGTCGTGATGGTGGATTTGGCAAAGTCAAACACCTCCTTATCGCCTCTTTCACGCATTGCCGCCAGGTTTTGCGTTATTGGCCGATTGTATTGGTAAAACTGCTCCAGTACAAAAGCTGGGAGATTATTGCGCAAATAAAAAGTGGTTTGCTGTTGCCCCGTTTCGCCCAGGTACACAGCCGTGATTTTCTGCGGCTGGCCATTCAAGTAATAAAAAACTGCCTCGCCGCCCTCCGTCGATTCATACAGCTCCACTTTTTGCACTCGCGCCCAAGCCTGCCGTGGCTGCGTATTAAGGTGCGCTACCAATTGCCGCACGGCCACCAGCCGGGCGTCGGTGGCGGGGTTGAGTACCGCCGCGCTGGGCTTGGGGGCGGGGGCTACTTTGGGAGGCGCTACTTGAGGCTTAGGTACCGGCAATCGGGACCGGGTAGGCGGGCTGCTACTCGTCGTGGCAGGCGCATCGTGCTCGGGCTGGCAACTACCAGCAAACACCAACCAGCCACTGGCAAGAAACAGTTGCGCCCAGCGCATTAGCGAAGTAATTCTAATGTTTTCGTATCCGACACGCCCCCGAAGAACTTAGCCAGCACCGCCCGAAAAGCTGCATCAGCCCCCGGCACCTGGGCAAACAGTGTCATCGACGACCGCAGCTTCAAGTCGTCGGGGCTACCCATGATGCTGGTGGCATTGCTGCCCGGCAGCGTCAGTAGGGCCTGCGAAACCTCTACCAGCCGTGTCCCCAGCACCGGGTGCTTCAGGTATGCCTCAGCTTCGGCTGCGCCGGTAATGCCGTAGTAGCGAGCCATTTCGCTGAAGCCCAAGCCCCGAAGCTGCGGAAAAATATACCACATCCAATGGCTGCGCTTGCGGCCGGCTTTTATTTCGGCCAGGGCCGTTTGGTAGTCGCTGGCTTGGGCGTCGACAAAGCGTTGGAGGCTATTTTCTGCGGAGTTCATCTTGTTCTAACTTATGAGTTTCCTGCTCAGATAATTTGTAGAATGGCATGGCTTGCGAGAAAGGAGCAACTTGAGAATTAATAGAATTGCTGATGTTCTTGTAGTAGCACTCCTTTTCTTGCTGCCTGAGCTTAGAAGCCTTTACGCTGACTATCCGGCTGGTATCGGCTTTATAGAGGCAAGCTGTTACCACGAAAGCGTAGCGACTATTATAGTCACTAATAGGTTGAGTGAGTCTGATTTGTACAGTGCCGCCCCAGCAGCCCCAGGCACAGCTGCCGTCCGTAACCACTACTATTTTACCCGTAATCGCAAGCGTATCTGGTAAAGCAGACGTTGGGCTATGCCTTACTACAGGCCGTTGCCAGCTCTCAAGCCCTACCTGGCAAAAAGCCTGCAAAGGATATAAAGTAATTGAAAGCAAAATACTTGAAGCTAATGCATTCATAATGCTGGTTTGAAGGCAGATGCGCTTCTGCTTCAGCACAAGCGCTATATTGCCAATCGAGGACAATTATTCGTCCCGCAGACCAAAAGGCGGCTGCCAGTCCTTACGCTGCATTATTGCCTTTACCTCCTGATACGACAGCGGGTAGAAATCGTGGCAATCGACCCCGATATCAAATGCCAGCGCATCCGCCTTGTCGGGCAGGTTGCCGTGCGAGTGGCCGTAGAGGTGCCAGGTGCCCCGATAGTCGCCGCGCCACACCCGCATAGCGTAGTGAAACAGCACGATACGCTGCACACCATTGGCACAGTCGCCGTCCGAAACTTTTAGCTCGTGGTACTCTTTCACCCACTTAAACTTCTTTTTGTTGCCGAGGGCCGCGCCCTCGTGGTTGCCGCTTATCAGGTATTTCGTGCCATTCAGCCGGTCCAGAATAGCGCCGCATTCCGAATTGGTAGTCAGCGCAAAGTCGCCTAAATGATACACTTCATCGCCAGGTTGAATCTTCTCATTCCAGCGCCGAATTAATTCCTCGTCCATTTCTTCGACGCTGCCGAAGGGCCGGTTGCAATGGTTGAGAATGTTTCTGTGGCCGAAGTGGTGGTCGGAGGTGAAGAAGATAGTGGGCACTGTGATGGATTAACTAACGGCTCATTTACAACTGGGCGAAAAGTAGCACGGCTCTAAAATCAGCCAGTTCTAACTTAGGATATTCAGTTAAGAGGTCGGCTTCGGTCTGGCCTGCTGCGAGGGCTTTTAATAACTGCTCTACCGAAATGCGTAAGCCTCGCCCCACGGGCTTGCCAGCCAAAATGCGGAGGTCGGCGGTGATGCGGCCAAGAAGTGTGGAGGGGCTTTGCATATGGGTAGATATACTATTTGTCGGTTAGTGTTCTGGCTCGTAATCGTAGCGAGCGTTACTCATTCTAATAATATCAAACCAGGCCTGCGTTCCGAAAAAGTATACCAATCGATAGGAGCAGTCATATAAGAACGGGCTTGGATGAAAATAGCTTCTAGGTCGGCAACTTTCCATTTTATTTTGCCGAAAATAGTACCACTTATTAAGAAGACAGTATCGTTAGCAGTCCTAATAGCCGGTTCATATACAGTATGATAAGGCTCGTCAAAAGATAGCTGGTCAATCAAAAACCAACGCCCACCAACTTCGGCTTTTACCAGTTCGCCTATTACTGAAATAAGCGCAAGTACATCAGTTTCGGTGGTGAGTTTGCGAATAGCTCGGCCAACTGCCTTCTTGAGATAAGCAGTTGCTGATTCCCTAGTTATTGTCGGAAAATCAAATTTTAAGACGTGATTCAGATGCTGCCGGTAGAAATCGGCTTGCAGATGAAAAGCCATAGCCGTCTCTTTCTCAAGCATATTACTGGTAATAAAGTCTTAACCAAGACTGATATATTAGCTACCGCCCCACCACCGGCAGCACCGGCGCACTTTCGTGCCCCTGCGCATCCACACTCACCACGCCAAAAATGTAATTATCCTTGCTAATAGCCAGGTCGGCGGTAGTGCCCGATACCGGGAAGCGCTGCTGCCACTGCGGAGCACTGGTTTCGCGCACCAGCACCATGTAGCCAGTCGGCGCGGGGCCACCCTGCGGAGCCTGCCAGCGCAGCTCGGTGCGGTTGGTGAGCTTGGCGGTGAGGACTTCTACCTTGAGTGGGGCGGCGGGGGCCAGGGCCAGGCTGGCGAGCGTGGCCAGGTTGACCTGGGCGGTACGGCGCAGGTAGCGGTAGTCCACAAATTCGGGCTTGTCGCCGTATTCAAGGCCGTTTTCGGTGCGCAGGTCCTGGTGCTGGTGGTTGAAGTTTTCGTTGGTTTCGGTGAAGCGCACGGCCGCGTAGCCCTGCTGGTTGAAGGGCGTGTGGTCGCCGCCGCGCAGGAAGCGGTCGGGGCGATACTCCAGCAGCACCGCGTAGCCACCCTGGCTCACGTACTGGCGGGCAGCCGTTTGGGCGTAGCGGGCGAGCTGGCGGCTGGGCGCGTCGTTCTCGTTGCTGAGCTGGCGGCGCAGGCGCGCCTGCTCGGGCGTTTCGGTAGCCGGCACGCCCTCGCTAAACACGCGCAGGTGCAGCGAATCGGTGATTTCAGGGTCGTAGCCGTGCGAGTTGCCCACGATGTCGTTGTTGAGCATCGCCACCAGGTTCCAGCCCTCTTTTTTGGCGCGCTGGGCCAGGTGGCCCGAGCCGAGCAGGCCCTGTTCTTCGCCCTGCACGGCCACCAGCTTGATGGTGCACGGGAACTTCTGGCCAGCCAGCACGCGGGCCACTTCCATCACGGCGGCCACGCCCGAGGCATCGTCGTTGGCACCGGGTGCGTCGGCGGTGCGGTTCATTACATCGGTCACGCGCGAGTCGATGTGGCCGCTCATCAGCAGCACCCGCGTATCGGTGGGGTCGGTGCCAGGGATGGTAGCCAGCACGTTGGCCATCAGCGTTTTCTTGTCAACGCGCTTGCCGTCGGGGTTCACCGTGAAAGTGTCCATCTCTACGGTCATGCGTCCGCCACCGGCCTTGCTGTATTTCTTAAACTCGTCAAAAACATACTTGCGCGCCGCGCCGATGCCCTTGGTCTTGCTCTGCGTGTCGCTGAGGGTGTGGCGGGTGCCGTAGCTCACCATCTTGCGCACGTCGGCTTCGAGGGTTTTGGTCGAAATCTCATTTACCCAGCGCTGAATATTGGGGTCGGGCGCGGGCGGTGGCGCGGAGGTCTGGGCCAGCGTGGCCAGGGGTAGCAGGCAGGGGAGTAGCAGGAGAATTTTCATAAGTACCCACAAGAAACGACAAACGCCGCCCGTCGGCAAGACGGGCGGCGTTAATAATCAGTAGGGCAAGCCAGGCTATTTACTGGGAAGGCCCGTCGGCTGTTGTTACTATGCGGTCGCCGTGAGCATGCGGCGTCGAAACCACCAGGAAACCGAGCGCCTCTGCCGAATCGTTACGGAGCTGGTGCGGCTGGCCGGGCGCTACGTGCACGCCCTCACCCGGCCCTAGGCGCAGGGTTGCGCCGGCTAGCTCGAAGGTGGCCTCGCCGTGCAAGATGTAAAAAAACTGCTGCGCCTGCTGGTGGTAGTGGCGTACTTCGGCCGTGCCCGATGGCATGGTTTCCTGAATAACGCCGAGCTGCGTATTCTTAACCAGATGCCAGCCCGTGCAAGCCTCGCCCCAGGTATAGCTGGGCGCGGTGGCGATAGAGGTTTTCTCACTCATAGGTACCTGCAAGAAACGACAAACGCCGCCCGTCGGCAAGACGAGCGGCGGATATTCTGCGCGGCTAGCACTGCGTAGTGGGCACTGGCCACTGAAAGCGCAGGGCAGTAGTGTCAGGCCCCGAATTGCCGCAGGTGGTGGTCGAGGTGCTTCCAGGTAATTTCTCCAAACTCCTGCGCCGACAGGTGCCCAAATACCGGGTGGTTAATGCCTTGCGGGCTATAGCTGGCCGGCGACAGCAGGCGGATAAGCGTGGCGTGGTCGGTGGCGAAGCTGACAGGCCGGGTCATGCCAAGCCTGGTATCCAGTTCGGGCAGGGTTTTCATATTGCGCTTGAACTGCTTCAGCCGCGTGATAAAAAACCATTTCAGCAGCGGCTTCAGCAAGCCCGGCACGCGCAGCGACGTCACGCGCTTTTCGCCGCGACTCACGCGCAGCTGGTCGGCAC
>CAXUKA010000090.1:0-19388 GCA_964251335.1 uncultured Hymenobacter sp.
TCCCCCCTCTCCCCAAGGAGAGGGGGCTAGGGGGTGAGGTGAACGCAAGGCGAGCATAAAACTCAAAGAAAAAGGCCGGAGCTCGCTTGTGAAAAAGCAGGTTCCGGCCTCTTCGGTACCAAGCCATAGCATGTAGCCAAATGAAACAATATATCCTGCTGGCCGCCACGCTGGCGGCGCTGCCCGCCGGCCGGGCACACGCCCAGGCTGCCCCGGCCTTCTACGATACCCACGTAGCGCCGCCCGCCACTAAGCTGCCGCTCTTTGAGGTCAAAAACCCTGATAAAAAGCTGAGCCCCTACACCGGTCTCACGCGCCGCCACTGGCAGGATGCCGCCCGCTACCTGCTCAGCGGGGCCTTCAGCTACGTGCGGACTTTGGACGACCCGATGCAGTTTCCGAAGCAGCCCGGCAAAAGCTACCCGCGCTCCGAAAGCCAAGTGCCCACCGAGAAGCTGGAAGGGTTGTGCCGCACGCTGTTCATGGCCGCGCCGCTGCTCAAGGAAGACCCTGGCTTGACGCTGAACGGCGTGAAAGTGGGCGACTACTACCGCCACCAACTGGCGCAGCTGGTGAACCCGGCCAGCCCCAGCTTCATCGTGCCCCGCGCCAAAGACGGCGGCCCCAGCCAGAACCTGGTGGAGTTTGGCGGGCTAAGCGTGGCGTTGTTTGCCGCGCCGGAAATCCTGTGGGACCCGCTGCCCCAGGCCACCAAAGATGCCCTGGCCGCCACCATGCTCAGCTACGGCGACGGGCCGACGGTGCCCCAAAACTGGCGCTACTTCAACATCTTCATTCTCAGTTTTTACAAAAGCCGGGGCTACGTCGTCAATGAAAAATTGCTGGAAGAATACCTGCAAAAGCAGCTGACGCACTACCAGGGCGCGGGCTGGTACCAGGATGCGCCCACCGACGACTACTACAGCATGTGGGCCTTCCAGATGTACGGCCGGCTGTGGAGCCACTACTACGGGCGGGCGCACTACCCCGAAGTCGCCGCGCAGCTGGCCACCAATTTTGCCCCGCTCAAGGATAATTACCCCTACCAGTTCGGGCGCGATGGGCACATGCTGATGTGGGGCCGCAGCATCAGCTACCGCTTCGCGGCAGTGGTGCCCTTGCCGTTGATGGGCTTGGAGCCTACGGTGCCCGGCACCAATTTTGGCTGGATGCGGCGCATCGCGTCGGGAGCCATGCTGCAATTTTTGCAAAATCCTGATTTTTTGCAGGATAACATTCCAAATCTGGGATTTTACGGGCCGTTCGACCCGGCCGTGCAGGCGTATAGCTGCCGGGGCAGCGTATTCTGGATGAGCAAAGCGTTCCTGGGTTTGCTGGTGCCGGCCGACTCGCCTTTTTGGACAGCCACCGAGAACGAGGGAGCCTGGGCCGATTTTAAGCCTAACACGGTAGTCAACACCTTTGAGGCGGGGCCGAATATCCTCGCCACCGACTACCCCAACAGCGGCGCGGCCGAGCTGCGCACTGCCCCCCACCAGCCCGCCAGCGACGGTAACCGGGGCAACGAGAACTACAATCGCCTGAGCTATAACACCGCCTTCCCGTGGCAGGCCGACGGGCCAAATGGCGAAGTAGCCATGAGCTACGTCTTCAAAAACAAGCAAGACAAGTGGGAAGCACTGCGCTTTTACACCTTCAAGAAGTTTGAGGACGGCGTGTACTACCGCGATGCCGAGTTGGAAAACAACAAAAACATCAAGCTGCACCTAGCCGATATGCCGCTGCCCAACGGCATTCTGCGCATCGACCAAAACGTGAGCACCGAGGCCGTAGCTGCCCGCTTAGGCCACTACGCCCTGCCCAACCTGACAGGCACTATCAAACGGCAAACGCGTCGGGTGAAGGGCTACGACGTGCAGCTCATCGACAACGGCACGTACCAGTTGGCATTGGTAAACCTTAGCGGCTGGGACAAGCTCGAAACGCTAGATACCAACGGCCTTAACCCGGTGAAGCCGGCTAGTGCCATTCTTAATGCCGTAGCCAATTTTGCACCGCCCACCGGCCCGCCCAAGGTGTATGCTACGCTCATGCTCTGGAAAAAATCGGGGGCGAAGTGGACCGATGCCGAGCTGCTGCCGGTGCAGCAGGTGGCCGCCAGCGCCACCGGCGCTACGGTCACGCTAGCCGATGGCAGCCGCCGGCTGGTGCGTTACGAGCCATAGCAAACGCTACCTCATCGTTGGCCCCGGTCCGGCTTTTTATGTCAACTACAAAGCAGTATGTTAAATACCAGACTTTACCTCTTTTTCCTTCTTCTAGGTGGCGCGCTAGCTTCGGTGGCACCGTTGCGCGCCAATGGGCAGGCTGCCGCCAAAAGCAAGTCGCCCTACAGCGCCTACTTATTTGCCTATTTCACTGGCAATGACAAGGCCGAAGAAGCTATCCGCTTCGCCCTCAGCCCCGATGGCTACCACTACACCGCGCTCAATGGCAATCGGCCCATTGTCAGCTCGGCCGCCATCAGCGAAACAGGTGGGGTACGCGACCCGCACATCTTGCGCGGCCTTAATGGCAAAACATTCTACATGGTAGCCACCGACATGGTGTCGGCCAAGGGCTGGAACTCGAATCGGGGCATGGTGCTGCTCAAGTCTACCGACTTGCTGCACTGGACTTCGGAGACCATCAATTTTCAAAAGCGTTACCCTAATCAAGAAACCTTGCAGCGAGTGTGGGCACCGCAAACTATTTACGATGCTAAAGCTGGTAAGTACCTGGTTTACTTCTCGCTGAAATATGGCACCGAGCCTGATAAAATCTACTGTGCCTACGCCAATAAGGATTTTACCGACCTCGAAGGCGAGCCGAAGCAGTTGTTTTTCAGTCCTACCAACGGCTCGTGCATCGACGGCGATATTGTGGCGAAGGACGGCAAGTTTTACCTGTTTTTCAAGACCGAAGGCCAGGGCAACGGCATCAAAATCGCCGTGTCGGATAAGCTGACGGAGGGCTACGTACTGCGCGATAAATATGTGCAGCAAACCACCAGTCCGGTAGAGGGCGCGGGCACGTTCAAGCTCAACGACTCCGGCGACTACATCTTGATGTACGATATGTATACCAGTGGCCGCTACCAGTTTACGCGCACCGCTGACCTGGAGCATTTCGCGGTGGTTGACAACGAGGTGAGCATGAATTTTCACCCGCGCCACGGCACCATCATGCCCATTACGGCGCAGGAGGCGGCTCGGCTGGCGCAGCGTTGGCTCAGTCCGGCCAATGTGCTGCCGACGGTCCGCAACCCCGCCATTCGCCCCCTCAACACGGTAGTGGATACGGCTGCTGGCAAGGCGACTTTTCTGGTGAAACCGGGCACGAAGCTCGCCGCCTTCAACCTCGATTTTACCAGCTTCGCAGGTGTAACTGTGAAGCCAGGTGGGCCGCAGGATTTTACGAAAGGGCCAGTGCAGTACACCATCGCCACGGGCAACCGCTCGCAGACCTACGCCGTCAGCGTCATCGAAACTCACAACCCGGCGCTGACGGGCTACTATGCCGACCCGGATATTCTGTATTCACAGAAAACCAAGCGGTTCTATTTGTACCCTACCACCGATGGCTTCACCAGCTGGTCGGGCACGTACTTCAAGGCATTTTCGTCGCCCGATTTAGTGAATTGGCAGGATGAAGGCGTTATTCTGGACTTGCCTCGCGATGTGAGCTGGTCCAAGAAAAGCGCCTGGGCTCCCACCATTATTGAGCAGAAAACGGCCACCGGCTACCGCTACGCTTATTATTTCTGCGCGGGAGCCAAAATCGGGGTAGCGCTGGCCGATAGCCCCACTGGCCCGTTCAAAGATTCGGGCCAGCCCTTGCTCGACAAGCTGCCCGAAGGCGTGAAAGGCGGCCAGCAGATTGACCCGGCTGCTTTCCGCGACCCCAAAACCGGCAAGCTGTACCTCTATTGGGGCAACGGCTACATGGCTGGGGCTGAGCTAAACGACGACCTGGTAAGCCTTAAGCCGGGCACCACGCAAGTGATGACGCCCGACGGTACCTTCCGCGAGGGTAGCTACGCCTTTTTCCGCAACGGCACCTACTACTTCATGTGGAGCGAAAACGACACCCGCGACGCCGATTACCGGGTGCGCTACGGCACGGCCACTTCGCCGCTTGGCAAGATTACGGTGCCGGCTAATAACCTGGTGCTCAGTAAAGACCCAACGGCGGGCATCTACGGCACGGGCCATAATTCCGTGATTCAGGTGCCGGGCCGCGACGAGTAGTACATCGTGTACCACCGCTTCACCTATCCGCAGGGTATTCAGATGGGCAAGGACGCCGGCTTCCACCGCGAGGTGTGCATTGATAAGCTGGAGTTTAACCCCGATGGAAGCATCCGGCCGGTGGTGCCCACGCAGGCGGGCATTCAGCCGGTGAAAGTGAATTAGTCTGCTGGTCTGGAATAAAAACGGGCTCAGTAGAGGGGCGGGTCGGCTAATAGCTGGCTCGCTCTTTTGCTTGCAGCGCCCCGGCTGCGCATTTTTACGGATAAATATGAAGAAGTATAAATAATTGAAAAATAAGTTACTGCGAACGGGCGTTAGCGGTGCTGTCACCTCTGGCTAGCCTACGAGCTGGCTACTATCTATTTGCAACATCCTTACCTGATTCATTTGCATGAAATATACGTTGATGCTGGGGCTGGCCTTAGGGCTGGCTGCTCGGCAGGGGCGGGCCCAAGCGCCTGCTACTAAAGTGGTAGCTGGCACCGGCCAGCTAAAGGGCCGCGTGCAGGACGCGACCACCAAAAAGCCCGTCGAGTACGCCACGGTGCTGCTGCTGCCGGCCGAGGGCACTACTCCCATAGCCAGCACCACCTGCGACGACCAAGGCCACTTCGAGCTAAATCGTCTGCCGGCTGGCACCTTTCGCTTGCAGCTGAGCTTCGTGGGCTACGCCCCGCTCATTCAGCCCGTTACGGTGACCAGCGCCGCCACCGACCTGGGCACGCTGGCGCTGACCGCCGCCGCCCAAAAGCTAGGCGAAGTAACCGTAACTGGCGAGCGCCCGCTGGTCGAAAACCGGCCCGACCGCCTCGTGTACAATGCCGAGCAGGACGCCACTAGCACCGGCGGCACGGCGGCCGACGTGCTGCGCAAAACGCCCCTGCTCAATGTGGATGTGGACGGCAACGTGCAGCTGCGCGGCTCGTCCAACCTACGCATTCTCATCAACAACAAGCCCTCGGCCATGCTGGCCGGCAACCTGGCAGACGCCCTCAAGCAGCTGCCCGCCGACCAGATTAAGGCCGTGGAAGTAATTACCTCGCCGTCCTCAAAATACGATGCCGAAGGCTCGGGCGGGGTCATCAACATCGTATTGAAAAAGAATACCTTGCAAGGCACCAACGGCAACCTGGGGGCCGCCGTGGGCAACCGCAACCAGAGCGTAAACGGCTCCTTGAATGTGCGGCGCGGCAAGCTGGGCGTGAACACCCGCCTCAGCAGCTACTACAACACGTACCCGTACCGCTCTAGCCTGAGCCGCACCGACTTTACTACGGCGGGCATCGGCCAGTTTAGCCAGCAAACCAGCTCCAGCAGCGAAGGCGTGGGCGGCTATGGGCAGGTAGAAGTCACCTACGACCCTTCGGCCCTGCACAGCTTCACGCTGAGCGCCAACGGCAACCTTTACCAGAGCGACTCGCCTCAGGAATTGATGAGCCGGTACGCGGGCCTGCCAAAGCTCGATACCCTGTACGCCCGCGATATTGCGCAGCGCTACCTGGGCCGCAACTACGATTTCAACGCTGGCTACACCCGCACCTTCGGCCCCGACCATCCCCGGCGCGAGTGGAGCGTGCTGGCCCAGCACACCCGCAGCAGCAACACCGGCCGCTACGCCCTGGGCCAGTACCACGCCGCCACCATCGAGGGCGGGCCGCTGGAGTACCAGGAGCGCAGCAGCAACCTGTCGCGCAACCTCGAAACCACTCTCCAGACCGACTACACGCACCCGCTCAAAGACAAAAACACGCTGGAAATGGGGGCCAAAGCCATCCTGCGCCAGGTGAGCAGCGACTACAGCCTCGATACGCTGCTGCAAGCCCGGCAAACTGACTTTGTCCGCAGCCCGCACCGCTCCAATGCCTTTGACTACCAGCAGGATGTGGCCGCCGCCTACGGCACGCTTAATGCCTCAGCGGGTAAAAAGTATGCCCTCAGCCTGGGCGCTCGCCTCGAATACACCAACATCGAGGGCGAGTTTTCGGGGGCCGCGAGTCGCTTTACCAATTCTTACCTCAATGTGCTGCCCAGCCTCAGCGCCACGCGCACGCTCAAGGAGCCGGGGCACACGCTGCGCCTCAACTATTCGCGCCGCATTCAGCGGCCCAATATCTACTACCTCAACCCCTACGTCAACCAGAGCGCGCCCAACAGCGTGTCGTATGGCAACCCCGAGCTATCGCCGGAAATTGCGAATAACTTTGAGCTGAGCTATAGCACATTCAATAAAAAATCCTCGCTCAATGCCTCGGCCTACGTGCGCTACACCGGCAACTCGATAGAGCGCTACAGCCGCTACAACGAGGCGCTGGCCCGCACCGAAAGCACCTACGGCAACCTGGCCACCAATGCCACCTACGGACTGAGCATGTACGGCTCCATCAAGCCCGTAACCGACTGGAACGTAAGTGGCAATGCCACCCTCAACTACACCCGCCTCACCAGCGCCGCCCTCAACCGCACCACCGACCTGGTCACGGCTAATTTCGGCTTCAACTCATCGTGGAAAATAAACAAGCAGTACTCGCTGCAAGGGTTTAGCGGCTTCAGCACGGGCGGCGTGGGCTTGCAGTCGCGCTACTCGGGCTATTCCTATTATTCGCTGGCCATCAAGCGCGTTATCCTCAAGGAGAAAGGTGACTTGACGCTGAACGCCAGTAACTTCTTCACGGCGGGCCGCGAGTTCCGAAACAGCACGACCACCGACCAATTTACCAGCGAAAGCGTGAGCTACCAGTACCAGCGCACGGTGCGGCTGGCGTTTAGCTACCGCTTCGGTAAAGTCAGCACCAGCAGCACCCGCTCGCGCCGTTCCATCCGCAACGACGACTCGAAGGGCGGCAGCGATTCGCAGTAGCGCGAAGCGGAGCTTCGCGCTACTAGCTACTGTATCAGCTTGGCCAGCGCATTCCGCAGAGCTTCCCCATACAGGTTCACGCCCACGATTTTACCAGCGGGGTCAATCAGGAAGTTCTGCGGCACGCTGGCTACGTGGTAGCTTTTAGCGGCGGCATTGTCCGGCAAGCCTTGTAGGTCAGATACCTGCGGCCAGGTCAGGTTGTGCTCACGAATGGTGCGTAGCCAGTATTTCGGGCTGCTGTGCTTGTCGAGCGAGATGCCGACTACCTCAAAATTACGGCCCTGGTACTTCTGGCGCAGGTTGCGGATGGTATTGAAACTCTGCCGACAATCATCGCATCCGGAGGCCCAAAAATCGAGTAGCACGTATCGGCCGCGTAAGTCTTGGAGGGTAAAGGGCTTGTTGTCGGGAGTAAGTTGGGTAAAGTCGGGGGCTGGTGCGCCGAGGGCTACCGCTTGCAGCGCCTGAACTAGTTTGCCGTAGGCCTGGCCGGGCTCGCTGGCGCGCAGAGTAGGGCTGAGGGCCTGGTACAAAGGCGCTACCTCATCGTACTGCGGCGGTCCCAGGTAGGTAGGCTGCACCAGCATATCTAGGCTTGCCCAGGAGGTTGGGTTAGCCTTTATGAAGCCCATAGCCAGCTGTTTAGACTGCTGCCGGTCTTGTAGATATTGCTCCCAGGTTAGCATAATTACCTCGTTGGGCTGGCGCGGGCGCAGTCGGGCACCCAGCGCATCCAGCTGCTTCTTAAACCGTTGATAGTCTTGCATGGCCGGTCCGCCGCCCTTCACGGTAGCATGAGCGAGCAGCGCATCGGGGCTGGCCACCACCAGCGGCTCGGGCTGCACAAACACCATGACCGCATCAAGGCCATAAGTATGCGCCAGGTTGGGGGTTTTGCCATCAGGCACCAAGGCCAACTGCGCCCGCTTAGGCACTTGGCTGGTGCCGCGCAGCTCAAATGCCCCCTTATGCAGTTTCGCAGAGTCGAGCAGCTGGCCGCCAGATAGCAAGTAAACCTTGGCTGAAGCCGCTGGCTGCGCTACATTTCCCTGTATTCGATAGGTGAAAGGAGTTTGGGCATTTGCCAGCAAGGGCACAAGCAGCCAGAGTAAAAGCTTCTTCATACTAATGGGGTCCGCGAGTGAAAGTCTCCGTGATAATCGCTTAAGTAGCCGATTTATTTCAGGATGCCCGCCGCGACTTGGGTCGCGAGGAGCACTCGTTGTTAGAACTGCCTTCAAGGGCTTGGTCGGAAAAGGCCGGTTTGTTGCCCGGCGCTCCAGCGTCAAAAAGCCAAGGCCGAGTTGAATAGAAGAGGGCAGGCAATGTAGTCAGCTGGCAGAATAAGCACAAAGCGCATAAAACTATTTTGTAGATAAATTTATGATTTACAATGATTTATTGTTGAAGCTTTAGAGGATAATGCCCAGCCACGTCGAATATGACCCCTGCTTTTACCAGAAACTCCCCCTACTACAGCGCAAGGCGGGTGGTAGTATTGTATGTATTTAGAAAGGTGGCTCAAAGAAGCCGCCTTTTTAGTAGCGTCTCTGGCTCTTTCTTTCCCATCCATACTCCCTTTGCGCTTTTTGGCGGTGGCCGCCTTGCTGATTGGCCGCCTGGCCGCCGCACAGGCTCCAAGCCGGCTGGCCCAGCCGCCCAACAATAAGCCGGTGTGCCCTTTGCCGCTCGGTGTTTACATCTAGGACAAGGCGGGTTTATAACAACTATTTGATGACTACTTCCCGTTTTTTTAAGTGCCTGCTGCTGGCGCTGCTGACCGGCAGCGCCCTAACCATCCGCGCCCAAACGGCCTCCTTGGTAGGCTTGGGCTGGGCCAAAAACAACGTCAACGGCGCAATTTTTCGTAAAAACTCGGTGGTGAGTTTCGGCCGCTACCAGTACGTGGCCTACTACGACTCGGCGGGCTACGTGACGGTGGGCAAGCGCCAACTGCCGGCCGGAGCGTGGCAAGTGCAGCGCACTAGCTACCAAGGCAATGTGAAAGACGCGCATAACATCATCAGCCTGATGGTAGATGGCGCGGGCTACTTGCATTTGTCCTTCGACCACCACAACAACCAGCTGCATTATTGCCGCAGCAAAGCCCCCGGCTCGCTCGATATGGGCGCGCTGGAACCCATGACCGGCCAGCAGGAGCAGAAAGTCAGCTACCCCGAATTTTACCGTTTTCCCACCGGCGACCTGCTGTTTTTGTACCGCGATGGCGGCTCGGGTAACGGCAACCTCGTGCTGAACCGCTACTCGATAAAAACTCGCATCTGGACGCGCCTGCACGACGTACTCATCGACGGCCAAGGCCAGCGCAATGCCTACTGGCAGGTTTGCCTCGATGCCAAGGGGACCATCCACGTGGCCTGGGTGTGGCGCGAAAGCCCCAACGTAGCTTCCAACCACGACATGGCCTACGCTCGCTCGCTGGACGGCGGCCTGACCTGGCAGAAAAGCACCGGTGTCAGCTACCAATTGCCCATCACCGAAGCCACCGCCGAGTACGCTGCCCGCATCCCGCAAAACAGTGAGTTAATCAACCAAACCAGCATCACGGCCGATGCGGCGGGCACGCCCTATATCGCCAGCTACTGGCGGCCGGCGGGCACGCAGGTGCCACAGTACCAGTTGATTTTTTTGGCTGGTAAGCAGTGGAAAACCACCCAGATAAGCCAGCGCACCACTCCTTTTAGCCTGAGCGGGGTGGGCACGAAGAAGATTCCGATTTCGCGGCCGCAGTTGCTGGTGGCCACCCGGCAGGGCACCACCGCCGCCTACCTGCTTTTCCGCGATGCCGAACGGCAAGACCGGGCCTCGGTGCTCAGCTGTCCCAATCTGGTTGCTGGCCGGTGGTCGGCCGCCGACCTCACCACCGGCGCGGTGGGCAACTGGGAGCCGAGCTACGACACCGAGCGCTGGAAAAACGAGCGAATACTAAGCCTCTTCGTGCAGCGCACTGGCCAGGGCGATGGCGAAACCCTCGAAAACCTGCCCCCGCAGCCCGTGCACGTGCTCGACTGGACGCCCGGCCAGCCAGTGCGCCCGGCAGCTATCGGCGCGGCCCCAGCGGCAGGCGGCCCCGGAACGGCCGCTACTCCAACTCCCGGCCACTGATTGGTAGGGGCTGATTACCAAAAAGGTAGTTTGCGCGCTGAGTACCAAGCCAAGACTTGCACCACGGTTGTATACAGCGCCGCTACGGTTCTTCTGGTTTTTGCCTTACCGGAGCCTAAGGCAATGCCTCTTTATCAAAGGGCTAGGCCGTATAAGCTGCACTTTTGCCACCCCCGTTAGTGCGGCTATAAAATTTAGTATTGGGCGAGCGTTGCAGTCAAGCTAAAGCTGGATGATACTGGTAGAGTACCCGAAATGGCGCTTACCAACTCGGAACAGCCCTCTGGTATAAGCTATTTAAGATTGTAATAATTTGAATTACGGTAATTTATGGATATTAAAATGCATATGGCTGCTGTGAATTAGTTCTGAGCCATGAAAATGACTAAAATATAGTGATTTGATAATTAATGACTTGCGGCTGGCTAATCAAATTGCGGAGGCATCGGAGAATCCAATCGGGGCTAGCTTGCACAGGGGCCGAATTGAATTTAAAAGTTTTAAGGAAAGCCTTTGCCGGACCTGGCAAAGGCTCTTTTAGGGCCTAAAAATACTGGCAAAAAACCCCTCAAAAACTAGGCAAAATGGAATAAAAAGGGTACTTTTGGGTGTTCTCTTTCTGATCGTATTTCCGGTCGGTTTAACCCCCTCTCTCGCATGAGTGAAGTAGTAGAAAAGAAAGCCCCCGCCGACTACTCGGCCGATAGCATTCAGGTGCTGGAAGGGCTGGAGGCGGTGCGCAAGCGCCCCAGCATGTACATCGGCGACACGGGTATCAAGGGCCTGCACCACCTGGTGTGGGAAGTGGTGGACAATTCCATCGACGAAGCCCTGGCCGGGCACTGCGACCTGATTCAGGTCACGATTAACGAAAACAACTCGATTACCGTCCGCGACAACGGCCGGGGTATTCCCGTAGACTGGCACGCTAAGGAAGGCCGCTCGGCCCTCGAAGTGGTGCTGACCGTGCTGCACGCTGGTGGCAAGTTCGACAAAGACAGCTACAAAGTATCGGGTGGCCTGCACGGTGTGGGCGTAAGCTGCGTAAACGCGCTCAGCACCGAGCTCAAGGTGAATGTGCGCCGCAAGGGCCATCTCTACGAGCAGGAGTACAGCATTGGTGTGCCGCTATACCCGGTAAAGGAAATTGGTGATACTGAGGAGCATGGCACGCAAGTACAGTTCCTGCCCGACCCCAGCATCTTCACCGAAACGGTGTATCGCTATGCCACTATCGCCAGCCGCCTGCGCGATTTGTCGTTCCTGAACAAAGGCATCCGCATTACCCTCACCGACCGCCGCGAAGTGCTGACCGGCGATGCCGCCGTGGGCCACGCCAACGCCGAAGGCTTCCGCTACGAAGAGTTTTACTCGACGGGCGGCCTGCGCGACTTTGTGCAGTACCTCGATGGCACCGAGCGGCCCTCGCTGCTCTCCGAGCCCATTTACGTAGAAAGCGAGAAGGGCGGCACGCCGGTGGAAGTAGCCTTGCAGTACAATACTTCCTACCAAGAAAACGTGTACAGCTACGTCAACAACATCAACACCATCGAAGGTGGCACGCACGTGGCGGGTTTCCGCTCGGCCGTGACGCGGGTGCTGAAGGCGTATGGCGATAAGAGCAAGCTGTTTGAAAAAGCCAAGGTAGAAATTACCGGTGACGACTTCCGCGAGGGCCTCACGGCCGTCATCTCGGTGAAAGTGATGGAGCCGCAGTTTGAAGGCCAGACCAAAACCAAGCTCGGCAACTCCGAGGTAAGCGGCGCGGTAAACAGCGTAGTAGGTGAGATTTTGGGCCAATACCTGGAAGAAAACCCAGGCCAGGCCAACAAAATCATGGACAAGGTGATTCTGGCTGCCAAGGCCCGCATCGCCGCCCGCAAGGCCAAGGACATGGTGCAGCGCAAAAACGTGCTGGGCTCCAACTCTTTGCCCGGCAAGCTGGCCGACTGCTCCGACTCGAACCCCGAAGTGTGCGAGCTGTACCTGGTCGAAGGTGACTCGGCCGGTGGCACGGCCAAAATGGGCCGCAACCGGGCGTTTCAGGCCATTCTGCCGTTGCGCGGTAAAATCCTGAACGTAGAGAAAGCCCAAGAGCACAAGATTCTGGAAAACGAGGAAATCAAGAACATGATTACCGCGTTGGGCGTGACCTTCAACGAGCGTAAGTCGCTGGCTTTCGGCACCGACGACGAGGGCAACGAAACCGGCCCGCTGAATTTCGACAAGCTGCGCTACCACAAAATCATCATCATGACCGATGCTGATATTGACGGCTCGCACATTCGCACGCTCATCCTCACGTTCTTCTTCCGCTACATGCGGCAGCTCGTCGACCAGGGCCACATCTACATTGCCCTGCCGCCGCTGTACCTCGTGAAGCGTGGCAAAGAAGAGCGCTACTGCTGGACCGAAGACGACCGTGCCGCCGCCACCGCAGAACTCGGCCGTGGCCGCCCCGAAACCGTAAACGTGCAGCGCTACAAAGGCTTGGGAGAGATGAACGCCGAGCAGCTTTGGACCACCACCATGCAGCCCGCTACCCGCTCGCTGAAGCAAGTAAGCGTGGACTCGGCCGCCGAGGCCGACCACTTGTTCTCGATGCTGATGGGCGATGAAGTGGCCCCACGCCGCGACTTTATCGAGCAGAATGCCAAATACGCCAAGCTCGACGTCTAGTTAGTGTCTATAAAGCAGCTAATAAAGTAATTTGCGCCCGCTCTCCTTTAAGGGGGGCGGGCGCATTGCTTTTAGCGATGCTTCACGCAGCTTTTTGCTACCGATATGGTTCCTTCTCCTGATAAGCAGCTGCTACGCAGCACGCCAGCTGACATCGACGAAATTTTTCGACTCTACCGGCTGGCTTCGGCCTATCAGGCTGCGACCGCTAACGCTACTGTAGTATGGCCTGATTTTGAACGTAGTATGGTGGAGCAGGAGCTAGCTGAGGGCCGCCAGTGGAAGATAATGCTGGGCGATACCATTGCCTGCGTGTGGGCCATTACGTTCGATGACCCCCAGATTTGGGGAGCCAAAAATGCCGACCCGGCCGTGTATATCCACCGCATTGCTACCAACTCCGAGTGCCGGGGCCAGGGCCTGGTCAAGGATATTGTGCAGTGGGCCAAAGAGTACGCCCGGCAACACCAAAAAAAGTTTGTGCGCCTGGACACTGTCGGCGAAAACCAGGGGCTTATCGCGCATTACACGGCGTGCGGGTTTACGTACCTCGGCTTAGTTGCGCTGACCGATACGGCGAGCCTACCGGCGCATTATCATAATGCGGTAGTGAGTTTATTTGAACTTCCGGTGGAAGAGTAGAGAGGTGTAAGTAGTTATATACCAATAAATGCGACAACTCATTTCATCGGGTGCGCCGTGGGAGGCCACCGTGGGCTACTCGCGGGCCGTGCGGGTGGGGCAAGTGGTAGAGGTAGCTGGTACCACCGCCCAGGATGGCGACACCATTACTGGCAGCGACGAGTACACCCAAGCCAAGCGCATTCTGGAGAAAATAGCGACTGCGCTGCACGAAGCCGGAGCCACTTTGGAACAAGTGGTACGCACGCGCATTTTCGTCACCAACATCGCCAATTGGGAGGCGGTAGGGCGGGCGCACGGCGAAGTATTCGGTCAGATTCGGCCGGCTTCTACGATGGTGCAAGTGGCCGCGCTCATCGACCCGCGCCTGCTAGTAGAAATTGAGGCCACAGCCATCATTGTGGAATAGCTGGGCGATATCGCCATGTAGCGGCAGCCTATTAGCGGGCAGAACAAAATCCCAACAGGTGTAAAAGCCGGCGTAATAGTTACTTAACCGCCGAAGAGCACAAGGGTGCTGAGGGTAACGCGAAAATTTGAGTTTCGCTTGGAATCTTTTATTCGCCACGCTGTTTGTATCTGCGTGAAAGAATAGTTTTTAAGGTGTTTTGGTTGGAAAAGCCCATCGGTATCCGGTGGGCTTTTTTATTTCCTGGTCTTAGTGCTTGTTGTCATTCGTAGCCGGCGGGGCTGGCTTAGAGCTTACCCCGAAAGTCCTATGGTCGTTATGCTTCATAGCGTTCAGCATGACACTCTTTGATTTAAGGCGCCGACTTCTCGGATAGGTTCTTAGTAGGGTTTGCTCGATACTTTCTTTACTATTAAGAATACGCCTTAAAAAACGTGCTTGTTGTTGCCAAATACCTGCATGGCAGTGCGCAGTACAATCTTGAGGTCCAGGCGGAACGACCAGTTTTGCAGGTAATGAATATCGGCGTTGAAGCGATTGACCATTGCCCCCAGCTCCTTCGTTTCGCCCCGGTAGCCAGACACTTGCGCCAAGCCCGTAATGCCGGGCATTACCAAGTGGCGGTCCATAAAATTATGGATGGTTTTAGAGTAGTCTTCCGTGTGCTTGAGCATGTGCGGGCGGGGCCCAACCACCGACATTTCGCCCCGTAGCACATTCAGAAACTGCGGTAGCTCATCGAGGCTGGTGCGCCGCAAAAACGCTCCTACTTTAGTGATGCGGCTGTCGCCCAAGCTAGCTTGGCGGGTGTGGGCATCGTCGCTGAGGTGCATGCTTCTAAATTTGAAGCAGTAAAACGCTTTGCCGTTTTTGCCAGTGCGCAGCTGCCGAAAAAATATTGGCCCTCTGGACTCCAGCTTTATCAGGCAGGCAATTAACGGAATCAGCCAGCCCAGCACAAAAACTACCACGAGCAAGGCAAAGCAAAAGTCGAACAATCGCTTGCGCCGTGGCAAACGCTGCACCACCGGGCTGTTGCTTATCCGCCCCTCCTGCATATGTGCAGACTGCCTAGAGGGACCAGGTGGCGATTCTAAAGTGAGTAACATAGCTTAGAAGGGTAGAAAGAGCAGATATTATGATAGTGTAATATTATATCCTGATAATTCAAATTTCAAAAATCTGGTATAAACTTTTTATTAAAAATTGATAAGAAAGTAATTTATTAAGGTTGATTTTTTAGCTCTTAATTCTAATAATTAGATAGTTATGGCGTTGAGTCGGTTGTTCTTCAGAGAGGAAAAAAAACACGGCAGTCAAAGAAAAAGTAAGCGAGGCAGTAAGGAGAGGTAGGAACTGGCTGATGACCTTTTTAAACAGAACAATAAAGATAATGTAATAATAATCAATCAATAGGTTGGAGGTTTTGGCGGCTTAGTGTAGTTAAGTATGGATATTGTGCTGTTTTAGGGAGTGTAAGAGAGGAGAATCTTAGGTAAGCGCTTGAGAGCAAGAAGAAGTGTTGTCTAAGTCAGTATAGGGTAATTGTATTTAGAGTAGAAAAAATTATTTTAGTAACATACTTAGAATAACGATTGATATGCCAATAATCGGTAAATAAAGTATATTGTATTATGTATTAATAGTAGAACAAGCAATTGTTCTGTAGGCTAGGTGGCAAAGTAGCCTAAAGCGAGGCCATAGCGTAGGAGGTTTTCGTAGCTATTTACCTTCGTGTCTCAGTCCCACCCCAGCCGTGGTAGCGCGGCCACCGTTTTATATGAAATGCGTTTTGCTTCCCACTAGCTTTATTGCTGGTAGTCTGTTACTTTCTTCCTGCCAAACTCCTAAGCCTACGGCCAGCACTATGCCCGCAGCCCACCCGCCCGAGCGCCCGCAGCCGGCCCGCCCGCTCTGGCAATCAGCAGTATACACGCTGTATGCCGACAGTGTGGTGCAAGGCCCGCACCATGCCCGCGCCCTTTCGGCCACCGAACTCACCTCCAACTACCGCAGCCCGGCTAATGCTTTCCAGAGCCCGCAGATAAGCTTCAAATTCAGCATCAACGGCAAGGACAACGAGCTGGCTCCGGGCCAGGATAACCTATTTTTGGCCGTGCCCCGGCCGGGCGGCGGGGCGCTTGAAACGCCGATACTCGTGTTCGGCCAGCGCTACGTAGACCCCACGCCCGCCCCGGCTGATGTGTACCTGGCCCCCAATACTAAGCTGAAAATCAGGCTGGATATGCGGCCGGTGCTGGAAGCTTTCAAGAAGCAAGGCTACTACACCACCTACAAGGGCGACAAGCTCTACAAGCAGGATTTCAAGCAGGTATTCGTGGCTGGCAACACCGCGCCGCTGAGCTGGGACTTCGACAACCTGGTGAACAAGCCCGAGCTGGAAATGCACGACCCCGACGGCGACGGCATCTACGAAGTGACCCTGACGCTGAACGCGCCCACCGATGCCAAAACCACGGCCACCAGCTGGAAAAAAAGCATTAGTACCGCTGATTTTCCGCAGTATAGTTCACCCTATCCGCTGGCCGACGCGCTCTATAATCTGGCCCTGGAAGAAGCCCGCCGCGCCGTGGAGCCCGACAGCACCCTACGCACTGGCAAGGAGTGGGGCGGCGTCTGGACGCGCGATGTGAGCTACTCCATCATCCTGGCGCAGGCCACCTTGCAGCCCAAAGTGGCCATGAACAGCCTCATGCGCAAGGTGACGCCTGAGGGCCGCATCATCCAAGACACTGGCACCGGCGGGGCCTACCCGTGCTCAACCGACCGCATGATATGGGCCGTGGCCGCCTGGGAAATCTACAAAGTGACCGGCGACGAGGCGTGGCTGCGCAAAGTGTACCCCATTGTAAAGCACTCGATTGCCGACGACATGCGCAACGCCTACGACCCAGCCACCGGCCTTGTACGCGGCGAGTCGTCGTTTCTCGACTGGCGCGAGCAGACGTATCCACGCTGGATGCAGCCGGTTGACATTTACCAGAGCGAAAATCTGGGCACCAATGCTGTGCATTTCCAGGCCAATACCGTGTTGTCCCAAATGGCCCGCCAACTCGGTGAAACCGCCGTGGCCGCGCAGCACGAGCAAGCCGCCGCAAGTATTAAAGCGGGTATCAATCAGTACCTTTGGCAGGAAAGCGCGGGCTACTACGGCCAGTTTCTCTACGGTCGCAATTTCTTGTCGCTCTCGCCTCGCTCCGAGGCGTTGGGCGAGGCGCTGAGTGTGTGGTTTGGCATCGCCGATGAGGCGCGGGCTAAAACGGTAGTGAGCCGCACGCCGACTACCGATTTCGGCATTTCGTGCATCTACCCGCAGATTCCGGGCATTCCGCCCTACCACAATAATGCGGTGTGGCCCTTCGTGCAAAGCTACTGGGCGCTGGCCGCCGCCAAGACGGGCAATGAAGCGTCGCTGACCGAAAGCATGGCCGCTATTTACCGCTCGGCGGCGCTGTTTCTCACTAACAAAGAGAATTTTGTAGCGCAGAATGGCGACTTCGCTGGCACGCAGATTAACAGCAGCAATATGCTCTGGAGCCTCTCGGGCAGTATTGGCTTGGTGTATAAAGTCCTGTTCGGCATGCACTACGAGGCCGACCGACTGGTATTTCAGCCCTTCGTGCCCCAGGCTTTCCAAGGCGACCGCAAGCTGACGAATTTCAAGTACCGCAAAGCCGTGCTGGATATTGAATTGCAAGGTTTTGGCAATGTCATTCAGACAATTACGCTCGATGGCCATCCGCTGGCCGGCGCAGCCGTGCCTGCCACGCTCATGGGCCGCCATGCGCTGCGCATCGTGCTCAGCAGTCAGGCTCCGGCAGCGGCACCCGTCAATCGGGTGGCTAACGCTTTTACTCCCGAAGTCCCAGTCGTGACGGTATACTTAGGTTATACAAGCTTCTTACAGTGGGAGCCAGTAAAGGGCGCTCAACTGTACCGGGTACTGAAAAATGGGCAAGTGATTGCTACCACCGCTTCAACCAAAGCTATATCTGGTGTAGTCGTAGGTCAAGAATACGCTGAATACCAAGTAATAGCTATTGATAATCAAGGATTAGAATCGTTCGCCAGCGAACCACTAGTAATTAGTGGAAGTAAAGTTGATTACCAGGTGCAGCTCGAAACCGTGGCCGCCAAAGCTACCCAACCTTATAAAGGCTTCACCGGCCAGGGTTTTATCGAAATAAATACCACCAAAAACCGCACGCTCACCATCCCGGTCACGGTGCCGGAGGCGGGGCTTTATGCCGTAGATTTCCGTTATGCCAACGGCAACGGGCCTACCAACACGAATAACAAATGCGCCATCCGTACTTTGCAGATGGGTGGTAAGGAGCTGGGTACCATTGTGCTGCCGCAGCGTGGGGTAGAGGAGTGGTCGAACTGGGGCTTTAGCAATGCCGTGCTGGTGCAGCTGCCCAAAGGCACGCACCAGCTCACGCTGGCCTACGAGCCGGCCAATACCAATATGAACGGAGCCGTAAACCAAGCCATGCTTGATTACCTGCGCGTGCAGAAAGTCCAGTAAGCTTTCGCCCGCCGTATATGCGAAGCTGCCGATGCACAAGCTAAAGCTTATGCTACAAGTACTATGAAACAACTCGTTGAGAAGCACCCGCTGGCCATCCGCTGGTTTCACTGGATTAATTTTCCGGTGCTGGCCCTCATGATATGGAGCGGCCTTTGGATATACTGGGCCAACGACGTGTACCGTATTGGCTGGGGCAAAACGACGCTTTTTAAGTTTTTCCCGCAGTCGTTTTACAACACCTTCGGCCTGACGCACAAGCTGGCGCAGGGCATGTCGTGGCATTTTATGCTGATGTGGGTGTTTTTTATAAACGGCTTGCTGTATGTGCTTTACACCTTGTTTTCGGGCGAATGGCGCTACTTACTGCCCAACCGCGACTCCTTCCGCGAAGCTTGGCAGGTGACGCTCCACGACCTGGGCCTGCGCAAGGGCGCGCCGCTCGTGCGCAAGTACAACGGCGCGCAACGCATTGCTTACACCGCCGTGATTGTCATGGGTTTGGGTTCGCTCCTCACGGGGCTGGCTATTTACAAGCCGGTGCAGTTTGGTTGGATTACGCGGGTGCTGGGTGGCTACGAGGCCGCCCGCATCGAGCACTTTGTGCTAACGTTGGGCTACGTGCTGTTTTTTATCGTGCACGTGGCGCAGGTGGCGCGAGCTGGCTGGAATAATTTCCGGGCCATGGTGGCTGGCTTTGAGGTCGAAGATATTCCGGTAGCGGCCGGAGCGGCTGGCCCCGCCGTGCCTCAGCGCAATGCAGAAACCAACCCCTAGGCAGTAGCTATAAGTAAAGAGCCCGAATACAAGCGTTTTATGCAACCGACTTCCGCGCCCGAAAATCCCATTCCCGTGCATCCTTCCGCCGAC
>CAXUKA010000091.1:0-19272 GCA_964251335.1 uncultured Hymenobacter sp.
AGGCTGACTCGCTGATTTTCCAGACCGAGAAGCAGCTCAAAGAATTTGGCGACAAGTTGAGCGGCGGCAACAAAACCGCTGTGGAAAGTGCTCTCGCCGACCTCAAGAAAGCCCACGAAAGCAAAGACATCAACGGCATCGACGCTGGTGTAGCTGCTCTGAATAAGGCGTGGGAAACTGCTTCGCAGGAAATGTATGCCGCTGCTGGCGCCCAAGGTGGCCAGCCCGACGGCCAGGGCTTCCCCGGTGCCGATGGGCAGAGCGGTGGCCAAGGCCAGCCGGCCGGCGACCACGTAACCGATGTGGACTACGAAGAAGTAGACGGCAAATAGACCGCAGATTCTAACGGATTAAACGGATTTAACAGATATGGGGCTGCGCCCCTGACTGGTAGTTGTTTTTTCTGAGAAGTAAGAAAAGGCCGGGAGCGTGAGCTTCCGGCCTTTTGGCGTTTATTTTGGCCTGTTTTACACTAGTCTGCGCATGAGCTATCACTTACATATTACCCGTAAAGCGAAGTCTTGGAATGATGAGGGAGACTTAACGACTATTTCGCGGGCCGAGTGGTTGGATTATGTGGCAAAGGATTCCGAAATGGAGCGTAATGACTACAGTATTGACCCTGAGTATGGGCAAGGTGATAGTGCCTACGATGCTCAGGTGGAGGGGCTGGCTGCTTGGATGGGGCACTCGCACGCAGGGCGCAATAGCGAGTACGTGTGGTTTGGCCACGAGCACGACCGGATAACGGTGGAAAACCCTGATGAGGAAACGCTGGGTAAAATATTGGCCGTTGCCCAAGCGCTGCACGCTCGCGTGCAGGGCGATGATGGCGAATACTTCGACCAACCCAACCAGCCTTACATGACAGGCGTGGAAGACGACGTATCAGTTTGGGGTAACTCCGACTTTCGGGAGTTTCAAACCTATGCTTCGGCCGAGGCCGCGCAGCCGCTACTGGCCACGCTGGCGCAGCAAGGTATCGAGTACCGCACGTCCGTAGACAACGGCCAACTGGCCTTCGACCCTTCGTTTGCCAATAACCGGCTCATTAGTAAGTTTATTGTCAAGCTGCGGCTGGCTGATTTTGAGCGCAGCACCCAAGTGCTGGCAATACTCAACGAGAGGGCACTCAGTCAGGTCGACCCCAAGCATTACCTGTTCGGCTTTAGCGACGAAGAGCTGTTTGACCTGCTGGTGAAGCCTGATGAATGGAGCGCGTTTGACGTGACATTAGCAAGCCAACTGCTGCTAGAGCGCGGGCGCGATATATCGCCCGATACGTTGCGCCTGCTACGGCAGCACCGCGTGGCCGAGCTGGCCCAGCCCGATAAGGAGCACCGCGCCTGGGTGGCGGGCGGCTATATTTCGGCGTTGTTGGGTGGCTTGTTTGGGCTGATGATTGGCTATCAGCTACACTTCCATCGCAAGCAGCTGCCCGATGGCCGGCGCGTGTACGCCTACAGCGCCACCGACCGGGCGCATGGCCTGCGCATTCTGGTGTTGGCCACTGTGAGCTTGCTGTTTTGGCTGGCGCTGCGATTTGGTATCTGGTATAATTATTGAGTTAAGCCGAGTTGATGTGTACTAACCCACAAACCGGGAACTAACACTTCGTACAAAGAATTTGGGACCCAAGCTGCCTCCGCAGCCGGTCTGTTTCTAGTGCATTGGATAAATAATACAACTACTAGCACATTCTTGCGTTGGGGCCAAACCTGCTAGCTAACCGGCTACGTAAATACTCTTGATGAACTCTCCTACTGCCTTGTTTCGCACTGCCAGCTTGCTGGCAATGGTACTTTTTGCTAGCTGCACCCTGCGCGAAACACGCCAGGAAGGCGGCCCCAGCCGGGGGCCTGAGTTTCGGGTGCGGGCCGTGGAAGAAGCTTCGCTCAATGGCCTTGATGTGCTGTCCTTGAACGTGCCGGCCGACATGGACCTGCCCCGCCGCAATCAGATTATTTCGGGCTATGTCAATAAAGAATTGCCTCTGCATGCCCGCGTGCAGCTCAATGCGTACAACCCTGGACTGGAGCCTATTGCCCTCTCCGGCCCCGATTATACGGTGCTGATAGACGGCCGCCCTCTCGGTAAAAACCGTCTGATGGCGGAGCTAGAGCTGCCAGCCGGCGATTCGGTGCGCCTGCCGCTGACATTTGAGTTCAACACCTATAAGTACCTGGGCGAGGATGCTATGCCTGCGCTGCGCAATTTTGCCCTGGGCTTCGGCGATGTGCACCGCCAGCGTATCACGCTGCAAGTGCGGCCGTTGCTGCGCTCGGCTCGGGGCCGCCTCAGTCGGTCGAGCCAAGTGGCCCAGCCCGTCACGGCAATGGGGGCGCAAGCTCGTCGCTCGCAGTAAAAGCAGAGATGAGCCGTATTAATCCTGGCTTTTCTTTAAGCTAGCCAGACATGCTGTTCGGCGGGCTTGGCGAGCGGTTCGGCTAATTGGGCCGCACTAGGGGCTGGTTGCTTCGGAAGTTTGTATCGGCTTAGCGCTGAATATTTAAATCAGCCAGCCGATTGCCATGAACAATGTTACGCGCCTTCTGACTCGCTATGCACACTTGCTGCTGGTAGGTCTGCTAGCTACTACTGCCAGCTGCACGCTGCGCGGTGCCCAGCAAGAAGGCATTGTGCGTCACGAGCCCGAGTTTCGGGTGCGGGCTGTGGAAGAAGCCTCACTCAACGGCCTCAACGTGCTGCCCCTCAACGTGCCCGCTGATATGGACCTACCCCGCCGCAACCAGATTATTGCGGGCTATGTCAACCAGCAGCTGCCCCTGCGCATTCGGATGCGGGTGAACGCTTACAACCCCAACCCCACTACCGCTACCCTCGCGGGCCTCGACTACACGGTGCTGGTAGATGGCCGCCCGCTGGGCAAAAGCCGCATAGTAACTCAACTAGAGCTACCCGCCGGCGACTCGGTGCGCGTGCCCGTCGAATTTGAGTTCAACACCTACAAATACCTGGGCGACGATGCCCTGCCCGCCCTGCGCAATTTCGCCCTCGGCTTTGGTGATGTACATCGCCAGCGCATTACCCTGCAAGTGCGCCCCCTGCTGCGCGCTCCCAAGGGCCGCCTCAGCAGCCCCATCAGCCGCACTGCCCTGGCCTACAATGGAGCCGCCACTACCAAAATAACCATTCGTCCCGCACACCTCAACTAAGTTAAGTAATTACCAATTATCCCCAACCTTCTGCTATCCCGGCCTACCGAATTAATCGGCGGGCCGGGTTTTTTATTTCAGAGTAGCTCAGTTCGAAGTCTGCGAGCTACTGGTAATCTTCCTGGGCGGCTTCCTGAATTTTCTCCCGAGCCTCAAGCCGGTCCTCGGCGTCGGGCGTTTCTAGCTCTTGTTCCTGCGCTTGCCAGCCCTGCGGCTCGTAGCTGAGACGAATGTAGATAGGGTAGTGGTCGGAGCCGATGTGCGGCAGCCGTTCGAGCTGCTGCAAGCGAAAATGCGCCGAGTGAAACACGTGGTCGAGCGGCCAGCGCAGCAGCTTGTAATCGGCATGAAAGGTGGGTAGCAGGCCCCGGCCCACGCGCGGGTCGAGCAGTCGCGCCAGCCGCCTGAATAGCTCTGAGGTGTGCGACCACGCCACATCGTTGAGGTCGCCAGCCACGATGGTTGGCCCATCGTGATGCTGAATGGCACGGCCCACCAGTAGCAGCTCGGCATCGCGGCGCGTGCTGGTTTTAGACTCTCGCGGGGCCGGCGGCTTGGGGTGCACAAAGTGCAGCGCCACGCGCACGCCGCTCGGCAGCTCGACCCGCCCGTGGAAAGACGGAATGCCGGGGTCGAGAATAAACTTGATTTCCTTTTCGCGCAGCGGCAGCCGCGAAAAAACCAGCATGCCATACGTGTTGGGCAGCGGGGCGTGGCAGGTGTGCGGGTAGTCCTGGCCTAGCAAAGCTAGCTGGCTCAGCCACCAGTCGTCAGTTTCGACGGCCAGCACCACATCGGGGCTGTATTGGCGAATGACGCCTAGGCAGCGCGAGGCGTCGCGGTTGTACATTAATACATTGGTAACCAATAGACTGAGATGGTTATCAGTATCCGAAGCCGGGCGTTGGGCGTCGCGTACCTGCTTGCGGTGCAGCGGCGTGTAGGGCCAGATGCGCGTGGCCTGATACCCAATGGCCGCCAGCACCAACACCGTGGGCAAGTGCACCGGCAGCCCTGCCACCGCAAGGCCCGGCGCTTGTAGCAGTGGCAAACTCAGCACCAGCCCAGCCACGATTTGAAGGCGTGGAAAGTCAAAGATGCGGACCCACCATGCTGTCTTGCGCAGCAGCGGCAGCAGGGTAAACAACACGCCCAAGCTACCCAAGCCCAGCCCCAGGCCGCGAAGAAGTAAGTAAAATCCAGTCACAAAGGCAAAGGTAGACTTAGACCCGAAGGTAGGCTCGCCCCTAAAACTAGCCGCTACCTTTGTAGAATGGAAGTTCTGATTGCCACGTTCACCACCATTTTTTCGGTGGTCAATCCCTTCGGGGCGATGCCCGTTTTCCTCACGCTCACCAGCGACGACAGCCCCTCTGAGCGGCTGCAAACGGCTTTGCGGGCCTGTCTCTATATGGTGGCCATCTTGAGCATAGCTTACCTGGGCGGCCAATATATTCTTAACTTCTTCGGTATCAATATTCAGCATTTGCGCATCGCGGGCGGCATCTTGCTCATGCGCTCGGCCTTCGACCTGCTGACGCCCGGTGCCAACCGCGACCGCGTAGGCCCCGCTACGCTCGAAGAAAGTACTCATAAAGACGATATCAGCTTTACGCCGCTGGCCATGCCCATGCTCTCGGGGCCGGGCTCGATGGCCATCTGCATCGGCCTCATCCGCCCCACGCACTTCGACCAGCTGATGACCATTGTGGGTTTTGCGCTGGTGGCGCTGGCCAGCTTTGTGGTGTTGCTGTCATCGTTGCGGCTCACGCGGCTGCTGGGGCGGCCAGGCATGGCGGCGCTGGCCCGTATCATGGGCTTTATCACGCTGGCCATTGGGGTGAATTTTTTGGCTACGGCTATCGGCGCATTATTCCCTGGCCTGAGTCGGTAGGCGGCGGGGCGGCCGTACTTTTGCGGCCACTTTATGCTACAAAACGATATCCTCCTCCGCGCCGCTAAAGGCGAAACTACCGAGCGCACGCCCGTATGGCTCATGCGCCAGGCCGGCCGCATTCTGCCCCAGTACCGCGAGTTGCGCGGCCGCCTCTCGGGCTTCAAAGAACTGGTTGAAACGCCCGCGCTGGCGGCCGAAGTCACCATCCAGCCTGTCGATGCGCTCGATGTAGACGCCGCCATTATCTTCTCTGACATATTGGTGGTGCCTGAGGCCATGGGCCTTACCTACGAGATGATTGAGGCGAAAGGCCCACTCTTTCCCGAAGTGGTGAAGAATGCGTCTGATGTAGAAAAGCTGCGCGTGGCCGACCCGCACGAGCACCTCGGCTACGTGCTCGAAGCCCTGCGCATCACCAAAAAAGAGTTGGCTGGCCGCGTGCCGCTCATCGGCTTTGCAGGCGCACCCTGGACTATTCTGGCCTACATGGTGGAGGGCCACGGCTCCAAAACCTTCAGCAAAGCCCGCCGCATGCTCTACCAGGAGCCCGCGCTGGCGCACCAGCTGCTAGAGAAAATCACGGTCACGACCATCGCATACCTGCAAGCCCAGGTGACGGCCGGGGCCGACCTAGTGCAGATTTTCGACTCGTGGGCGGGCATCCTGCCGCCCGCGCACTACGCCGAGTTTTCGACGCGCTACATCAGCCGTATTTGTGCGGCGCTGGCCCCGCTGGTGCCCGTCACCATTTTCGCCAAGGGCGCGTGGTGGGCCGTGGAAGACCTCGCCAAAACCCCTTGCCGCACCATCGGCCTCGACTGGAACCAGTCGCCGCAGCAGGCACGCCAGCAGGCCCCCGGCAAAACCCTGCAAGGCAACCTCGACCCCTGTGCCCTCTACGGCACACCCGCCCAGGTAAAAGCCGCCACCGAAGCTATGCTGGCCGAATTTGCCGGCGGCCCCCACATCGCCAACCTCGGCCACGGCGTGTACCCAGATACTAATCCGGACAATGTGAAAGTATTTGTGGAGACGGTGAAATCTTGGCGAGGGTAGGTGTGCAGGAGGATATCTGGTACGGTGATGCATTATGTTTCGTGCTGGCTAATAACCGGTTCGCTGAAACTGTCATGCAACTATTGGAACGCTATGTACCAAATCACCTCCATTTAACAGAAGATTATGAGGATTGGGGAGTAGAGTATGCCACAGAGTATAACATGCTCCAGTATCTTCAAGCACATCCGCAACTTAGGGCGACTCGTCATTGGAACGAGCTAGAGAAAACGCCTGATAGTATAATGGTTGGGGCGTACTTCCTCTCTGATGGACAGCTAATACTTTCATTGACAGTTGCAGGCGATGGCATAATAGAGGAAAAATTGTTTCTCGAACTGAAACAATTGCTACAGTCCGAGGTCGGCCTGATTTCTTACAACTACTTTCCTAAGTTTAACAACGGCGCAGAATTCAAGGCACTTTGCAATTCTTCATAATCCCACTAGTTTTATGGACGTAAAAGATAGCAACGGTGCTCTGTTTGCCGAAGGCGATTCAGTCACTCTCATCAAAGACTTCAAGGTGCGTGGCTCGTCGCAGACGCTCAAACGTGGTATGGTGATTAAAATACGGAAAATGAGTTTGTCCCGCCGCTTGATGCTGCCTGCTAAGTTTAGATTTATTGAGCGTTATTATGCCAATAAGCCTTTTCGATTATTGGACATTGGGGCGGGAAATCACTCAGCATCCAATACCAAAAAGTGGTTTCCCAACTGCGAATATCACGGTGTTGATTTAGATAAAAACTATAACAACGACGAGCGGGATTTTCAGGTAATGACCGCCTTCTACGAAATGAATCTGGAGGAATTGAATTTCGATGCAATTCCCAACGATTATTTCGATTTTATTATGCTGGCGCACGTCATTGAGCATTTGCGCAATGGCGATGCCGTGCTACAAGGCTTACTGCCAAAGCTCAAAAAGGACGGCATGCTGTACGTGGAGTTTCCGGGCTTCCACTCCACCACGCTGCCCCGCATGAAGGGCACGCTGAATTACTTCGACGACGACACGCACGTGCGGATTTATTCGCTCAGCGAACTCTACAATTTATTCATGCGCCAGCGCTGCCAGATAGTGGCCGGGGGCGTGGTGCGGCGCTGGCACGCTATTGCACTCATCCCGTTTAAAATACCGCACAACCTGCTCAAATACGGCCGCATCGTGCCGAGTATTTTTTGGGATTTGCTAGGCTTTGCCGAGTACGTGCTGGCCAAAAAATAGTATTGCTTACCCAATCGCAGACCCCGCACAATCAGCTACATGGACGTAAAAGACAGCAACGGCACGCTACTCGCCGAAGGCGACGCAGTCACCCTCATCAAAGACCTCAAAGTAAAAGGCTCGTCGCAAACGCTCAAGCGCGGCACGTTGGTCAAGAATATTCGCCTCACCAACTCGCCCGCCGAGGTAGAGGGCCGCGCCGGGGGCAGCACGATGGTGCTAAAAACTGAATTTCTGAAAAAAGCGTAATCGAACGATGGAAATAGTCCAACCAGTATTCGGAACCGGCTTTTATGTGGTATCGCTGGTCGTTTCCGGCGTGCTGTTTTTTCTGTGGCGGCGGCTATTTCGGCGGTTATTTAGCTCTGAGGCTGTGGTAGTTATTGCCACTGCCATGGCGGCTATTATCACGACACCGATAGTATTGCTCGCACTATTCTATCTCTGGGCTTCGCTAACTAAGCACTAGCCTAAATCCGCTCAGCCATGCGCAGCGAAGAAGAGAAAATGCTAGCCGGCGAGCTGTACGCCGCCTTCGACCCTGCGCTACTCGCTGCCCGTACCCGTGCCAAGCACCTCCTGCACCGCCTCAACGTGACGGAGTACCTGCTCACCGATGCCGCCCGCCATATTCTGGCCGAGCTGCTGCCCCATGCCGGCGAAAACCTGTGGGTCGAGCCGCCCTTCCACTGCGACTACGGCCACAATATCCACTGCGGCAACAACGTGTATTTCAACGTAAACTGTGTGGTGCTCGACGCGGCGCGCATCACCATCGGCTCCAACGTGCTGTTTGGCCCCGGCGTGCAACTCTACGCCGCCACTCACCCACTCGACGCTATGACGCACCGCACCCTGGAGCTGGCGCGGCCCATCACCATTGGCGATGATTGCTGGCTGGGGGGCGGGGCCATCGTGTGCCCCGGCGTGACGATAGGGGCAGGCTGCGTAATAGGGGCCGGTGCGGTGGTGACGAAGGATATTCCGGCGTATTCGCTGGCCGTCGGTAACCCAGCGCGGGTGGTGCGGGGCTTGCCGTAACGCGAACTTTCCAGTTCGCGAGCGAGCGTAGCGAGCAGCCACGCTCGCAGACGTTCGCTTACGTAGATGCTCGCTGCGCTTGCCCGCGAACTGGAAAGTTCGCGTTACAGCCCAGCCGCCTCAGCCTCTGCTAGCAGCAATTGCTTCTCTATCGGCACCACGCCCACTTGCTCGCACACTAGGCCGCCGCCGAGGTTGGCCAGCGCAGCAGTGAAGGCGGCTGGCTGGCCCAGCGCCACGCAGCACGCCGCGATGCTAATAACCGTATCGCCCGCGCCCGACACGTCGGAAATGGTGCGCAGATGGGCCGGTAAGTAGGTTTTCTCCTCGCCCTGCTGAGCAAAAACGCCATGCTCGGAGAGTGTCACCAGCACGATTTCGGGGGCCAGCACCTCGCGCAGGCGGGCCACGGCGGCCTCGAAGCCGGGGCGGTCTACATCGGGCGTGCCAAACTCCAGCTTGAGGCCTTCGCGCAGCTCTTTCAGGTTGGGCTTGAAAAGGGTGCAGTGGCGGTAGGCCAGGAAGTTCTTTTTCTTAGGGTCGACTACTGTGGGAATGCCGCGCTCGCGGGCGCGGGCAATGCACTCACTGATAATGCTTTCGCAGAGCACGCCCTTGTCGTAGTCTTCGAAGATAACCACGTCGGCGCGGGGCAGCAGGTCGTCGTAGGCGGCCAGGAGCTGGGCGGTTTCGTCGGCGTTGAGGTCGGTTTCTACCTCCGAGTCGATGCGCACGAGCTGCTGGCCCTGGGCCAGAATGCGCTGCTTGAAGGTGGTGGGACGGTGCGCGCTGCGAATAATACCGTCGGCAGGCAGGTGGTGCGTATGCAGCAGCTGCAGCAGCTGGTCGCCGCCCGTATCATCGCCCACCACCGATCAGAGCAGGGGCGTGGCTCCCAGGGCCTGCACGTTGAGGGCCACGTTGGCGGCCCCACCGAGGCGCTGCTCGGTGCGCTCGACATTGACGACGGGCACGGGCGCCTCAGGCGAGAGGCGGGTGGCGCGGCCCCACACGTAGGCATCAACCATGACATCGCCCACAATGAGGACGTGTAGGTTATTGAATTTCTCGAACAGCTCGGTAAGCGGGGTAGGGGCAAACATGGGCACAAAAGTAGCCCAAGCCGCGATTGTGGCGGTGGGAATCCAGCTCCATAGTTTGTCTGAGCCTGGGTTGACTTGAATTTCTACTTCCTAACAGCAGGCGGTATTGTAGTTGAAATTCAATGCTCCGCATTTTGGGCAACTTGTGTATTCTTCGGCAAGCTTGTCAAAAGAGCAACGATTACATTGTCCATAAATTCCGTTGATGTGAGTTACAATGTATTTTGCATCCCTATGACTAAGTTTGAAATTGTCAATTATGAACTTTGTCGCATGTAGGCGCGACTGGATTGTCAATGCTGTTAGTTGTTTTTTTTCTGATTGATTAAAATCAGGAATGCTTATTCCTTCTTTTGGGAAGCAGTTTTTGCATTTTACAATCATTCTAAGTGTCGTTCTAAAATTGGCTATAATATTCTTATTGCCGCAATTCGCAGCCTGCACAAGTTGCGGCAATAAGAATTTGGTACGTAAATAACTTACATCAACCCGGCCAACAGTAGCTGTATTACTACAACTACCTGTAAAATGCACTGGAGTCAGAAATAGCGAATAGCCTCCAGTTTCTGAGTTCTACCCCTCTACCCCTCTGCCCGCAGCACCGCCAGCGGCGGCTGGCTCAGCACCGAGCGGCTATTGAGGCCGCCGATGAGCGCTGTGAGGCCCGCCACCAGCACCACCAAGGCCGGCAGCCACAGCAGGCTGCTGCCCAGGAAGGGCATCTCGAAGACCCAGAAGGCCAGCGCCCAGGCGGCCAGCCCGGCCAGCAACACGCCGGCCACGGCGGCCAGGGTGCCCAGTAAGGCGTATTCGAGCACCGTGATGCGCAGAATCTGGTTGCGGCTGGCGCCCAGGGTGCGGAGCAGCACGCTTTCGCGGGTGCGCTGGTAGCGGCTGATGAGCACCGAGCTGGCCAGCACCAGCAGCCCGGTGAGGATGCTGAAACCCGCCATGAAGCGCACGACAAACGCGATTTTGCTCAGAATATCATCTATCGTTTGCAGAATCAGGCCCAGGTCGATGGCCGACACGTTGGGGAAGTCGCGTACCAGCGCCCGCTGGGCGGTGGCGAGCTGCTGATTGCCGTTTACCCGGCTCAGGATGACGTGGAATTGCGGCGCGGCTTCGAGCACGCCGGAGGGGAATACGACCAGAAAATTGGTTTGCACCCGCGCCCAATCGACTTCGCGGGTGCCGCCGACTACGGCGCTCAGCGGCGCGCCCTGTACGTTGAAGGTCAGCGTGTCGCCGAGCTTGAGCTTGACGCGCTTGAAATAATCACCATCGACCGAAACGCGGGGCAAGCCGCCGGCCACGGCGGGCCGGGGCGGGGTGCCGGCCGTGAGCTTCTCGCTGCTGCTGAGCGTGTCGCGGTACGTGACGCGGTACTCGCGGGTGAGGGCGAAGCGCGGGATGCCGTTGGCGGTGTCTTTGCGCAACTGCCCCACCGTGCGCCGGTTGATGGACGCCAGCCGCATCGTGACGATGGGCACGCGCTGCATAATTGGAATGCCCTGCTGATGAAGCAGTTGCTCAACGCCTTTTTGCTGTTCGGTTTGAATGTCAAACAGCACCAGATTGGGCTGCCGGCCGCTGGCCGACAGGTTGACGCGGCCCAGCAGCAGCGTATGCACTAAGAAAAGCGTGGCCAGCAAAAACGTGCCCAGCCCGAGCGACATGATGAGCGTAACCGTCTGGTTTTGGGGGCGGTATAAATTGGCGAGGCCCTGTCGCATTACGTAGCTCCAGCTGCTGGGGAAGTAGCGCCGCAGCAAGCTGCGCAGTCCCAGGCCCACGCCGGCCAGCGCGCCCAGCGCCACCAGCATGCCACCCGCGAAGCCCAGCGCCTGGAGCCAGTCGCGGGTTTGGGCGTAGGCAAAGCCCACGATAAACAGCAGCACTACAGCCAGTACCAGCCCGCGCAGTGGGTCGGGCGCGGCTGTGTCTTCCTCAAACGAGGCCCGCAGCACCCGTAGCGGCGATACCCGCCGGATGCTTAGCAGCGGCAGCAGCGCAAAAAGCACTGCCATAGCCAGCCCCGTCAGCAGCCCGATACCCACGGCCGTTGGCGACACCGCCACGCTCACCTCGACCGGCAAAAAATTGCCGAGCACCTTGGGCAGCACTATCTGCACCAGCGCGCCCAGCGCCGCCCCGATTATCGCGCCCAGTAGCCCTAGCCCCGAGGTTTGGATGAGGTAAATGAGTAGCGCCTGCCGCCCGCTCGCGCCCAGGCAGCGCAGTACGGCGACTGAGGCCAGCTTTTCCTGCACGTAGAGGTTCACGGCGCTGGCCACGCCTACACAGCCCAGCAGCAAGGCCACAAAAGCCACGAGGCTCAAAAACCGCGTGAGGTCGCGAAAGGCGCGGCCGGTTTGCTGCTGCCGGCTGGCCACGGTTTCGGAGTCGATATTGGCTTGCTCTAGCTTGGCTTCTAAGGGCTTAATGGTAGTCGCTACATTGGTGTTGGGCGCAAACTGGTAGTAGGTGCGGTACTGCACCCGGCTGCCAGGCTTCACGAGATTGGTTTGGGGCAGCAGGTTTAGCGGGATGAACACCTTGGGGGCCACGGCCGCGCTAAAGCCGGTTTGGCCGGGCGTATTCAGTATGCGGCCCACGATGGGCAGCGTCAGCGTACCCACTTTCACCGAATCGCCCACCCGCACGTTGAACTGCACCAGTAATATGTCATCGACCATCGCGCCAGTGGTTTGCCCGGTTTTGAATTGCGCGGCCGCTGCCTGCGGCTCCGCTTTCCAGTCGCCATAATAGGGGAAGCCCGTGCCCAGCGCCCGCACCTGCGCCAGCCGCACGCCCTGCGTGCGCGGAAACGACACCAGCGACGCAAACGACGCTTCATCGGTGCGTCGCTGGCCGAGCGTGGCGAGGGTAGGGGCCAGCTTGGGGTCGAAGGGCTGGCTCGAGGTCAGTACCAAATCGGCTCCCAGCAGCTCCCGCGCCTGCGCGCTGATACTGCGCGCCAGGTTGTCGCCGAAGGAATTGATACCCACCAGCGCCGCGATGCCCAGCACGATGCTCGACATGAAAAGTGCCAAGCGAGAGCGGCTGCGGCGCGAGTCGCGCCACGCCATTTGTAAGAGCCAATTAAAATTCATAATACATTCATTAATATAGGAGCGGATTGGCAGCTCAAATTCGCATTAGTAATTCAGTGGGGCGAGTTAACTAGTACGTTTACAAGATGTAAGCTTCTATTAGTAGTATTTTGGCGCGTTGGGAGTACCTGACTCAATCCGCAAAAGTTGTTTCGCTTACGAATAGACGCGCCTGCCGCGCCCAACTCAAGATTTAAAAAGTACCACTTATGTCTTCTGTCAAGATTCCCAGCACCTCACGCTTTTTGCTGTTTGGCCCGGTCATCGGCAGCAACGACCGCCTGCGTTTCGGCCAACTAAAACAGGCGCTGGGGCAGGGCGACTTGCAGGCCGCCAGCCAGGCCGCCTCCACCTGGGTGCAGGAAGAGGGATGGCGATTTTCGCCGCTGCGGCTGCTGCAACGCCGGCAAGACGACCGCGACGACCGCGAGTTTGACGAGCGCTATGGCATCGATTCGGCCCTGGCCTACGTGGACCCCACCGACGTGCAAGGCGACAATTTTAATGGGCAGTATTTCTACTTGGCTTCGACAGTGGCCAGGTTTCGTCGCATGTTGGATAGGCTGAAGGTTAGGCACGAAGATTTTACATTTATTGACCTGGGGTCGGGCAAGGGCCGCACGGTGCTGCTAGCCGGCGAGCGCCCATTCAAGCGTGTCGTTGGAGTCGAGTACAGCCGCTCGCTACACGAAATCGCTCAACAGAACATCGAAAAATATCCACTGAAAAAAGCGGGCAGTTTTGAGTTGGTGCTCAGCGATGTAGCAGCTTATGATTTCCCGCCCGGCCAGCTGATTGTCTATAATTACAATTCGTTTGGCGACGAAGTCCTCACGCGCGTTCTGGAAAACCTGGACCGCTCGGTACGAGCGCAGCCGCGCCAGATTTTCCTCATTTTCCTGAACCTGGGCTACTTCAATCCGGCCGGCGAAGAAGCCGGCCTGGCCGCTGGCGAAGCGCTGCTCAACCGCCACCATTTTGTCTTGCGCTGGGTGTTTGAAAAGTACCGGATATATGAGTGGGTGGCCTAAGGGCCACTAGGCGCTCACCTGCTCCGTTACCACCTTGCCACCTTTCATTTTCAGCACGCGTTGCGTTTTTTTGGCTAATTCCAGGTCGTGCGTCACCAGCACCAGCGTCGTGCCGGCTTCTTTATTCAGGTCAAATAGCAGGTTTTGCACCGTCTCGCCGGTGTCGGGGTCGAGGTTGCCGGTGGGCTCATCGGCAAAGAGGATGGCCGGCCGATTGGCAAAGGCGCGGGCCAGACTCACGCGCTGCTGCTCGCCGCCCGAAAGCTGTGCCGGGTAGTGGTGCCCGCGTTCGCCCAGGCCCACGCGCTCGAGCAGGCTTTGGGCGGTGCGGGCCACATTGCGCCCGCCGCGCAGCTCTAGTGGCACCTGCACGTTTTCGAGGGCCGTGAGGGTAGGCAGCAGCTGGAAATTCTGGAAAATAAACCCGACATGCTGGTTGCGCACCGCCGCCCGCTCGTCTTCACCCAGCTTATCTAACTGAATGCCTTGCAGCCATACGCTGCCGCTACTGGCGCGGTCGAGGCCCGCGCAGAGGCCCAGCAAGGTGGTTTTGCCGCTGCCCGAGGGGCCGACGATGGCCAGCGTTTCGGCGGGCTGGAGGCTAAAGCTGACTTCGTGCAGCACCGTGAGCTGGCGGCCGGCGCTGGCGTAGGTTTTGGTGAGGTTTTCGACTTGGAGACTGGTCATCTAGGTTGTTTTTGGAGGAAGGCGCCGCGCTAAACGCCTGTCATGCTGACAAAGAAAGCATGTTATCAGAGCCACTTAACGATTATTTCCGGAAAGCGAACAAACCACTTTCTACGTCGGCAAGACGCGGTAGTAGGTCGCAAGCACTAAGCATTTTGGGAAGCAAAACGTCTCCCGAAAGGTTATGGCTACGTAGGACGCTTAATAACGGCCTATATTTTCGTTCGTTTTGCTTTTTACCCATGAAATATCTTCCCGGAAGCGCTTTGCTGCTGGCCTTGCTGGCCGCCGGTTGCCACTCCGATACCGCTACCACGGCCGCCGTGCCCGCCGCCGAAGCCCCCGCCGCTGCCAAACCACAGCCGACCATCCTGTTCTTCGGCGACAGCATCACGGCCGGCCTGGGCGTGGACCCCGACGAGGCATTCCCAGCCTTGATTGAGAACAAAGTCGATTCGCTGCATCTGCCCTATGCTGTAGTCAACGCTGGCCTTAGCGGCGAAACCACCGCCGGCGGCCGCTCGCGTATCAATTGGGTGCTTAGTCGCCAGCCCGTCAGCGTGTTTGTCTTAGAACTGGGGGCCAATGATGGCCTGCGCGGCCTGCCCTTGAGCGACACCCGCAAGAATCTGCAAGCCATCATCGATACGGTGCGCCAGCAGGCGCCGCAGGCCAAGATTGTGCTCGCCGGCATGCAGATTCCGCCCAATATGGGGCCAGCCTACACCGCCGATTTCAAGAAAGTATTCACCGACGCCGCCACCAAAAACCACCTGGTTTTAATCCCCTTCCTGCTCGAAGGCGTGGGCGGGCACCCCAACCTCAACCAGCGCGACGGTATTCACCCCACGCCCGAAGGCCACCGTCTGGTAGCCCGCACCGTGTGGCGCACCGTGCAGCCCTTGTTGTAATGGAGATTCCAGTTATCGAAACGGCCCGCTTGCGGCTGCGCGGCCACTATCCAGCCGACCTGGAGGTCTTTCTGGCCATGTGGCAAGAGCCGCAATTCTACAAGCACCTCACAGGCAAGCCAATGCCCGAAGAAGAGGTTTGGACCAAAATGCTGCGTCACTTAGGCGTGTGGTACCTGTATGGCTACGGCTACTGGGCCATCGAGGAAAAGGCGACGGGCCATTTCATCGGGGCCATCGGCTTTGGGGCTTGGCAGCGGGCGTTGGAGCCTTCTATCAAGGGTTTTCCTGAAGTGGGCTGGGTGCTGGCGCCGCATACGCACGGCCAGGGCTATGCCTTTGAGGCGGCTCAGGCCACGCTGGCCTGGGGCGATGCTCACTTGCCGCAGGCACGTACGGTATGCCTTATTGATGTCGGGAATGTGGCTTCGCTGGGTTTGGCAGCCAAATGCGGCTACCAGGAATTTGACCGCACGGTGTACAAAGGCGTGTCCATTGTGTTGCTGGAGCGGTTTGCGAGTAGGCAGTAGCGCGGACTTTTAGTCCGCGAGTATCAATCGTAAGAACGCGCGGACTAAAAGTCCGCGCTACGGCGCTAAATCACCCGCACGCCGTCCACGTTCACCTCATCGCGTAATAAATCCAGGTTGCGGTAGGCGAGGGGGCGGCCCTCAGCGGTGCTGAGCGCAGGCGGCGCACCCAAGAGTGCAATGTCGAGAATAAGCTGTGTCAACTTGCGTTCGCCCAGGTATACGGCCACGGGGCGCGCCCGGTGCTGCATTGCGTAGCCCGCCAAAGCTTGGTCGATTTCCTGCAAAATGACACTCATAACGGGGTGAGCCTAAGGTATAAGCGGACCGGAAAGTACAGCAAAGCCCGCGTAAATCCAACTACGGGCTTCTGACTCCCGGCCTAAACCGCTTTCGCCGCCCGAACTTTGCCGCTACCTATGACGACTCCAGCCACTGCCGGCCCCGCCCGGCCCATCGGTATTTTCGACTCCGGCATCGGGGGGCTCACCGTGGCCCGCGCCGTGGCCCAGCGCCTGCCCCACGAGCGGCTGGTGTATTTCGGCGACACAGCCCACCTGCCCTACGGCGAGAAAAGCACGGCCGCTATTCAAGCTTATTCCGTCAAAATCTGCGATGTGCTCTTGCGCCAGCACTGCAAGCTCATCCTCATCGCCTGCAACTCGGCCAGCGCCGCCGCCTACGAGCTGGTGCGCGAATACGTGGGTTCCAAAGCCGTGGTAGTGGGCATGATAGACCCCGTGGTAGCGCACGTAGGCCAGCACTACGCCGGCCGCCCGGTGGGCCTAATCGGCACCAAGCAAACGGTGGGCTCCAACATCTATCGCAAGAAAATCGACCAACTCGACCTCGGCGTAGACCTGCACGCGCTGGCCACCCCGCTGCTCATCCCCATGATTGAGGAGGGTTTTTTCCAGGGACGCGTGTCCGAAGAAATTATCCGCGCCTACCTCGACCACCCCACCCTGCAAGGCATCGACGCGCTGCTGTTGGCCTGCACGCATTTTCCGCTCATCAAGCCCCAAATGGAGGCGTACTACCAAGGCCGCGTGGCCGTGCTTGACCCCTCCGATGTGGTGGCTGCTACTGTAGCCGAGGCACTGGCCGCTCGCCAGCTATTGGCTGAAGCCGCTGAGGCCGTACCATTGCACCATTTTTACGTGAGCGATTTCACGCGTTCGTTTGAGGAGAGCACGCGCATCTTCTTTGGCCAGGAAGTGCAATTGGAGCATTATCCGCTGTGGGAGTAGCAGCTTGCTTAGTCTATATCTGCTGAGTCAACCAACTGCCTAACATCAGGTTTGGGGCCTTGAATAGGATGCGGTTCGATAGATGAGCTTTCAACCTGCCACTCAACAAGTGAGCTATTACCAAGCTGAACTGCTTTCGCAACAAAATTCTCAAAATCAATAACTAAGCTACCGTCCGTATTCTCTTTTAGGATATCCTCAGTCACTCTAACAGACACGTAAGCATCTTCCACTGTTGTCCGGCGTAGTCTTAATGCGATGGAGTATGTCTCTTCTTCCATTAGTATAAATAGCAAAATTAGTTGCCCAATAAAAAAGCCCAGGCTCGTTTTAATCGAGTCTGGGCTTTCTATTACAGTTAGTTTAATTATACCGAGAAGCTCTCGCCGCAGCCGCACGAGCGCGAAGCGTTCGGGTTATGAAACTGGAAGCCTTTACCATTCAGCCCATCCGAGAAATCAAGCTCGGTGCCGGCCAGGTAAAGGAAGCTTTTCATATCGACCACCACGCGTACGCCCTTATCTTCAAATTCCTGGTCCATCGGCCGGAATTCGTTGTCAAAATCCAGCTTGTAGCTCAAACCCGAACAGCCACCACCGGCCACCGAAGCGCGCAAGCGGTAAGTAGAATCGAGCTGCGAATCGCGAATCAGGTGCTCAACTTTTTCTTTGGCTTTATCCGAAACGGTTATCATATCGCTAATTAGTAGGTGTTTGTAGAAAGGAATAGCAGCCGGGCGCGATGAATAAGCGGGCGGCGCTGAGATAACAAAGATAACGCTAAGAAGGATTCTAAATAGTGTAAAAAAGTTAAAAGCCGCTGCCCATCGGACAGCGGCTTTTAGAACTTATAAAACGGAGTGGTACTCCGTTTCGGCGTAAGCAACGACAAACGGAGTACCACTCCGTTTTACAAAAACCTAGTGGTGCGACTTTTCCAACTCCAGAGCGGGCAGGCCGTTTTTCACGCGGTAGTCGTTGATAGCCATTTTGATGGCATCTTCAGCCAATACTGAGCAGTGGATTTTAACAGGCGGCAGAGCCAGTTCTTCCACGATTTCCATATTGTCGATAGCCAAGGCCTCGTCAACGGTTTTGCCTTTCAGCCACTCTGTCGCCAGCGACGATGAAGCGATAGCCGAGCCGCAACCGAAGGTCTTGAACTTGGCATCGGTGATAGTATTGGTGGCTTCATCCACCTCAATCTGGAGACGCATTACGTCGCCGCACTCGGGAGCACCGACGAGGCCGGTGCCTACCGTTTTCTTGCTTTTGTCCAGCGTGCCCACGTTGCGGGGGTTGCTGTAATGGTCGATTACCTTATCGGAGTAAGCCATGAGAATTTCAATTAACAGTTATCAATTACTATTTAACACGCAAAAACCAGTAAACAGTCACCAATTAACAAATTTCAACGAGTGCTAAATGTTAATTGATAACTGTTAAATGACCTAGTGCTCGGCCCATTCAATGGTGCTGAGGTCGATGCCTTCTTTGTGCATTTCCCACAGCGGCGACATTTCGCGGAGCTTGGTCACGGCCTCTTTTACGTGGTTGATGGCGTAGTCGATTTGCTCCTCCGTGGTGAAGCGACTAAGGCCAAAGCGCAAGCTGCTGTGGGCTAGGTCGTCGCTCAGGCCCAAGGCCTTGAGTACGTAGCTGGGCTCCAGCGAGGCCGAGGTGCAGGCCGAGCCCGACGATACGGCCAAGTCTTTCACGCCCATCATCAGGCCTTCGCCTTCCACGTATTTGAAGCTGATGTTGGTAACGTGGGGCAGGCGGTGCTCGCGGCTGCCATTCACGTAGCTTTCTTCGAGGGGAAGCAGCGAGTTTTCGAGGTGGTCGCGCAGCTTGCTGAGGCGCTCAGTGTCAGCAGCCATTTCGAGGCGAGCCAACTCACACGCTTTGCCGAAGCCCACAATGCCAGGCACGTTGAGCGTACCCGAGCGCATGCCGCGCTCGTGGCCGCCGCCGTCCATTTGGGCGGTTACTTTTACCCGAGGGTTTTTGCGGCGCACGTAGAGGGCACCTACGCCTTTAGGGCCGTACATTTTGTGGGCGGTGAAGGCCATCAGGTCGATGCCATCGGCCAGCACGTCTACCGGGATTTTACCTACAGCCTGGGTGCCGTCGGTCATGAACAGCGCGCCGTGCTTGTGGGCTAGGGCGGCGATTTCGCGGATGGGCGGGATGGTGCCCGTCTCGTTGTTGCTGTACATAATGGTCGCCAGAGTGGTCGGGGGCG
>CAXUKA010000092.1:0-19190 GCA_964251335.1 uncultured Hymenobacter sp.
CTATCGGACCGCTACGGCAATGGCACCATGAAGCTTACCACCCGCCAGGCGTTCCAGCTACACGGCGTGCTTAAGGGCAACTTACCGGCTACTATTCAAGGCTTTGACGAGGTGCTGCTCGATAGCATTGCGGGCTGCGGCGACGTGAACCGCAACGTGATGTGCAACACCAATCCGCACGAATCGCCGGTTCACGAGGCAGTGTACGAGGTGGCCAAAACCATTAGCGCGCACCTCACGCCGCGCACCACGGCCTACCGCGAAATCTGGCTGGAAGGCGGCGAGATGCAGGAAACCACCGAGGCCGTGGACGATGAGCCGATTTATGGCAAAACCTACCTGCCGCGTAAGTTCAAAATCGCGCTGGCCGTGCCGCCCTACAACGATACAGACATCTACGCCAACGACATTGGCCTGATTGCGATTGAGGAAAACGGCCAACTCTTGGGCTTCAACGTAGCCGTGGGCGGCGGCCTTGGCATGACCTTCGGCATGCCCGAAACCTACCCGCGCCTGGCCGACCTCATCGGCTTCGCCTCGGCCGACGACGTGGTAGATGTGTGCGAGAAAATCGTGACCATCCAGCGCGACTGGGGCAACCGCGAAAACCGCAAGTTCTCGCGCCTCAAGTATACCATTGACCGCGTGGGTCTACCTGCCTTCTTAGCCGAGTTGCACCAGCGCTTGGGTTATGCGCTGGGCGAGGCCAAACACTACCGCTTTACCAGCTCGACCGATGCCTTTGGCTGGTCGGGTGAGGCTGACGGCCTGTCGCACCTCACGCTCTTCATCGAAGGTGGCCGCATTCACGACCTGCCGGGCTACGGCTTGAAGTCGGCGCTGGCCGAAATTTCGGCGTTCCACACCGGCGATTTTCGCCTTACCGGCAACCAAAACCTCATTCTGGGTAACATCGAGCCGGCGCATCGTCAGCGCATTCAAACAGTGCTGGAAAAGCACGGCGCAGCCCCCAAGGCCGAGCAGCTCACGGCTCTGCGCCGCGATGCGCTGTCCTGCGTGGCCCTCAACACCTGCTCGCAGGCCTTCGCCGAAGCCGAGCGGTATTTGCCCCAATTGCTCGATAAGCTCGATACCGTAATCCGCGCCCACGGCCTGGCCGACGACAGTATTTTGATTAGAATGACGGGCTGCCCTAATGGCTGCGCCCGCCCCTACCTGGGTGAAATCGGGCTGGTGGGCAAATCTCCTGGCCGCTACAACCTCTACCTCGGGGCCAGCCACCACGGCGACCGCCTCAACAAGCTCTACCGCGAAATGCTCGATGAGGATGGCATTCTGCGCGAGCTCACGCCCCTCTTCGCGGCCTACGCCACCGGGCGCGAAACCGGTGAGTCGTTCGGCGACTTCGTGGTGCGCACCGGCGTGGTGAAAGCCACCGTGCAAGGACTGGATTTTCACGCCTAGCGAGCAGTAGCGCGAAGCAGAGGCTTCGCGCTACTTTCAACGCTCTAATCACCATATTACCTGTCGCTTATGCCAACCGACCTGCTTATACCCACCGCAGCTGCTGATGCACTGCCCGCGTCGGGCGCGGCCGTGCCGGCATTTCTGGACCTCGACCGGCGGCGCGTGCTGCTGGTGGGCGGTGGGGCCGAGGCCCTAGCCCAGCTCAGCACCGTGCTCACCGACCACCCCACGGCCTGCGTGACGGTGGTGGCTCCACGGCTGCTGCCCGAGCTGCAAACCCTAACCCAGCGCCACCCGCAGGTGCAGGTGCTGCGCCGCGCCTTCGAGCCCACCGACCTCTCGGGGCACGACCTGGTGCTGGTGGCTACGCCCGATACCGAGCTGCACGGCCGGGTGCGGGCCGGGGCCGCCGCCCGCCGCCTGCACGCCGTGGCTGCCCTCGGCCCTGCCAACGAGGCCGAGGCCACCACGTACTGGCGGCGCGTGGCCACGGCAGCGCTGCTCACGTTTGCGGGGTTTTTGGTGCTCACTATTCTGTCGTACTACTTCACCTGGCAGCAGGCGTGGCACGTCGTCAGCAATGGGGGCACGTTCTATATGTTTGTGGTAGTAGGTTTTGTGGCGCAGTTGATTGACGGCATGCTGGGTATGGGCTACGGCATCGTGTCGGCCATCAGCCTGATGACGCTGGGGCTGAACCCGGCGGCGGTGAGCGCCAGCATCCACACCGCCGAGATGTTTGCCAGCGGCGCATCGGGCTATAATCACTACCGCTTCGGCAACGTTAACAAGAAGCTGTTCAAGGTGTTGCTGCTGCCCGGCGTGGCCGGTTCAATAGCCGGGGCGTTGCTGCTCACGCGCTTGGGTGAGGAGCACGTTACCTACCTCAAGCCAATTCTGGCGCTATACCTGCTCATTCTGGGCATCCGCATCATCAGCAAGGCGGTGAAAAAGCAGACGCAGCAGCGCAAAAAGGTGAAAAACGCCGGCTGGCTGGCCGGCGCGGGTGGCTTCCTCGACTCGTTTGGTGGGGGCGGCTGGGGGCCGCTGGTCACGAGCACGCTCATCGCCAATGGCCGCACGCCCAACTATGTCATTGGCACCGTGAGCTTGGTTGAGTTTTTCGTGACGCTGGCCAGCGCGATTACCTTTTTCTCGGTGCTGGGCCTTTCGCACTGGCAGATAGTGCTGGGGCTTATAGTGGGCGGCGTCACGGCGGCGCCTATTGCGGCGCGGCTGGCCGGGCGTATTCCTACGCGCTGGATGTTTCTCGCGGTAGGGTTGATGGTAATATTCTGGAGCTTATGGACTTTGCGCAAGCTACTTTAGCATCCTGACCTAAACGGACGTAGTGTCGCCCCCGGCGGCGTGGCGTTGCTCAACTTACCTGATGAGGAAAGCAAAGACACCTCTCTACGTTTCGCAACGATACAGTATGGCCCGGCCAACTTACTTCATGCAAGTAAGTTGGCCGGGCCACAGCATTTTATAGCAAGCGGCTTACTTATTTGGCTGACCAGCACTTCCCCGCTTGAATCAAACCCCCTTCTTTAATCCAAAAATCAAGATATTATACTCAAGCGTCTTTCGTAGTATTTAATTCACCACAAAGCTCCATACAGATGATATAACGCATAATAAATTATAATTTTCTAATTAAAACTCCATTTTATAGCCCGATTGGCAATAGCGTTAATATCTTAGAATTGTGAATTAATAAGTTCGACCAATAAGTATTGATTTTATCCTTACTAACGCTTTGCTAGCGCGGCGGCTACCGGCCGCTGACATGGCTCTTAGCCTCGGCAACTTCAGCCGTTTGAGAGCCTGCCAAGCTAGCACTAGCGTCTATCCTGCCAGCAATTCCTGGAGTTCGGCGTAGCTGGCACCGGGGTAGCTGCACCTCCTATATGCCGCCTGCTCTATCAAATACTCCCCGCGCCAAGCTGCCGGGCACTGCCATGTGGTGGCTGGGCGCAAGCCTGCTACTGAGCCTGTTGTGGCTCGGGCACTTAACTCGGGCTGCGTTCGCACCGCCTCAGGCCAGCCGCCGCCCGGCGATGTCCTCCCGCACGGCAGCTTTGCCCTCGGTCTGGCGGCCAGATGCGCCGCAGGTTCGTGGCCAAAACCATACTAATTAGCTAGTTATATTTTTGTGAAAAAATTAGTTATTGTAGCTTTATTCGCTTGTACTATTACCCAGCTACGCGCCCAGTCGGGTAGCTGGAACCCGGCAGGGGCCGACTCGTCCTTCCCACGCACGCTGCTCAAGGCCGGGGCGCTGGCTGGCGTGCAAGCCTCGCTCGCTGCCCCCGACCGGCTGACAATCTACCGCAGTTTGTGGGCCGATGCGCAGGGCACCCCACCCTCCGACAATACCTCGGCCAGCGGGCGGCGGGCGCGGGCTACCTGGGCCAAAAACGCTGCCTTTGTAGTGCTGGTGGGCCAGCAGCCGCTGGCTGCTGATGGCTTAGGAGCCTTACCCAGCGCGACCCGCAACGACCTGGTAGCCACCACGCGCGGCCTGCTCGAAAGCATTAACACCGATGTCGAGGTATTTGCCACCTGGACCGGCACCACGCCCTATACCGAATGGCAATGGCGCTCGAAAGAGCTGATTGACTACCTGATAGCCTACGACCTGCTGCGCGGCGCTGGTGAAACGGCCGCCTCGCTGGCGGCGAGCCAGAGCAAGCTCCAGACGTTTGCCGGCAACCTCTACCGCCAGTCGACCACACCGCTGCTGGGCGTCACGTTTTACAGCGCGGTCAAAAACAACCACACCCTGATGACGGCCGCCGCCCTGGGCATGGCCGCCGTGGTGCTCAACGATGCCAGCAGCACCGACGCCAACCAGCAGCCTAGCCGCTGGGCCGGCGCGGGGCTGTATAACATTGACAATGTACTGTGGCGCGACACCCAGCGGCAGTCCGACTCGACGCAGGTGGCGGGCTATGCTGAGGGGCCATACTACTGCAAGTACGCGCTGCTCAACTGCCTACCGCTTTTCCGGGCGATGGGCAATTTTCTGCCCGATGGGCGCTTGCCCTACACCTTCGGCAGCGCCACGCGCAGCATCCGCAACCCGTATTTCGACCTCAAATACGACCGGCTGTACGAGTGGCTGACCACCATTCAAATGCCCGATGGGCGCTTGCCCGCGCTGGAAGATTCGTATGTGGATATGGGCATGCCCGAGCTGGCCCTCACGGGCAAGCCGCAGTACGCCAAGGCCATGTATTTCAGCAAAATATCGGGCACTAACATGGCTTCGAACCTGGCGCAGCTGCGCGATGCAACCGTGGACATGCGCGCCGCCTGGCTGGCCGCTGCTGTGGAGCCTACGGCTCCCAGCTATCCCACCTTGGCGGTGCTGCCCGGTAGCGGCAACTTGATTTTCCGCTCGGGTTCCGATTCGCTGGCGACTTATCTGCACCTCTATGGCCGGGGCGGGCTGGCTCAGAGCAACAGCGGCGGCCACAATCAAGGCGACGCTAGCAGCTTTATCCTGCACGCGCAGGGCCAGCTGCTGGCCCTCGACCCCGGCTACCTCAGCTACACTCGCCGCGCGGAGGTGGGCCAGGCTACTAACCACAACCTGGTGCTGGTAGATGGGGCCGGGCCGGCCTTGGGCACGCCCGGCGCGGGCAGCACCACGCAAGCCGCCATTCAGCACACTTTTCAGACGCCGCAGCTGAGCTACGGCGAAGTGACGACGGCTTACCAGAATGCCAGCATCACGCGCAAGACGCTGTTTGTGCGCAACTCTTATTTCCTGCTGGCCGATGCGGTGAGCGCTGCCGCGCCCCACGCCTACACCTGGCAGCTACACGGTTACGGCCTGGATGGCGGCTCGACGGCCACGGGTACTTTCAGCGGCAACCTGACCGGGCACGAAGGAACCTGGCAGAAAAATGGCGTGAGTTTGCTGGCCCACGTAGCAGGCACCGGCAGCACCGCCACTTACACCACCGCCACCAACCCGCACGAAACCACTTACAATACCGCCGAAAATCACACCACGCTGCTAGTACAGCAAAGCGGCGCAAAGCAAACGCAATTTCTGGCGGCGCTCTATCCTTACACGACCCAAGCCCCTCAGGTAGCCACCACCAGCCAAGCCACTACGGCCGCGCTGGCCACTACTTCCGACGGCTTTATCGACGTAGCTTTTGCCCAGGCCGACTCGGTACTGAGCGCCGATGCCAGCGGCCGGCTGCCACAGCCCGTGCAGGCCGATGGACTGTTGAATTTCTATTCGGCCGAGGCCGATGGCGATTTTGCGCAGCTGTTTATGCAAGCGGGTAGTACGCTGCAAGTTGGACCCACGGCGGTGCTAACCTCGACGCGGCGGGCCGACCTGAGCTGGCAGCGCCTCGATGCTACCCACTACGCAGGCTATGCCAGCCGCACCACTACGCTCACGCTGGCGCTGGGCGGCGCGCCCACGGCCGTGAGCGGCGCGGGCGTGGCCAGCTACACCTACGACGCCGGTCGGCAGCAATTGCAAGTAGCACTGCGCGAAGCATCTGGCTTTAGCGTGACGCTACCCGCCAACGGTGCGCCTGCCAATGCCACGCCACTACCCGTGGTGCTCACCGATTTTGCGGGCCAGCGGCAGGGCGCGGCGGTGGCGCTGAGCTGGCACACGGCCTCGGAGCAGCACAACGCGGGCTTTGAAGTGCAGCGCCAACTAGCAGGTAAGGTTGAGTTTGAAACCCTCGGTTTTGTGGCGGGCGGGGGCACGGCCGCCCAGGCCAGCAGCTATACTTTCCGCGATGCGGTGGTCCCGGCCGGGCCGGTGTACTACCGGCTGCGGCAGCTCGACCAAGATGACACGGCTACGTACTCGCCAGTAATCGCGGTGGCCGGCGTGGCCTCGGCCACCGGGGCTACGCTGCTGCCGGTGTTTCCGCAGCCCGCTCGTGGGGGGTGGCTGCGGGTGCAGGTGGCGGGCACGGCGCAGCCCGTTACGCTGCGGCTGCTCGATGGGCTGGGCCGGGTGGTGCAGCAGCAATTATGCGAACAGGAAGCGCAGGTTGATGTCAGCAGGCTGCCGAGCGGGGTTTATTACCTGGCGGCGTATGACGCGGCAGGACAAGTGCTGGCCGGACGGCAGCAAGTCATGATTCAGCAGTAGCGCGAAGCGTGGGCTTCGCGCTACGCTACCGTATCTTTGTGGTCACAATTCCTCTCTTTTCTGAGGGAGGGTTTTTATACCGAGGCGTGGAGAGATAGGCTCGACGAAACGCCGGCAACCTTGGCCCAGAGCCAGACGGTGCCAACCGAAAGTCTGGGAGCAACGTTGCCCCGACTATATAAAAACTACCTGCCGTGCCTTCGCTTTTTTGCTGCCCGTTTGCTTCGCTCCACCGCTCGGTTCGCCGCTGGCAGGAGTGTTGTTGCGCCTGCTGAGCTGGCTCTTGCGTATAAATTAAGTCAGGGTATTTCTGCTGTCGCCGACTGGCGGCTAGTGGCCCGTTCCGCCTTTAGGGCGCGGCTTTACTTGTTTTCTTCCCCACTCTTTTTTTACGGTTATGTCACTTCCTTCCAAGCCGATTGGTATTTATTACGAACACCCCGAGTGGTTCAAGCCCCTGTTTGCGGAGCTGGAGCGCCGGGGATTGCCCTACGTCGAAATCGACGCCGCCCACCATCTCTACGACCCCACTGAGGCCGAAAGCCCTTACGCGCTGGTCGTCAACCGCATGAGCTCGTCGGCCTACCTGCGGGGGCACGGGCAGGGCATCTTCCACACGGCCGGCTTCACCAGCCACCTAGAGCTGCTGGGCACGCGCATCATCAACGGTTCGGTGGCGACGAGCATCGAAACGAACAAGGCGCGACAGCTTGGGCTATTCCGGTCGCTGGGCTTGAAATACCCTAACTCGCGGGTCGTGAATCACCCTTCGCGCATCGCCGACGCGGCGCGCGAGTTGCAATTTCCGATTGTAGTGAAGGTGAACATTGGCGGCAGCGGCGCGGGCATCATCCGCTTCGATAGCATGGAAGGCATAGAGGCTGCCGTGGCCGCCAACCAGATTGACCTCGGCATCGACCAAACGGCCCTGGTGCAGGAGTACGTGACGCCGCGCGGCGGTCGCATCCAGCGCGTGGAAACGCTGAACGGCAAGTTCTTATACGCCATGCGTGTGTACACCACCGGCGAAAGCTTCAACCTGTGCCCAGCCGAAATCTGCCAGATTCCCGACGAGCCGTCGGCTGATTTTTGCCTGACCGAAGCGCCTAAGAAAGGTATTCAGGTCGAAGCCTTCACGCCCCCGGCCGACGTAATCGAGGCCGTTGAGCGCATCGTGGCCGCTGCCAAAATCGACGTGGGCGGCATCGAATACCTAGTGGACGACCGCACCGGCGACGTGCTATTCTACGACATCAACGCGCTATCCAACTTCGTGGCCGATGCTGTGAACGTGGTCGGCTTCGACCCCTACGCCCGCTTCGTGGATTACCTCGAAACCCAGCTGCCCACTGCCGCTGCCGTGGCTGAACCTCTCACCGCTGACACTTACTAAGTTATGCGCTACGGATATTGGATGCCCGTTTTTGGCGGGTGGCTGCGCAACGTCGAAGACGAAAACATGCGCGCCGACTGGGACTATGTCAAGACGCTGGCCCAGCGCAGCGAGGAACTGGGCTACGACCTTTCGCTCATTGCCGAGCTGAACCTCAACGACATAAAGGGCGAAGAAGCGCCCTCGCTCGATGCCTGGAGCACGGCCGCCGCCCTGGCCGCCGTCACCAAAAAAATCGAGCTGATGGTGGCCGTGCGGCCCACCTTCCACTCGCCGGCGCTGCTGGCCAAGCAGGCGGCCAACATCGACCATATCAGCGGCGGGCGGCTGTCCTTGAACGTGGTATCGTCGTGGTGGCAGGACGAGGCCAAGAAGTACGGCGTGCACTTCGAGCAGCACGACGACCGCTACGCTCGCACCGCCGAGTGGCTGCACGTGGTAGATAACCTCTGGAAGCAGGACCACTTCACGTTCGAGGGCAAGTTCTACAAGGTCACCGATTCCATTTTGCAGCCTAAGCCGCTGTCGCGGCCACGGCCGTTTTTGTACGCCGGAGGCGAGTCGGAGGCGGCCAAAAACCTCATTGCCGCGCAGTGCGATGGCTACGTGATGCACGGCGACGACCCGGCCGCCATCGGCCGCCGCATTCAGGACCTGAGCGAGCGCCGCGAGCGGCTGGGCTTGCCGCGCATGCAGTTTGGCGTGGCCGCTTACTCGGTGGTGCGCAATACCGAGCATGAGGTAAAAAAAGAGCTTGACCGCATCACCAACGTGCAGAACTCGGCGGCGGGCTACAAAAACTACCAGCAGTGGCTGGCCGGCACCCAGCTCGAAAACCAGGTGAGTTTGCAAGACTACTCGGTGTCGAACCGCGGCCTGCGCTCGGGCCTTACCGGCACGCCCCAGCAAGTGGCCGACCGCATCGGTGAGTTTGAGGCCGTGGGCGTAGACCTGTTCCTGCTCCAATGCAGCCCGCAATTGGAGGAAATGGAGCGCTTTTCGGAAGCCGTGATTCAGGTGCTGGCTTAGTAAACACTGCCGCTGCTTCACCATATCAAACCCCACTTCTCAGGCTTCGCAGTCTGGGAAGTGGGGTTTGTTTAGTTGGTACTATGGACATCGACCACGCGGCCAGCTAAAGCGACAACCTCCGCTTGTCAAACGGTAAAAACCGAGGATTTGCCGGTACTTTGCTCCCGATTTAATCAGCTGGCAAGCAGATATTTGAAAACCGGGTGCTATTTCGCTTTCCTGATATGATGCCTTCCTTTTTACCTGGCCGTCTGCTTTGGCTGGGGCTTCTGCTACTGAGCTTCGCAAGCCAGGCCGAACCTATTACGCCGTTCTTGGATGCAGCGGAATTTGTTCGCCTACGGGCGCAACTCTGGCGCACGCCTGCCAGCCCCCGGCGCGTGAACCTGCTGCTTGTGCTAAGCACTGATTTGCTGGCCCACCATGACGATACTTCGCTGCCCCTGGACAGCGCGGCCACCTACGCGCAGCAGGCATATGCGCTCAGCAATAAGCTGAATTATCCCGACGGCCGCATCAACAGCCTGTATCACCTCGGCTGGTTCCATGTCAGCAGCGGACTCGACACGCTGGGGCCGGGCCTCATTCGCCAGGGCATTGCCCTGAGCCAGCGCCTGGGGCGGCGGCGGCTCAAAGCCTTCGGTTGGTATTACCTGGCCGATGGCTACTCCCGGTCGCCCGCCGACCTGCCCGCCAAAATAGCTACTTACCAGCGCGCCAGGTCATTATTTCATCAACTCACTGACCAGCAAGACGAAGCTTATCTCCTAAAGCGCATTGCCGACATGCACCAAGTGCAGGGCCACCCCGAGCAGGCCATTCCTGAGCTGCTGGAAGTGCTGGCCATTTATCGCCGCGCGGGGCACCGCGAGCTGTACTATACCTACGACCTACTTGCGAGCTGCTACCGGCATCTGAACGACCTTAAAGAAGCGCTAAGCTACAGCCTGGTCGCACTGGAGGGCGTGCAAGCAACGGCGGATACCAGCAGTATTGCTCGCTTTTATGAGCGGCTGGCCGCCATCGCCTTCGAGCTGAAGCAATATTCGGAAGCGAGGCAGTATTTTCAAAAAGCGCTGAATAACTCCCGGCGGAACCACGAGGTACTACAGGCGGTGAATTCAGCCGGGGCTATCGGGTTCATTTTGCTGGCGCAGGGTAAAGGCCCGGAGGCCATCCGTTTTTTTACGCAGGCCACGCAGGCCTATGTGAGCGGGCCGCCTCAGGTAACCAGGTGCATCGCCTATTATCTGGGCGGGCTGCACGCGCGGCTGGGCCATTATGCGCTCAGCGAGCGGTATTATGCGCAGATGCTGGCTTATCTGGCCACCGGCAAAGCGGAGGACTGGGAAAAGCTGAGTAGCTACCATAGCATCGGCAAGCTTTACGTACTGACCGGTCGCTACCGCGAGGCCAGCGCGTATTTGCAGCAAGCCTTGGCATTGAGCCAGCACCTAGGTGGCGTGCTGAATACGGCTGAGCTGCACCGCCTCCTGTTCAAAGCTGACTCGGCCCAGGGCCGGTTTCCGGCAGCCATCGCACATTACCAGCAGTATAAGCTACTGACCGATTCTATCTTTAACGAGAAGAAACACAAGCAGCTGGCTATGCTGCAAATTCAATACGCCACCAAAAAGAAAGAGCAAAACATTGCCTTGCTCACCAAGCAAAACCAGGTGCAGATGGCCCGCCTGCAACAGCAGCAAGCGCAGCGCAATGCGGTGATTGTGGCTGCCCTGCTACTAGCCCTCGTGCTCGTGCTGGGCTACAATCGCTACCGCCTCAAGCAGCGCACCACTCAGTTGCTACAAGCGCAGCAGCAGGAAATTCACCATAAAAACGAGGTACTCGAACTACTGGTAAACGACAAGCAACACCTGCTGGACGAGAAAGAAAACCTGCTGGAAGAAAAGGAAGAGCTGCTGCACGAAAAGGACTGGATGCTGAAAGAAATTCACCACCGCGTGAAGAATAATCTTCAGGTAGTCAGCAGCCTACTCAATACCCAAGCCGACTACCTGCGCGACCCCGCCGCCCTGGCCGCCCTGCGCGAAAGCCAGAACCGGGTACAGGCGATGGCCCTCGTGCACCAGAAGCTGTACCAATCTGATAGTCTGGCTTTGGTGAATATGCAGGAGTACATCCAGGAAATTACCGAGCATCTGCTAGAGTCGTTCGACTGCCTCGGCACGGTGCGCGAGCAGCTCGACGTGGCTCCCGTAGAGCTGGATGTGGCCCTGGCCACTCCCCTCGGTCTTATCATCAACGAGGCTATTACCAATGCCCTCAAGCACGCGTTCCCACCGGGCCGCGCGGGCGCGCTCACCATCAGCTTGCAGCCCGTTGGGGCGCACCGCTACGAGCTGCGCGTCGCCGACGATGGCGTGGGCCTGCCTGCCGGCTTCGATGCCGCCCGCAGCCAGTCGCTGGGCCTAACGATGATAACGGGCCTTAGCAAGCAGATTAATGGGGCGCTGGCTATTGCGTCGGCCGGGCCGGGGGTGCAGATTACGCTGCAATTTGAGGTGGCGCGCAAGCCAGTGCGAATGGAAATGGCTCTCACATAACATGTTAACCCCACCCCCGACCCCTCCCCTCTGGGAGAGGGAATCCAACCGCAACCGAACTTTAGCACACGTAAGTAGTCGTCAGGCTCCCCTCTCCCGGAGGGGAGGGGCCGGGGGTGGGGTTAATTCCCTAGCGCGCCACACTCACCCCCAGCTTCTTCATTCGCGCCTCCAGCGTAGTCGCCTTAATATTAAGTAGTTCGGCTGCGCCACCACTGCCCCGCACTCTATTACCCGACTGCGCCAGCGCCGCCAGAATGGCTTCGCGCATCGACACCTGTAAGGGCCGGACGGCATTGGTTTCGACGGGTATGGCGCTGGCGGCCAGGGCTGGGCCCAGCGTTTCGGCCAAGGCCAGTGTGGGCGAATACGAGAGGATGGCCGCCCGCTCCAGCACATGTTCCAGCTCGCGGATATTGCCGGGCCAGGCGTAGTGCTGCATCTGCTGCACCGAGGCGGTGGCGATGCCCGTGAGCGGCTTGCCGAGCTTCTTGCCGATTCGGGGCAAAAAGTGCAGGGCCAGGGGCACAATATCCTCCGGCCGTTCGCGCAGCGGGGGCACCACCAGCGGGAAAACGTTGAGCCGGTAGTAGAGGTCGGCGCGGAAGCGCCCGGCCGCCACCTCCTGCTGCAAGTCGCGGTTGGTGGCCGCGATGATGCGCACGTCGACCACGATGGTGCCCCGGCCACCAATGCGCTCGATTTCCTTTTCCTGCAACACGCGCAGCAGCTTAGCCTGCAATTCCAGCGGCAGCTCGCCGATTTCGTCCAGAAAAATCGTGCTGCCCTGGGCCAGCTCAAACTTACCCAAGCGCTTGTCGGTAGCCCCGGTAAAGCTGCCTTTTTCGTGCCCAAACAGCTCGCTTTCAATAAGCTGGGGCGGGAGGGCGGCGCAGTTCACCTTTATCATGGTGCGACTGGCGCGCTTCGATACATTGTGGATGGCGCGGGCCACCAGCTCCTTGCCGGTGCCGGTTTCGCCGGTTATCAGCACCGTGTAATCGGTGGGCGCTACCAGGGCAATGCTTTTGAACAGCGCCTGCATCACCGGACCGGTGCCGATAATTTCCTCGAAGTTGTGGCTGGTTTTGAGTTCTTCGGTGAGGTAGATTTTTTCCTGCTCCAGCTGCTCGCTCAGCGTTTTGATGCGCTCGAAGGCCAGCAGGTTTTCCAGGGCCAAGCCGAGCGGACGGCTCAGGTCTTGCAGCAGGCGCAGGTCTTTTTCGGTATAGGCATACGCCGCCTTGCTGGCCACTACCAGGGCCGCCTGCGGCTGCCCCTGAATGAAAATGGGCACGTACATCGACGAGTGCAGGCCACCCAGCCAAGTGCTATAGCGCTGGGCTACAAGGTTGTGCGCTCGCACAACGTGGCCGGCTTCGCCCACGTTCAGAGTGGGCTGTTGCAGCAAAGGCGCTAGGTCGGCGAGGGCCTGCTGCCACTGCTGATAGGCTTGGTCGTCAGTGAGGTCTACTAGTTGCTCGCGGGGCAACAGCCGAAAATCCGTGCCTTGGCGGTACACGCCGGTGTCTTCCTGCGCCGTGCTCAGCACCCGCCCTACTTGGCAGAAGGTCAGCAAGTCGAGGGGTAACAACCGGTGAATGGCCGCCGCCACCAAAGGCGCGATTTCGGCTAGGTTGCGGCCGTTGCGAAAGGCCCCGACTATCGCTAATTCGGCGGTTTTGAGGCGGCGGCGAGCATCCACTTCTTCGCAGGCCAGCAGGTTATCCAGAGCCAGCGCAATCTGCGGAACAATGGAATTAATAGCCTCATAATCAGCTGGCGAAAATCCTTCCGCAGCAGTGCTAGCCAGCTGAATACTGGTAAACGAGCGCTGCTTGAGCAGCACCGGGAACACGGCCATCGCCCGCACCCCAAACGCCTCGCGGCTGGCCTGCGCCGTGAGGTAGTGTTGGCACAATTCCTCAAACGCCGCGCCCACAAACAGGCCCGGCCGCTCGCCCAGTTGGTCGGGGTCTTCCTGCGTAAGCTTGGCCAGCAGCTCGGGGGGCGAATCGCGGCCCAGCAAGCCCGGCAGGTGCACCCGCTCGAAGTTGCCGAGTGCGGTCTTGCGCAGCATCACCCAGTAAAACGACTGCTCCTCGGGCAGCCCCATGCGCAGGTTGAGCAGCGCGAAAGGGGCTAGCTTATCAATCTGAGCCGCAATGGCCAGGCAGAGCTGGTCGCGGTCGTGCACGGTCACGATGGCGTTGTTGACGGCCATCTGAATGTCGCGCTGCTGCCGCAGCTTGGCTTCCTCGCTGTGGGCGTGGCGATAGCGCGCTATTTCGAGGGTCGTAAGCACGTCTTTCTCGCGAAAGGGCTTGTTGAGAAAGCCTAAAGCTTGCGTGACTTTGGCGGCCGCTAAGACGTTGTCCGTCAGGTTGGCCGACAGAAAGACGAATGGGATATTCTGCTCGCTTAGCCAGTGCGCCAGGTCGATGCCGGTTTCAGTACCCTTCAGAAAAACATCGAGCAGCACGATGGCGGGCACGGCCTGCGCCACCAGCGCCCGCGCCTCGGCCCCCGACTCGGCCAGGCCAAGCACCTCGTAGCCGGCCTTAATAAGAATCCGACGCAAGTCATTGGCAATCAAAAACTCATCCTCAACAATGAGCGCCGTGGCCGCCGTGGCAAGTTCAGAAGAAGGGAGCGTCATGCAGATGCCAGGTAAAGTATGGAAGGTCGAGGTTAGCGGCTAGGCAACAGACAACCACCGCCAGAGTTGGCCCCAACAGTAACCTCCAATATAATGGAGGGTCCACTATGTTGGGGGCAGTCGTGCCACTAAAGAAAAGCTAGACAACAATTTTAAGCCATTATAATACAATAAATTATTCATTAAAAACGACGCTATCGCACACTCCAAAATCAGTACTGGCACTTGGTTGGCAACTTACTCGGGGCATCTGTTTTTCTGCCTTACCTATTCTGATACCGCCCGATGAAGTGTCCAATTCAACACGAGCCCCTGGTAGTAGCGACAGTAGAGGGAGCCGCCTGGGATATGCCGCAGCCCCTGCGCGACCATTTTGCGCTGGTAAGTATTCGCCAAGGCACCGGCAGCTATCTTATTCAGAACCAGCATATCCGCTACCAGCCGGGCACACTGCTGCTACTCGGCCCGGCCGATAGCTACCACTTCGCCATCGACCAGCCCACGCGCTTTGGCCAGCTCTGCTTCACCGACGACTACCTGGCGAGCCTGACCGCCACCGGAGCGCACGCCGGGGCCTGGCAGCAGTTGCGCGACGTGGCGCGGCACATGGCGCTGGGCCGCGCCGGCTGCCTTGCGCCAGGAGCCGACGAGCCGCAGCTCAATGCCCTGCTCGCCATCCTATTTGCGGAGTACGGCAGCCGGCAACCCGGCCACGAGGCGCTGGCCGCTTCGCTGATGGGGGCCGTGCTCAGTTTTGTGGGCCGGCAGCTGGCGGCGCAGCCGCTGGCCGGGCGGGTGGGGCCGCCGTCTTACGCGGCCAGCGTGGTGCAGCGATTGCTGACCTACATCCGCCACCACATTGCCGAGCCCGGCCGCCTGCGCATCGAGGAGTTGGCGAGCGCGTTTGCGTATTCGCCCAGCCACTTGAGCGAGCTTTTCCGGCAGGAAACGGGCGAGTCGCTGCGCCAATACATTGTGCGCTACCGCCTTTGGCTGGCCGAGGCTCAGCTAGAATTGAGTACGCTCACCATCTCCCAAATAGCTGACGAGCTGGGTTTTGTCGATGTATGCCATTTGAATAAGCTGTTCAAGAAGCGCTACCACCTCACCCCCACCGAATACCGCCGCCAGTTGGCTACGGCTTCCACTTCTTCCCCCGCCCCGGCATATGCACTTTGCTGAAAATAGCCATCCAACACAGGCCGGCTTGCTGGAAGTGCTGCCGCTGGCGCACCTGCGGGCGCAGCTGCCGCTAGCGGCGTCGCTGCCCTACTACTCGGTGGTGCTGGTGGCCGATGTGGGTGTGGCACCCCACATATCGCCCGCAGCACCCGGCCTCAGCGCCTTGTATTTTGGCGGGCCGGGCGAACTGGCGCAGGTGCTAACCCAGGTGTCGGCCCGCGCCCAGGGCCAGGTGCTGCGCTTTACCGACGACCTGCTGTACGCGGCCGGGGCAGCCAGTGCGCCGCTGCTCAGTTTATTTCATGAGGTACCGGCCGGCGAGCCGCTGCTGCTGGCGGCCGGGCCAGCGGCCGAAATCGCGTTTTTGCTAGCCAGTATTCAGCAGCAGGCCGATAGCGACACGCTGTTGCGCGAGGCGCTGCTACGGGCCTACCTGCACACGCTGCTGCTGCGCTGCACTAGCCTGCGGCGGCAGCAGTTTCCGGGCGAGGCGGCCCCGGCGCGGCCGGGGTTGTTCCTGCGTTTCCGGCAGCTGCTGGAGCAGTATTACACGGAGTGGAAATCGGTAACGGCCTATGCCGACCAGCTCTGCGTAACGCCCAATCACCTCAGTGTAAGCATTAAGCGCGAAACGGGCCGCCCGGCCAGCGACCACATCAGGCAGCGCATTATGCTGGAAGCTCAGCGCCTGGCCGCCGCTCACGATGCCCCACTCAAGGAAATTGCCTACCAGCTGGGATTTGAGGATGTGGCGCATTTCAGCAAGCTTTTCAAGCGCTGCCACGGGGTGAGTTTTTCCAGCTTTAAAGCCCAGGCCCGGCAGCAGCACGCGGGGCTGGCGCTGGCTGGGTAAGATGCTGGCTGGCTGAAGTAAAGGCTGCTTAATTATTCGCTTTTCGGGTCATGCTGAGCTTGTCAAAGTACCTCTGCCGCTTCGTTGCAACAACTCAAAACGAAGCGGTAGAGGTACTTCGACAAGCTCAACATGACTGAAGATATTTCTTCTCACTATTCGCCCTTTTCCCATGGCAGCAGGCCCGTTACAGTTTCGTTATCAGCTAGAAAAGCAAGTGCCTAAGCTTGGCCCTGGGGGCAGCACGCGGGGCGCTTCGGTGCGCGAGTTTCCGGCCTCGGTGGGGCTGGCGGGGGTGTCGATGCGGCTGGCCCCTGGCGGCATGCGCGAGCTACACTGGCACGCCAACGCCGCTGAGTGGGCCTACGTGGTGGCGGGGCACTGCCGCACCACCATCATCCACCCCGATGGCAGCACGTACCTCGACGATTTTGGGCCGGGCGATAGCTGGTATTTCCCGAAGGGCTACGGGCACTCCATTCAGGGCGTGGGACCGGGCGAGTGCCACTTCATTCTCATTTTTGATAACGGTGATTTCTCGGAAGACCACACCTTTAGCATTACCGATTTCATCGCCCACGTGCCTCCCGAAGTCGCGGCCCAAAACCTGGGGCTGTCGCTAACCGAAGTTGACCAGCTGCCGAAGCAAGAAGTCTATTTTGCCCAAGGAGCCGTGCCCGACGACCGGTCGCGCATTGGGGCTGCCCGGCCCACGGCCGAGCTGACCACCCGGCACCGCTACCCGCTGGCGGCGCAGCAGCCCCGGCGGGCACCGGGCGGCGGCACGCAGCGGGTGGTCACGGCAGCCGAGTTTCCAATTAGCACTACCATCACGGGCTCTATTTTGGAGATTCAGCCGGGCGCACTGCGCGAAATGCACTGGCACCCCAATGCCGACGAGTGGCAATATTACCTGGCGGGCACGGCCGAAATGACGGTGTTTCTGGCACAAGGCCAAGCCGTTACCGAGCAGTTTGAAGCCGGCGATGTGGGCTACGCGCCGATGGGCGCGGGCCATTATATCAAGAACACGGGCTCGGAGGTATGCCGCATTTTGCTGGGCTTCAATAGCGGGCATTACGAAGCTATTGATTTGAGCGCGTGGCTGGCGGGAAATCCGCAAGCGCTGCTAGCGGGGAATTTTGGGATTGGGGCTGAACTAGCTGAGAAATTGCCCGGCCGGGAGCAGTTTATCGTGCCGTAGCGCACAGCAGCGCGGATTTTCAGTCCGCGAGTCGGCCCGGCCCTTTCTGTGCCTTGTTTGTTTAAGCCTGCACATTGACCGTTAGGCAGCGCGCAGCGCAGTATGACTGACGGTCTATTACTTCATTCAACCTTCTACATGGACTTAAAACTCACTGATAAAACCGTTCTCATCACTGCCTCCACGGGCGGCATCGGCTTAGAAATTGCCCGTTCCTTTGCCCGCGAGGGCGCAAAAGTCATCATCAATGGGCGCACCGAAAAAAGCGTGACCGACGCCATTGCCCAGCTGCGCCAGGAGCTGCCCGAGGCCCGGCTGCTGCCCCTCGCCGCCGACAACGGCACGCCTGAAGGCGGTGCCCAGACCATCGCCCAATACCCCAACGTGGATGTGCTGGTGAACAACCTCGGCATCTACGAAAACCACGACGTATTTGCGCTCGAAGATGCTGACTGGCAGCGCATGTTCGACGTGAATATCCAGAGCGGTGTGCGGCTGTCGCGCCACTACCTGCCGGGCATGATTGCGCGTAATACGGGCCGCGTGCTGTTCATTTCCAGCGAAGCAGCCCTGACGGCCGCCGCCGACATGGCCCCCTACAGCGCCACCAAAATGATGCAGCTGTCCATTTCGCGCAGCCTTGCCGAGCGCACCCACGGCACCAACGTCACGGTCAATTCGCTGCTGCCCGGCTCGACGCTCACGCCGGGCGTGCAGGAGCTGGTGAAGAAGGTATTTCCCGACGACGACTTTGCCGAGGGCGAGCGCCGCTTCATGGCCGAAAACCGGCCCACGTCCATCATCGCCCGGCTCATTCGGCCGCAGGAAATTGCTGATTTTGCGGTGTTTGTGTGCAGCGGCCTGGCCGGGGCCATTAATGGCGCGGCTTTGCGCGTGGATGGCGGCATCTACCGCAGCGCGGTGTAGCGGCGGCCAACTTGCGGCTTACTTTTCGGTTTCCAGGGTGGCCGCGCCGGCTGGCCCTGGAAACTTTTTGCATTGGGCACTAACCCCTTGTTCGGTATGAATCACTCTTTTGATGCACTGATTATTGGGGCGGGCCAAGCGGGGCCGTCGCTGGCGGGCCGGCTCACAGCGGCCGGCTGGAAAGTGGGTTTTGTAGAGCGCCAAGACTTCGGCGGCACCTGCGTGAACACCGGCTGCACGCCCACCAAAGCTCTAATTGCCAGCGCCAAGGCTGCGCATACTATGCGCCAAGCCGCGAGCTACGGGTTGGGCGCTGCACCAGCGTTTACCGTAGATTTGGCCAAGGTCAAGGCCCGCAAAGACACCATTGTGGCGGCCTCGCGCGATGGCCTGGAAAAGTGGCTGCGGCAGATGCCCGGCTGCACGGTGTTCACGGGCACGGCCCGGCTTGTGTCGCCCACGGCTATGCAAGTGGGCGACGATGTACTCGAAGCCAAGCATATTTTTTTGAATGTAGGCGGCCGGCCGGCCAAGCCACCGCTGCCTGGCATCGACCAGGTGCCGTACTTCACCAGCAGCACTATCCTGGCTTTGGAAGAGCTGCCGACGCACCTCATTATCGTGGGCGCGGGGGCCGTGGGGCTGGAGTTTGCGCAGCTGTTTCGGCGGCTGGGCTCGGAGGTAACCATCGTGGAACGCAACTCGCGCCTGCTGCCGCACGACGATGAAGACGTGGCAACGGCTGTAGCCGAAATTCTTACCAATGAAGGAATTACGCTGCGGCTTGGGGCCGAGTGCATTGCCC
>CAXUKA010000093.1:0-19026 GCA_964251335.1 uncultured Hymenobacter sp.
GGCCTGAAAGGTGATAAACGCGGCGGCTCCACAATCAGCCAGCAGCTAGCGAAGAACCTGTATAAAACCCGGCGCGGCGAAAACCGGGGCGGCCTCAGCCACGTGCCCGGCATCGGTGTATTGGTGGCTAAAACCAAGGAATGGATAACCGCTGTGGAGCTGGAGCGCCGCTATACCAAGGAGGAAATTCTGCGGATGTACCTGAACACCGTAGAATACGGTTCCAACGCCTTCGGTATCAAGGTGGCGGCCAAAACCTTCTTCAGCACCACCCCCGACAGCCTCACGCCCGAGCAGGCGGCCGTGCTCATCGGGGTGTTGAATAACCCCACGGCCTTCAACCCGAAGTTTCACCCGGTGGCGGCCACCAAGCGCCGCAATGTGGTGCTTCAGCGCCTGGGCCAGGCCGGCTACCTCAAGCCCGCCGAGGTAAAAGCTATGCAGGCCGAGCCCATTGTGCTTGATTACCAGATTGAAAAGCACGTCGATGGCCCCGATACGTACTTCCGGGGCGCTATCAGCCAAGCTGCCAATAAGTGGTGCGAGGACAACGGCTACGACCTCTACCGCGACGGCCTGAAGGTGTATACCACCATCGACTCGCGCATGCAGGAGCACGCCGAAGAGGCCGTGGATAAGCACATGAAGTCGTTGCAGCAAACCTTCGACAACTTCTGGCGCAACCAGCGCACCAACCCCTGGGTAGACGAGGATGGCAACGAAATCCCCGATTTCATCGCCACCCAGATGAAGCGCACTGAGTCGTATAAGTCGTTGGCTATGCGCTACAAAGGCCAGCCCGCCCGCCTCGACTCGGCCCTGAATGCCAAGCGCCCGATGAAGGTGTTTACCTGGAAAAAAACCGACCACGACACCACGCTCGTGATGTCGCCGCTCGATTCGCTGGCTTATTACAAGCACTTTCTGCAAGCCGGCATGATGACGATGGACCCCTACACTGGCTCCATCAAGGCTTGGGTGGGCGGCTTGGATTACCGCTTTTTCCAGTACGACCACGTGCGGCAGGGCAAGCGTCAGGCCGGCTCCACGTTCAAGCCCTTCGTGTACCTCACGGCCCTCGACAACGGATACTCGCCCTGCGACCGCATCCGCGACGAGCGCGTGACCATCAACTACATCGAAAACGGCAAGCCCATGGAGTGGCAGCCCGCCAACGTGACCCGCGAATACACCGGCATCAATATGACGTTGCGCCACGCCATGGCGCGCTCGGTCAACTCGGTCACGGCCCAGCTCACCGAGAAAGTAGGGTGGGACAAAGTGGCGCAGTACGCGCATAAAGTGGGTATTGTCAGCCCGTTGCTGTCGGTGCCGAGCATCGGTCTGGGCTCGGCCGGCGACGTGAGCGTGTACGAAATGGTAGACGCCTACTCAACGTTTATGAACAGCGGCTTCCGCTCGACACCGCGCCTCATTACCCGCATTGAGGACCGCAACGGCAACGTCTTGAAGCAGTTCGACCCCGTGCAGCGCCGCGCTATTTCGCCCGAAACGGCCTGGCTGATGACCTACATGCTGCGCGGCGGTATGGAAGAGCCCGGTGGCACTTCGCAAGCCCTCTGGGACTTTCCCGAACTTTGGCACAAAGACAACCAGATTGGTGGTAAAACCGGCACTACTTCTAATTACTCTGACGGCTGGTATATGGGCTTGACAAAAGACTTGGTATCAGGTGTTTGGGTGGGTGGCGAAGACCGTAGTATTCACTTCCTGCGCTCGCAGCAGGGCGAGGGGGGCCGCATGGCGCTGCCCATCTTCGGCCGCTACATGGAGAAAATCTACCAGGATAAAAAGCTGAACTACGACTACGGCGCTTTCCCCAAAGCGCCCACCACGCTCAAGCGTAAATACGTGTGCTACACCGAGTACGAGCCGCGTCGCCGCCGCTCCGAAGCCGTGGACAGCATCAGCGCTGACGACCTGCTAGAGCAGCTCAACAATAAAGGCGGGGAAGAACCCGCTCCCGAATAACCCGCGCGCATGATTCGTACCGTAATTTTTGACATGGATGGCGTCATTATCGACACCGAACCCGTCCATCACTACGCCTTTTTCACGCAGTTTGGCGAGCTGGGCATCCCGGTTTCGGAAGAGGAATACGCCACTTTCCTGGGCAAATCGACGCGCAACGTATTTCAGCACCTGCGCCAGAAATACCAGCTCGCACCCGAAGTAGAAGACTTAATTCGGCGCAAGCGCGAGATTTTCAACGAACGCTTCGACACTGACCCCAGCCTCGACCTGCTGCCCGTCGTGCGCTCGCTCATAGAAGACCTGCACCAGCACGGCGTGCAATTAGTGCTAGCGTCCTCAGCCTCCAAAGCCACTATTGCACGGGTATTCAATCGCTTCGGGCTGGCCCCGTACTTCACGCACCTCGTCAGCGGCGAAGATTTCGCGGACTCGAAGCCTAATCCGGCCATTTTCATCCACGCCGCTGAGGTGTCCGAAACACCTGTTACGGAGTGCATCGTGATTGAAGACTCAGCCAATGGTGTGGCAGCGGCTAAAGCAGCCGGCATCTTCTGCGTGGGCTACGCCAGCCCGCACTCAGCGGGGCAGGATTTGCACTTGGCCGACTTGATTATTCAGGATTTTTCGGAGCTATCGGCGGAGAGGATTGTAGCCCTCGCATAAGGTTAGTGGGTGCCATCCAACTGGCGCTGCATATCCTGGCCGAAGCCCCATAACTCCGAAATTGACACTACACCGCGTTTGTCTTTGGCTACATTTTTACCTTCTTTGGTAAATAGAAAAGGGTAGCAAGCCAAGCCTTGATTACCGGTTAGAGCCTGTATTTCCTGCTCCCAACCTTTCCAACGCACAGCGTGGTAATAGTCGGCGAGATTACCCGAAAAGCAAAAAACAAGAAAGTCGGAATACGTTTTGTCAAGCGCTTGCCAATGCAGACTTTCAGGAGCGAAATAAAATATTTTGCCCACTGATTCCTGACCAAAGGCACCGCCATTGATGGCGTAAAACCCACCAAGTATATCATCCGCGACCAGCAAAAAGCCTTGTTGCTTGCCTTTGTTCCAACCCATCAAGTCACGGTCTAGCTCTGGGCTACCCGAGCCCAAAATGCGTAACCAGCCATTATCTACCAGAATGCCACCGGTTTCATAAATAATAGCCCCCATCGGTGACCGGGTGGTGACTTGGGCAGCCAGCAAGGCACTATCGGCACGGGCTGGTGTCTTGGGCAGTATCTGAACTTTGTTTTTCGCTTGCTTAATCCAGTCGTTTACTAAATCCCAGCCTGGCTCTTGCTTGTTAATCAATTCGTTCAGTGAGCGTTTAGGCATTTGCTGAGCGTGTGAGAAAGTAGGCCAAGCTATACTAGTTAAGGCAATAAAGCAAAGGGTACGCGCGCTGCATCTCATTGTTCCATAGGGCGTTGAAACATTTTAGGCACAAAAACGCCCGACTGGCATCAGCCAATCGGGCGTTTTTTATAACTAAGTAATTCGCTGAGCTATTGGCTTACCACCGAAGTAGCCGTGCTAGCCGTAACCGGGGCCGAAGCAGCTTTGGCCGAGGTGTAGGCGGGGCAAGTGCTGCGGCTGCACGAACCGAGGCTGAGGGTAGCGGCACCGAAGGCGAGAATAAGAAGCTTTTTCATAAGGCTAAGAATTATTGATTAGTTGATTGATGGTTCAAAGATAAGGGGCTGAAAGGCAAGTTAGGTGAGGTGTTAAGCAGAAAAAATGCTATTTATTGAAATAGTACTTTTCGGGCTATTTAAGTTCCTAACGCCAAGCCATTCTATTCACTATATCCAAGAATCTTCAGCATGCTTTCAGCCGTTTGCTTAGGCGCAAAAACGGTATCGGTGAGCGTGCCATCGGCGGCGCGGTCCAAGATAACGTGCTTGGGTGCGGGGATGAGGCAGTGCTTGAGGCCACCGTAGCCGGAGAGGCTTTCCTGGTACGCGCCGGTGTGGAAAAAGCCCACGTAGAGCGGCTGGTTGGTGGCAGGCTGGTTGCGGGCGGGCTGTAGCTGCGGCAGGAAAGTTTGGTAAATATGCTTCTCTGAGTTGTAGTAGTCCTGCGAGTCGCAAGTGAGGCCGCCGAGCTGGATTTTGCGGTAGGGGCGGCTCCAGCCGTTGAGGGCCAGCATTATGAAACGTTGGTTCAAAGCCCAGGTATCGGGTAGGTTGGTGATGAACGAGCCGTCAATCATGTACCAAAGCTCCTTGTCGTTCTGAAGCTTTTCGTCGAGAATTGAATAGATGGTCGCGCCACTTTCGCCCACCGTGAAAATGCCAAACTCGGTGAAAATATTCGGCTCGGGCACGCCTTCCTCGGCGCAAATGCGCTGAATGGTGCGCAGAATCTCGGCCACCATATACGGATAGTCAAATTCCTGCTGAATCGACGTCTGGATGGGAAGGCCACCGCCAATATCGATGGTCGTGAGCGTAGGGCAGATTTTACGCAGCTCGCAGTATTTGTGAATAAAGCGCGAAAGCTCGGTCCAGTAATAAGACGTATCCTTGATGCCGCTGCTGATGAAATAATGCAGCATGGTGAGCTCGAAGCGCGGGTCTTCCTTGATGCGCTGCTCGTAGAGCGGCACCGCATCGGCGTAGCGAATACCCAGGCGCGAGGTGTAGAATTGGAAGCGCGGCTCTTCGTCGGAGGCTAGGCGCAGGCCGAGTTTTACGTTTTTGCCTTCCTGCACATGCTCGTGGTAGTACTCAACCTCGTTGGGCGAGTCGAGGATAGGTAGGCAGTTGACGAAGCCATCGTTGAGTAGCGCTGAAATTTCGCGCTTGTAATCTTCGGTCTTGAACCCATTGCAAATGATGTACTTATCCTTGCCAAACTTGCCCTGCTCGAACAGCGAGCGGATGATGCTGATATCGAACCACGACGAAGTTTCGAGGTGCACGTCGTTCTTCAAGGCCTCATCGAGCACGAAGCGGAAGTGCGACGACTTGGTGCAGTAAGCGTAGGAATACGAGCCGGTGTAGCCAGTGCTGGCAATGCTATCGGCAAACCACTTCTTGGCCCGCTGAATCTGGGAGCTGATTTTTGGCAAGTACGTGAGCCGCAGCGGGGTGCCGTGCTTTTCCACCAGCGCCATCAGGTCGATGTCGTGGAAAAATAGCTCGTTGTCGCGCACCTGAAAATCGGCGTTCGGGAAGTCGAAAGTTTGGGTAATGAGGTCCTGGTAGGTATCCATCGAGGCGAAAAAACAGCGGGAAATGCCGACCTTTACGGCGGGCGGTTCAAAAGTACCGCCGGGGGCCGGAAACAGTCCGGCTTCGCGCATCGGCCCGCAGGGGCAGAAAGCGACATGGCTACGGCGCATTAGCGCCGCAAGGCAGCGCTCGCCAGCACGTTCGGGTGCGGGCGGTTCGATGCATTTCCGCCATGTTACCTTTCTTCCCACCCCATGAAACGCATTAAAATCCTGGAAGTCCGCTCCGAACTGGGGGCTGGCACCCGTGGTTCCAGCCTGGGCATCGATGCCCTGCGCGTGGCCTGCCTCAATAAAGGCTCTGATTATTTCCGACGTTACAACTCGGTCACAGTGCCCGATTTGAACTACGTTTTATTCGATAAAAACCCGTTTCCGCACGCCCGGCACATCGACGCCATCTATACCGTGCAAAAAGGCGTGGCCAGCGCCGTAGAGCAGACGCTGCGCTTCGGCGAGTTTCCGCTGGTGCTGAGCGGCGACCATAGCAGCGCTAATGCGACTATCGCCGGTATCAAGGCCGCATACCCGAATAAAACCCTGGGCGTCATCTGGATAGATGCTCACGCCGACATTCACTCGCCCTATACCACGCCCAGCGGCAACGTGCACGGCATGCCCCTGGCCGCCGCGCTGGGTGAGGATAACCTGGCGTGCCAGCGCAACCAGACCGATGCCGACACCGAGTTTTTCTGGCGGCGGCTCCAAAACCTGAGCGAGCCCGGCCCCAAGCTGCGCCCCGAGCACTTGGTGTACGTGGCCGTGCGCGACACCGAAGCCGAAGAAGATGCCCTCATCGAGCGCCTGGGTATCAAATGGATACGCCTGCCCGAGATTCAGCAAAAAGGCACTCGCCGACTAGCCCGCGAGATATACGAGCACCTGCGCTTCTGCGACTTAGTGTACATTTCTTTCGATGTTGATAGCCTTGATTCGAGCTTCAGCAAAGGCACCGGCACGCCGGTTGAGGATGGGTTATTTCTGTCGGAAGGCGAAAACCTGTGTCAGGACTTACTGGAAAACGAGCGGGTGGTGTGTTTCGAGATGGGCGAGATTAACCCCACGCTCGACTGCGAAAACACGATGGCGCACAATGCCTTCAATATCCTGGAAAAAGCAACCGCCGCGATAGAGCGGCGGCTGCGCATGGACGAGGTGGTGAGCCGGTAGCTAGTACCGTGGACTCTGCGAGTCCGCGAGGGCGTGGTTGTAACGTGTATTACGCGCGGACTCGCAGAGTCCACGGTACTTATTTATACTGACTAATAAATGAATACGCCCCCAGCGTATATGTCGAAGCGGAGGTGAAATGGTCGCCGCCCTGAATTGGGTTCAGCGTCACTTGCGTGGCCCCGCGTGCCTGCATGGCATTGAAGGCATCCTGCGAGTTGAAGAACGGTACGTAGTCGTCGGCGGTGCCGTGGAAGAGGGCCATTGGCGCAGTCGGTTTCCAGTCGTAGATATCGTTGTCGGTGATGCTGGCGTTGAGGGCTGCGTCGGAGTTAGTCAACACGGCTTGGCGGAATGCGCTGGCAAACAGCTGACTCTGCTGCGTAGGCACCGTCGAAAACGGGTTGGCTTGCAGCTGCGTGTCGTAGGGCGACTGGTAATAGAAAGAGTAGGGCCGATTAAGCTTGTAAATCCGGTCGTAAGTGCCTAGCACCCATACGTAAGTGCTCAAAAAGCTGAGCGGCTGCGTGCTTTGCAAGATATAGGTCGCAAAAGCTGATTTGTGGTAGGCGCCCGCGCCGGGCGCGCTGGCCGTTACGGGCAGAGTGGTAGCGTACTTTTCCTGCAAGTATTTGTGCAGCGCCATTGTGGCGTAGCCGCCCTCAGAGTAGCCCAGCAAGAAGTTTTTCTGGTTGACGCTGATGCTTTGCTGTTGGCAAAACTCGCGGGTGGCTCGCAGCATATCGGCTGAGGTCGAGGCCAGTGAGGCAGCGTGTTCGTAAGGGTGAGGCAAGGTCTTCGACGCCCCGTAGCCGATATAATCGGGGGCCGACACCACGTAGCCCGTCGAGGCCAGTACTGACACCACCGACCAGATATCGCTGTTGGTGGCGTAGTAGGAGGGAGCCTGGTTTTCGCTGGTGGGCAGCAGCGTGCCGTGCTGGTAGCTCAGCACAGGTAGCGTGGTGGTAGTCACTGGCACCAGCACCGCGCCCGAGGCGGTAGTTTGCTGGCCGTCAGTATTGTTGGTAAGGTAGGTAAGGCGGTACACGCGCACCGGAAATTGGGCTAGCGTACCCACCAACGGCACGCGGGTGGCCAGCGTAGCGGCGCTGTATTCACCAATAAAAGTGCTGCCTGTCAGCACTGCCGGTGTCGTAGCCGGAGTGGGGTCAGAAGCGTTGTTTTTGCAGGCGGGTGCAGCCAGTAGGGCTATGCAAAGCAGTAGTTTGGCGGGCAGCAGCGAACGGAATAAGGTCACGCGATAGAGCTTTTATGATAGCAAGGAGAACCACCGGCATAACGCCGGGCCGGGGGCCTGACGTTCCGATGAGTCGGCAGAAACCTGCCGCTAACATACTGGTTACAGGCGCTAAACCAATCTCGGCCTCGCCCGATTACCGCGTCATTTGGTCGCCGCCGTACCTTTGCCCTCGTGCAACAGCTTGAACAAAACCTAAAAACCGCCCTGCAAGCGGCCGCGCAGGCCGTATTCGGGCAAGAGATTCCCGCCGCCAGCCTTGTGTTGCAGCCCACGCGCAAGGACTTTGCCGGCAGCTTTACCCTCGTCACGTTTCCGCTCACCAAAGCCTTCGGCAAAGGCCCTGAGCAAATTGGCCAAGCCCTGGGTGAGTGGCTGACCGCCAACGCCCCCGCCGTGCGCGGCTACAACGTGGTGAAGGGCTTCCTGAACCTCGAAATTGCCGATGCCGAATGGCTGAAGCTCTTCACTGAGCTAGTGCAGCAGCCGGCTGGCACGCCCGTGCCCTTCGACGGCCCCAAAAAGGTGGTAGTCGAGTACTCCTCGCCTAACACCAACAAGCCCCTGCACCTGGGTCACTTGCGCAATAACTTCTTGGGCTACAGCGTAGCCGAGATTCTGAAAGCCACCGGCGCCACCGTCACCAAAGCCAACTTGGTGAATGACAGGGGCATCCACATCTGCAAGTCGATGATTGCCTACCAGCGCTTTGGCGAAGGAGCCACGCCCGAAAGTGCGGGCCTGAAAGGCGACCACCTGGCAGGTAAATACTACGTGCTGTTTGAGAAGCACTACCGCGAAGAAATCAAGCAGCTCGAAGCCGAAGGCGTGACCAACGAAGTTGCCAAAAAGCAGGCTCCGCTGATGCTCGAAGCCCAGGAGATGCTCCAAAAGTGGGAGGCCGGCGACGAGGAAGTAATGGCCCTCTGGCACCGCATGAACGGCTGGGTCTACGATGGCTTCAATGCCACCTACGCCAATATCGGGGTTGATTTCGACAAGTTTTACTACGAATCGGGTACCTACCTGCTGGGCAAAGAGCGGGTAGAAGAAGGCCTGCAAAAAGGCGTATTCTTCAAAAAAGAAAACGGCTCGGTATGGGTTGATTTACAGGCCGAAGGTCTGGACGAAAAGCTATTGCTCCGCGCCGACGGCACGAGCGTTTACATCACCCAGGACCTGGGCACGGCCGAGCTGAAATACCAGGATTTTGGCTACGACAGCAGCATCTACGTCATTGCCGACGAGCAGAACTACCACATGCAGGTGCTGCAAGCCACGCTCAAAAAGCTGGGCAAACCCTACGCCGACGCCATCCATCACCTCAGCTACGGCATGGTCGATTTGCCCTCGGGCAAGATGAAAAGCCGCGAAGGCACCGTAGTCGATGCCGACGAGCTGGTGAAGGAAGTAGAAGAAGCGGCAGAGGCCGCGACCCTCGAAAAAGGCAAAACCGAAGGCTTCAGCGACGAGGAATTGGCCGAGCTCTACCACACGCTGGGCCTGGGCGCGCTCAAGTACTACCTGCTGAAAGTAGACCCTAAAAAGCGGATGCTCTTCAACCCCGCCGAGTCGGTGCGGCTGGAAGGCGATACGGGGCCGTTTATCCAGTATTCCTACGCCCGGATTTCCAAAATCCGGCGCGATGCCGAGGCTACTGGCGTAGTGGCCAATGCTGATTTTAGCCAGCTTGACAGCCTGAATCCCGCCGAAGCGGACCTCATTCAGCAGCTGGCGGGCTATGCCGGTGTGGTGGCCGAAGCAGCGCGCACGTTGTCGCCCGCCGTGGTAGCGCAGTACGCCTACGAAGTCGCCAAAAGCTACAATCGCTTCTACACCGAAGTGCCAATTTTGAAAGAAGCTGACGCGGTGAAAAAAGCCTTCCGCGTAGCACTGTCAGCCAAAACTGCCGACACCATCAAAGCCAGCCTTGGCCTGCTCGGCATCGACGTGCCCGAGCGGATGTAACAGCCTGGACAAAAAGCAACAAGAAGCGTCATGCTGAGCTTGCCGAAGCAGCTCTACCGAACAACACTTAAACGGTGCGGTAGAGATGCTTCGGCAAGCTCAGCATGACGCTTTTACTTCCCAACAACTAGTAACCCAACGATGAAAAGCGTAGCAGTATACTGCGGCTCCAGTAGCGGCAACAAGCAAGAATATATTGAGCAAGCCCAGGAAATGGGCCGCGAGCTGGCCCGGCGCGGCCTCACGCTCGTGTACGGGGGCGGCTGCGTGGGCCTCATGGGTACCATCGCCGATGCCGTGCTGGCCGAGGGCGGCAAGGTTATCGGCGTTATCCCCGGCTTTCTGGCCGATAAAGAGCTGGCGCATAAGGGCTGCACCGAGCTGCACGTTGTCGAAACCATGCACCAGCGCAAGCTGCTCATGGCCGACCTCGCCGAAGGCTTTGTGGCCATGCCCGGCGGCTTTGGCACCCTCGAAGAGCTGTTTGAAGTGCTGACCTGGGGTCAGCTTGGCCTGCACGGCAAGCCCGTGGGATTGCTCAACACGCTGGGCTTCTACGACGCACTGCTGGGTTTGCTCGACCACATGAGTGCCGAAGCCTTCCTGCGCCGCGAAAACCGTAACCAGGTGTTGCAGAATGCCAACGTGTCGGCCCTGCTCGATGAGATGGCCGCTTACAAGCCCGTGCGCCTGGAAAAATGGCTCTCGCCGGAAACCACCTGAAGCGCGGGTGCTTCACCAAGCCTACAAGTAGCTGAAGAAAACTTAAGGCAGAATTAAGGTCGGCTTCAGGTGTTGCCAGGAGCTTTGCGCGGAGAGGCCACTGGCCTGCTTTATTCCTGATACTGGGTGCAACCAGCTGGCGGATAAAGCAGTACTGAGGCCCTATCACATAAGCGCCACGCTCTGCTACATGCCTACTCCCGATGCCCCGCCTACCCTGGCCAATGACCCCAAGCGCGGCAGCATCCGGGCACTGCGGGCGCTCAACTTTTTTGTGGCCGACGTGCAAAATGGCATGGGCCCCTACATGGCGCTGTTTCTGCAAGCCAACGCGGGCTGGGGGCCGGGCCAGATTGGCAGCGCCCTAGCGGCCGGCAACATTGCCCAGGTATTGGCCCAAACGCCCGCCGGCGCACTCATCGACCGCCTGCGTCCCAAGCGGACGCTTTTGCTGGCCAGCATCGCGCTGATTGTAACGGCGGTGCTGGCCACGGCTTTTTTCACTACCCCACCCGTGGTGATGGGCGGGCAGGCGCTGGTAGGCGTGGCGGGGGCCATTTTTCCGCCCTGCCTGGCGGCCATTGCGCTAGGCCTAGTGGGCCGGGCGCGCTTCGACCAGACGCAGGGTACCAACCAGGCCTTCAACGCGGCGGGCAACATGTTTGCCGCGCTGGCGCTGGGGGCGGCGGGCTATTACTTCAACCTGCGCTGGATGTTCTACCTGATTGCGGCGCTTGGGGTAGGGGCCGTGCTCTGCGTGCTCCGCATCAAGGCCGATGACATTGACTTCGACCTGGCGCGGGGGGCCGACAAAGGCGATACCTGCGCCGATGAAGCAGCAAAGCCGGCCCCGGCCAGCGGCGGCATCGGGCAGGGCCTGAAAGAACTACTGGAGTGCTTCCGCGACTTGCTTCAGCAAAAGGCGGTGCTGGTTTTTCTGGTGTCGGCGGTCATTTTTCACTTTGCCAATGCCGCCATGGTGCCCCTCGTGACGCAGCTGCTGGCAGGCGGCGTGGGCCCCAAGCGGGCGGTGCTGTTTACCTCGGGCTACATGCTGGCCTCTCAGTTGGTGTTTATGGTGGTGGCGGCAGCTAGTGGCAAGCTGGCAGGCAAGCTGGGGCGTAAGCCGCTGTTTCTGTTTGGCTTCGCGGCGCTGGCCGCGCGCGGCGTACTCTATACGCTTAGCCACCACCCGGCGGCGCTCATTGCAGTGCAATGCATGGATGGGCTAGGAGCGGGCATTTTCGGGGTGGTGGGCGTGCTCATCATCGCCGACCTTACCAAGGGCACCGGCCGTTTCAATGCTGCGCAGGGTGCTATTGCCACGGCCCAGGGCCTCGGTGCGTTTTTGAGCAATTCGGTGGCGGGTCACTTGGCCAAAAGCCAGGGCTACGATTTTACTTTTTTGGTGCTGGCTGGCATTGCGGCGGTTGGGCTGGGCTTCTTCTGGTGGCTGATGCCCGAAACCCGCCAAGCTACTGATGACGTACCAGCGGCAGCTTAGCCAATTGCTTTTTCTATATCTTACCTCTGTTACCCTTTTCTCATGCGCGGTGTCTACTCGATACTCCTCCTCGTCTGCTCCAACCTGTTTATGACCTTTGCCTGGTACGGGCACCTGCATCTATTCAAGAAAATGGCCTGGTTTGCCAAGCTTGGCCTGTTCGGCGTCATTTTCGTGAGCTGGGGCCTGGCTTTGTTCGAATACATTTTTCAAGTGCCCGCCAATCGGCTGGGCTTCGAGGAGAACGGCGGGCCGTTCAATCTCTTTCAACTGAAAGTTATTCAGGAGGTGATTACGCTATCCGTATTCACGCTCTGCGCGGTGTACATCTTCAAAACCGACAAGCTGGGCTGGAACCACGCCGTCGGGTTCGGGCTGCTGGTGGCGGCGGTGTATGTCATTTTCAAGAAGTGGTAAGCCTGACAAGTCAAGCCGCAGCTTTCGAAAAACCAGCTAAAACGGGCCTGAAGAAAAATTAATGTAGGCTTCAGGTGCTCCTAAGGTGGGTCCGGCAATTTTGAATCAGGAAAGCGGAACGAACCGCCGCCCGTTACTCAACTTAAGTCCCATGTCGCACCCCACCTTGCACACCACCGTTGCCGCCCTGGCAGCCCTGTTGCTCGCCGGCCCCCTGGCCCACGCCCAGCAAGCCACTTCTTCCAAAGCCACCGACAAAGCCAAGGGCAGCAAAGCCAGCCAGTCGGCCCCCGCACCCGCTGCCCCTGGCTTGGCTATGACCCCGCCGCCTCCCCCCGCTGGTGGCCCCCAGCCACCCCGCCCCGGCGCTGGCCCTGGCCGTCCCGGTGAAGGCCCCGGCCGCCCAGGTGGCCCCGGCGCCCCCAAAGGCGGCGTGCAGGCCCTGACCGATTTCAGCGGCACGCTCACCGACTACACTGCCGCCAACGACGACCAGGTGTACGACGCCTTCACCCTCAAAACCAGCACCGCCACCGAAACGGTGCGCTTTCCCCGCCACCTGGCCCAAGCCCTGATGGCTGCCGCCAAAGCCGGTAGCCAGGTCACTGTATCGGGCTTCCGTGATACTGACCCCGAAGGCCGCACCGCCCTGCACTTAGTGAGCCTCACGGCCGGCGGCCAAACCGTGCGTGATACCCCGCCTGTGCGCCCCACCACGCCGCCCACCGAAGAGTCGACCACCGTGCGCGGCACCGTGCAGCGCCTCGCCCAAGACCCCAAAGGCCGCACCAATGCCGTAGTCATCAACGATGGCACCATCCTGCGCCTGCCCCCCAATGCCGCCGAGCAGCTAGCTGAAAAGCTGAAAGTAGGGGCCACCGTGGCCGCCACCGGTGCCCTACGCGCTCCCGTAGCCGGCGAAGTAGCCGCCAAGCCCGTGCGCGTAGTGCGCGCCCAAACCATTACCCTCGACGGGGTGCAGTTCTTAGTGCGGTAAGCTGCTAATCAACCACGTCTGTCATGCTGAGCGCAGCGAAGCGGAGTCGAAGCATCTTGGCTGGGGTACTAACTCTTGACGCTAGCAACGAAGCGGCCAAGATGCTTCGACTCCGCTGCGCTGCGCTCAGCATGACATACGTTGTTAGGAGCTAAGACTCCGTTTTATAATCATCTTACGTAAACGGGTCAGTAGTTTTCTTTTTCAGCGAATGCGCATTTTAGTAATCGAAGACGAGCCGCGCCTGGCCGAGTTTGTACGGCAAGGGCTGGCGCAAGCGGGCCACCTGGCCGATGGGGCCGACAACGGGGCCACCGGCCTCGAAATGGCCGCCGCCACGCCCTACGACGTGATTTTGCTCGACCTGATGCTGCCCGGCCAAAATGGCCTCGACGTGTTGCGCAACCTGCGCGAGTTCGGCATTAATACGCCCGTTATCATCGTGAGCGCGCTCGGCGGTACCGAGCACGTCATTCGCGGGCTCGATGCCGGGGCGGTTGATTATCTGCGCAAGCCATTTGCCTTTGATGAATTGCTGGCTCGCCTGCGCACCTTGCAGCGCCGCACCGCACCCACCGAAGCCCCCGTGCTGCGCCTCGCCGACCTAGAGTTGGACCTGGTACATCGCCGCGTGAGCCGCGCCGGCCAGGTGCTCACGCTCACCAACCGCGAGTTTGCCCTGCTCGAATTATTGCTCCGCAACCCTAACCGCATAGTCACCAAAACCCGCATCGCCGAAAAAGTGTGGGAAGTCGATTTTGACATGGGCTCCAACGTGATAGAAGTGCACCTGTCGCAGCTGCGCCGTAAGCTCGACCGTGCCTTCCCCAACCTGCCGCCACTGCTCGAAACCGTGGTCGGCCACGGCTACCGGCTGCACGACCCGGCCGCCGCCCGATGAAGGCGCTACGCGGCCTGCGCGGGCAATTGGCGCTGGCCTTTGCCCTCGTGTTTGGGCTGGTGGTGGGGCTGGCCGGCCTCTACCAATACCGGCAAGTAGGCCAGGTGCTGCATCAGGGCGACGACCAGCGCCTTCGCACCCGCGCCTACCAGCTCCTCGACCAAATCGACCTCAGTGGTGCGCTGCCCGTGCTGCCGCTGCCCAACCACGGCGAGCAAATGCGCGTGGTGGTGCAGGCCACCGGCCAGCCCAGCCGCGAATTATTTCACTCGCCAGGATTTAGTGTTGATAATGAAGCACAAGCTGCTGATAATCTACGCAGCGTATTAGTAGAGCGTGTCACCTATGATGAGGCTGGCCGCTCGGCCCAGATACAATTGTGGCTGGCCCATTCGGCCGGCCCGCTCACCGCCGATTTGCGCCGCGTGCGGCTGGGGTTGTGGGGCGCGCTGATAGGTAGCCTACTCCTAGCCGCTGCACTGGCGGCCGGGCTAGGCTGGTGGGTATTGCGCCCGCTACGGCGCATTAGCCAGCAGGCGCGGCGCATTGGGGCCGCGCCTGATGCTGAGCGCCTGCCCGAGCCCGCCACCGGCGACGAAGTGCAGGAGTTGGCCCAGGCCCTCAACCGGATGCTCGACCGCTTGCAAGCTGGTGCCGAATTACAGGATAATTTTCTGGCTGCCGCCGCCCACGAGCTGCGCACCCCGCTGGCCATTCTGCAAACCGGCTTAGCCGTGACGCGCCAAGCGCCCGAGCTGCCCGCCAGCCTGCGCGCCCCGCTTGATGCCCAGGCCCAGGAGCTTCAGCGCCTAGGTCGATTGGTCGATGACTTCTTGTTGGTGAGCCGCTTGCGTTCTGATGCGCTGCCACTCACGCGCCGCCCCGTAGCCCTTGATGGGCTGGTGCTGGCTGCCGCTGACCAGCTGCTGCCGCGCTTCCAAGAAGCTGGCCGGCAGTTGCACCTAACGATAGATGAAACCGTAGCTGACTACACCGTGGCTGCCGATGCCGATAAGCTGACTACTGTGGTGCTCAATCTACTCGATAATGCCCTGCGCCACGCGCCGCCCGGCGCGGCCGTGGAGGTAGCAGTAGGCCAGGAAGCAGCTACCGGCTACCTCTACGCCGAAGTTAGCAACGCTATTAAAGTCTCACTCGGCGACCTCACCCGCCTGACTACTGCCCATTATCAGGCTGACGTACTCAGCGGCGGGGCGGGCCTGGGGCTGTGGCTAAGTAACCGCATTGCCGAGCTGCATGGTGCGCCGCTGGCTTTGCGCGAGGCGGAAGGGCGGCTGTATGTGCGGCTACGGCTAGCAAAGTAGTTCGGACTCGCAGAGTCCAAGCTACACCTTACCGCGCCAGCCGCAGGCCGGTGAACTGCCAGCGCTTATCGGCGTGGAAGAAATTGCGGTAGGTGAGGCGAATGTGGCTCTCGGGCGTGGCGCACGAGCCGCCGCGTAGCACGAGCTGGTTTATCATAAACTTGCCGTTGTACTCGCCGAGCGCGCCGGCGGCACGCTGGTAGCCGGGGTAGGGGTGGTAGGGCGAATACGTCCACTCCCAACAGTCGCCGAGCAATTGGTGACATCGGGTTGGGTCAGCATCGGCGGCCAGTGGCTGCGGGTCGAAGTGGCCGGTTTCGAGCCAGTTGCCGCCCTGCGGTGTAGCGTTGAAATGGCGGGCGGCCGTTTCCCACTCAGCCTCGGTGGGCAGGCGAGCGCCGGCCCACTGCGCGTATGCATCGGCCTCGTAGAAGCTGATGTGCGACACAGGCGCGGCCAGGTTGAGCGGCTCCAGGCCGGTGGGGCCGTAGCGCAGCCACTGGCCCTCGGCCGTTTTAGACCAGTAGAGCGGTGCTTTCCAGCCCTCGCGGTTTGCCAAATCCCAGCCTTCGCCCAGCCAGAATTGAAACTGCTGATAGCCACCGGCTTCGATAAATTGCAGGAACTCACCATTCGTCACGAGCCGGTTTTGCAGCTCGAAGGGCGCTACCAGCACCTCATGCACCGGCAGCTCATTATCAAAGGAAAAGCCCTCGTGCTGGTGCCCGATGGGATAGATGCCGCCCGGCACCGGCAGCCACGCAGCTTTAGAGGGCGAAGAGTCAATTGTTGCGGGTAGTTCCTCTTTGCTCAAATAGCCCGGTGCCAGGGGGTTGGTGCTGAGAATATATTTGATATCCGTAGCCAGCAATTCTTGGTGCTGTTGCTCGTGGTGTAAGCCTAGCTCAATTAGTTCGGTGGCGGAAGCAGGTAGTTCGTTGAGCTGCGCCAGCAGGGTAGCCATGTGCTCATCTACATAGGTGCGGTAGCGGTATATATCGGTCAGTGGCGGGCGCGAAAGGGTGCCCCGGTCGGCACGGTTTACGCGCGAGCCGAGCGAGTTGTAATAGGAATTAAACAGGAAAGCGTAGTCGGAGTGAAATACCTCATAGCCGGGTAGATAATTCTTGAGCAGGAAGGTTTCCCAAAACCAAGTGGTATGGGCCAGGTGCCACTTGGGCGGACTCACATCGAGGGTGGGCTGTACCACGGTGTCTTCGGGCAGCAGCGGCTGCACCATGGCCACCGACTGGGTACGGACGGCCTGATAATGAGTGAGGTGCGTGGCGGGGGCGTGGCTCGCCCGATTGTTGGCAGGCAGTGAAAGCGTAGAGGGCATACGTTAAGAAATACGGAAAATAAGTACAGTCGAAAACTAATACGCTACTCGCCGCCCAGAGTAGTCGTATCACAGATTTATTCCTGAAGCTAAAATAAAGTAAAAAAAGTCATACTGTTTTTTACGTGCTGATTTACAGTTGATTGATTTGGTGAATTTAGCTCAGAATCAAAGTAAGCAAATAGCCGCCGGGCTAGCACGTCCGTAGAAGACGCAGTCGGAGTATTACGTTTATTATATTTATACGTGAAAGCACTGTACTTTTTGGCACTTATACAGATTTTTATAAGTATAAAGTGGTATTTATAACAGGATAATTGGTATTTATTTGCTACTTTGTATTCTAGTTGTTTAGCTTCACTCAACCTTAAGGCAAAACAAACTGTCCGGCTATTTTTCTTCCCCCCCTTTTCTATGTCAACCCCTTCTACTCCGGCCAATTCTGCCGACTCTAAGCGCCCTCTTCGCCCTGCTAACCGCATTGGCGAAAAAAGCCGCCGTGGCTTCGCTGCCATGTCGCCCGAGCAGCAGCGCCGCATCGCCAGCGAAGGCGGTCGGGCCTCGCACCAAAGCGGGCGCGGCCACCGTTTCTCGCCCGAAGAAGCCCGCGAAGCTGGCCGCAAAGGCGGGCAGATTAGCCGCCGCGGCAAAAAGAAAAACGACCCTACGGCCTAGCGCCGCCTTGCCTTCGACTACTACCTACACATACGGCCGGATAGCATAGCTGTCCGGCCGTATGTGTAGGTAGAAACGCCATTCTGACTGCCATCTTTGTCAGATGCTGACTTTGTCTTACCAGCGCCGGGCGTTGCGCTTCAACTTCCCGGCTCGCACCTCGCGTGGGGCGCTCACCGAGCATATAGCTTATTACCTGGAGCTGCGCGACCAGCGAGTTTCAGGGCGTGTGGGGTGGGGCGAGGCGGCTCCGCTGGCGGGTCTCAGTCCCGACTACGGCGCCGGTTTTGAGGCGCAGGTGCAGCAGCTGTGCCAGCTGGTAAATCAGCAACGCTTTCTATACCTAGAGGATATTCAGCCGCTTGAGTTGGTGAGTGCTGCACTGCCAGCCCTGCGCTTTGCCCTCGAAACGGCAGTGCTTGACTTGGCGCGGGGCGGCCGCCACCAGCTGTATACCAATGCTTTCAGCCAGGGGCAGGCCGGTATTCCCATCAATGGCCTCGTGTGGATGGGCGATGCTGCCTTTATGCGGGAGCAGATTCGCCAGAAGCTAGCAGCGGGCTACTCGTGCCTGAAAGTGAAAATCGGCAGCTTGGATTTTGACACCGAGCTGGCGTTGCTGGCCGAAATCCGCGCCGAGGCCGGGCCAGATAAGCTAGTGCTGCGAGTAGATGCCAACGGCGCCTGGGCCGCGCCCGAAGCCATGCGAAAGCTAGACCAACTGGCGCGCTTCGATATCCACTCCATTGAACAGCCAATAGGGGTCAATAAATGGGAGCAATTGGCCTTTGTGTGCCGCCATTCGCCCATTGCGGTGGCCCTCGATGAAGAGCTAATCGGCCTCACCGACCCGGCCCGGCAAGAGGCGCTGTTGGCCGAGGTGCAACCGCAGTACGTGGTGCTGAAGCCCACGCTGCTGGGCGGCCATGCCGCCACCCGCCGCTGGATAGCGCTGGCCGAAGCCCAAGGCCTGGGCTGGTGGATAACCTCGGCCTTAGAATCGAACATCGGCCTGAGTGCCGTGGCCCAGCTCACGGGCGAATACGACGTGGCCGGCTTTGCGCAAGGGCTGGGCACGGGCCAGCTTTACCACAACAATGTGGCGGCCCCGCTGCGCATCGCGCACGGGGCACTGCACTACGACCCAGCTGGCCCCTGGGAGCAGCCTTTCGCAGAGTATTAATCGCCCGAAATATAGGTTGCTAGATAGGTTTGGTTGCCCAAGTAATTCCCTGGCAGTTGTAGCTTTAAGCGGCCTTGTAGTGAGGCGCTGACGCAATGACTGGTCTGGTATTCCTGGTGATGAAAAGGGCGGTATGGCTGGCAGTAATTCGCTGCTGTTTGCCGGGGCTGCTGGGCGCGCTGCTGAGCCGGCAAGCCCATGCGCAGGTCAGCCAAACGTTTGAGTTTGCGCGGCCAGGGGCGCGGCGGGCAGAGTTCAAGTTCAGCACCCAGCGCAATCTGATTATCGTAGCGGCCCGTATCAATGGGCAGGGTCCGTATCATTTTCTGCTCGATAC
>CAXUKA010000094.1:0-18989 GCA_964251335.1 uncultured Hymenobacter sp.
GCATAGCCCTGCCAGGGGCAGGAAACCATTCTTTGCAGTGACTGCTATAGGATAAGGCTTCTATATTAGCGCACGCTTGTTTTCATGCGTTTGTCACATTCTTATAGGTGTTTATGCGAAATAGTTACTTAGTATCAGTTGCCGCCGCCTGCTTGCTCGTCGCCCCGTGCGCCTATGCCCAGCAGCCTTGGCAGCCCTTCCGGCCGGGGCTCACGTACCAGTTCAGTGAGTCGACTACCGTCGGTGATACTACGCATGTGCTGCGTTTGGAAGCGGGCACGCCCATTGTGGGCACCCCCGATTCCTTGTTTCGCTTTACGAAGCGAGCGGGTAAGATTCCGCTGGTCGGCTTTATCACTTGCACAATGCGCTTGCGGCTCGACAACCTATTTGGGGCTACTCTGCGTAGCCAGCCGCGAGCAGTATTTACGCTGGCGGCAGCCAATGGCTGGACACTGACGTTGCGGCCCCGTGCGCCGCTGGGCCAAAGCTGGGCCACTGGCATAGCCGGGCTCACGGCTAGCGTGACGAGCCGTGGCGTATCGAGCCGAGTGCTTGGGGGCGTGTCCGACTCGGTGGTGTCCATCACGTTTTCAGATGGACGGATATTGAACCTCACCAAAACCTACGGCCTGCTGGAAGGCCCGTCGCTCGATAGCTACCTCAATGGCCGCAACCTACGCCGGCAGCTAGTGCTCACGGCTGTGCCCGAGCGCCAGCTGGGTGCGTCGGCATTGGGCGCACGCGCCGTGCACAACTACCAGCCCGGCGATGTATTTCAGCGGGTTATCAAGGATTACTCCATCAGAGTCCTTTGCAAGCAAACCTGGCAGCAAGACAGTGTGCTAACGCGGCAGATGAGTCGCACCGGCGACACTATTACCTACACCATGCGTCGCCGGCAGCGCATCCAAACTACCGGGGCCTGTCTCCCTTCTAGCGGCAGTATCAGTTATTCAAACGCTGTTATTACTTTTCAAGCCATAAGAGAAACGCCAGAGCTACCGGAACTTACGGCCAACGTGCCACAAGCACAGCTAGCCATGAGAGGATACCTGGCTTCGGCTGCTTCGCGCAATAGCGCTCGTTTTGGCGGTCGCCTCGAGCACTCGGTAGTGCGCCGAGGGGCATGTGGGGCCACGAATATTGATAGCGTCGGGATAGCAGACCCAGTTGCTGATAGCTACGAACTATCTCAATACGCCACTGGCCTTGGCCTCACCCAACTAACCTTTACAGGGTTGGTTACATCAAGCACCACCGAGCTAACTGCTTACCGCAAAGGCACTGAGTCGTGGGGTACGTTCTTTGCCCCCACGGCGCTACTGGCCGCCCGTGAGGTGCATCCCACCGCCACTACCACGGCGTACCCCAACCCCTTTAGTGAGACCCTCACGGTTTCCTTTATGCTGGCAAGCCCGCAGCCCGTTGGGGCTATTCTCTTCGATGCTCTCGGCCGGCAGGTACATGCCGTGCCAGCGGTAGCGTTGGGGGCTGGCAGTCGGCAGTTGGTCTTGTCTACGGCCGGCTTGCCTGCTGGCGTATACACGTTGCATTTGCACTTTGCTGGCGAAACCCGAAGCGAGGTGCTGAAAGTGGCGAAAATATTGTAGAGAAAAATTCTAATGATTTAAAAAGGCTCTGGATGCTTACGAAACTATGTTTCGTAAGCATCCAGAGCCTTTTTAAGCAGTATTACGCTGGAATCCTAAACCAGCAGCTTGCGCAACAGTTGTCGCACCTCCGTAGGCGAAGCTAGGTTGAACCGCGCCAGCGACCGCACGCCCGTGCCCACACGCACTGTGTATGCCTCATCGGGCATGGCCCGGAAGGTGTCCTCATCGGTGCGGTCGTCGCCAAGCGCCAAAGTGAAGGCGGGTTGGTACTGGGCCAACCAGCGGGCAGCGGCCGTGCCTTTATTGATACCCGCGTTCTTGATTTCGACTACTTTGTTGCCTTCCAGCACCTGCAGGTCAGTGTTGGCGGTCATAAAGGAGAGGTGGCTCATCATCTCGCGGGCGCGGCCTTCGCCGAGGTCGGCGTCGGCGCGGCGGTAGTGCCACACCAGCGAGTAGTCTTTTTCTTCAATGAAAGAGCCAGCAGTGCGGGCCACGTACAGCTCCAGCACCGGGCGCAGCTCGCGCTTCCAGTCATTGCGCAACTGCTGAAAGAGCTGCCAGTCTTCGCCGGCCGTGCGCAGCCACACGCCGTGCTCGGCAATAAAGTCGAGCGGCAAGTCGCCGAGCCAGGTTTGCAGCGTGTTGCGGTCGCGCCCGCTGATGATAACCACCCGCGTATTGGGCAGCTCGGTGAGGGCGCGCAGCAGCAGGCGCAGCTCGTCGCCGGGCTGGGCACGCTGCGGGTTGGGATGAAAGCCCACCAGCGTGCCATCGTAGTCGAGCAGTATCAGGCGCTGCTGCCCCTCGGCGGCGTGGAAATCGGCCAGGAGCTGCGTAGTGGCAACGTTATCTAACATTTCGGTGGCTAGCGTATGCTGCTTCATTTTGGTATAAGCCAACTGATTCATAAACAGTCGCGTCCAGGAAAATACGTTGTAGCGCTTTACTAGGGCCTGCATAGCCACCATGCGGGTGTGCTGCTCATCTTCGGGCATTACCAGTGCATCGTGCATAGCTTCAACCACTTGGTTGATGTCGGTAGGGTTGATGAGAATGGCGTCCGACAGTTCGCGGGCTGCGCCCGCCCGCTCGCTCAGGATGAGCACGCCACGCTGGTCGAGTTTGCTGGCAATAAACTCTTTGGCTACCAAGTTCATGCCATCGCGCATGGGCGTCACGAGGGCCACCTCGGCCAGTCGATACAGCGCCACCAACTCTTCCAGCGGCAGCGAGCGGTAAAAGTACAGAATGGGGTTCCAGCTGATGGTGCGGTACTGCGAGTTGATGCGGCCCACCAAATTGTCGATTTCCTCTTTCAAGGCCGCGTACTGAGCCACCTGGTCGCGCGAGGGAACCACCAGCATGATAAGACTCACCTGCCCGCGCCACTCGGGGTAGCGCTGCAAGAGCAGGTCGAAAGCGCGCAGCCGCTGGGCAATGCCTTTGGTATAGTCGAGCCGGTCGATGCTGAGAATCACCCGTGTCTCGCGCAGGGCCTCGCGGTACTCTGCCATGTGTGTGGCCGTGCCTTCTGATGCGGCCGTGGTCGCATACCGCTCATAGTCGATGCCCATCGGAAATGCATCGACCCGCACCGAGCGCGTGGGTGTCTCAATCTGCCCATTCTGCGCCGGATATCCCAGTAGGTGCGACACCGCGCTGAGGAAGTGCCGCATGTACCCAAAGGTGTGAAAGCCAATAAGGTCGGCTCCCAGCATTCCCTTTAGTAGCTCGGTGCGCCACGGCAGCACCCGTATCAGTTCCTGCGATGGAAAGGGAATGTGCAGAAAGAACCCAATGCTGGCCTCGGGCCGCGCTGCGCGCAGCATTTCGGGCAGTAGCAGCAGCTGGTAGTCGTGCACCCAGATGGTGTCCTCCGGCCCGGCCTGGGCCAGCACGGCATCACAAAATTTCTGGTTTACCGTGACGTAAGCGTCCCAGTGCGTTTGCTCGTAGGTAGCTAATTCGCTGAAGTAGTGAAAGGTAGGCCAGAGCGTCGAGTTGCTGAAGCCCTCGTAAAAATCCCGGATTTCATCTTCAGTTAGAAACACCGGGGCCATGTTGTCGACCTCCAGCTCGGTGCGGATATGGCCTTCCTCACCTTCGTCTTGCACAAACAGCCCCGGCCAGCCTATCCACAAGTTGTCGTCCTGGCGGTAGATGGAGCCGAGACCCGTAGCCAGCCCGCCTTCGCTGGGCTGAAACGTGAGCCCGTCATCGGTGCGCTGGACTTTGGTGGGGAGGCGGTTGGAGACGATTAGCGTGCGGGGCATAGGCCAAATAAGGATGGTGAATCCGTGGGTTTACGAGATAATTCACCAAAAAGCCACTTTTCGCCATTCCGCCGCCGTCGCTAGTCGAAGATGATAGTCTTGTTACGGTGCACAAACACTTGCTCGTCAAGCACCAGCTTGAGGGCACGGGCGAGCGTTATTTTTTCGACATCGCGCCCCGCCTGAGCCAGCTCACGGGCGCTCTGGGTGTGGTCAATCGGAATCACGCTTTGCGCAATAATCGGCCCTTGGTCGAGCTGCTCATTCACAAAATGCGCCGTCGCCCCGATAATTTTTACGCCTCGCGCAAACGCCTGCGCATACGGGCTGGCCCCCACGAAAGCCGGCAAAAACGAGTGGTGAATATTGATAATCCGATTGGCCCAAGGGGCCACAAAATCGGCCGACAGAATCCGCATGTACTTGGCCAGCACTACGTAGTCGGGCGCGTAGCTGGCTAGCAGCGCCAGTACCTCGGCTTCGTGCGCCTCACGGCTGCGCCCCTCGTGTGGCAGATAGTGAAAGGGCAGGTCGAACTTGCGCGTGAGCTCGCCCAGCACCTCATGGTTGCTGATAACCGCCAAGATGTTGGCATTCAGCTCGCCAAAGGCGTGGCGCACCAGCAGCTCGCTCAGGCAGTGGTGCTCTTTGGTCACCAGCAGCACGATATCCTTCTTGCGGTTATCCGTCAGGCGAATATTGGCGGTTGGCGGCAGCACGGCCCGCAGGTCGGCCGTTATCGCCTCAGCATCGGCTTCGCCCACCAATTCGGTACGCATAAAGAACACGTTGCCATCGCGTTCCACAAACTCGTCGTTGCGCTCAATATTGAGCCCGTGCGCGTAGAGCACGCCCGTAATCTTGTAAACCAGCCCGCGCTCGTCGGGGCACTGAATGAGGAGTAAATGGGGCATAGCCACTAAAAGCAGGCACTGATAAGGCGGCAATATGCAGCCGTCTCGCTGACTTGCAACGCCGAAAGTATATTGGCTTTATGCCGCCAGAACGCTGCTGGCTTACCGCTGGCTGTACTTGCGCTTGATAAACTCCAGCATATCACGCACGTGCTCATCGGGCTGGTTGGCCTCGATTTTCCAGAGCGCCTCAATGAGCAACAGTAGCAGCTCGGTTTCTTTGTCCGGCTCGGCATAGCCGAGTTGCTCAAACGCCAGTTGCAGGCGCGCCGGCACCGGCCGCATAAAGCGCTCGTGCTGCTGGCGAGCAGTTTCGTAGTCGGCTAGGCGGTATTGTAGCTTCCAGAAGTAGGGCTCGTCCTGCACCATCTTGTAGGGCAGGTCGATAACGCTGTGGATGAAAGCGAGCGGGTCGGTTTCGAGCAGGCCACCGCGATTTTGCTCGATAATGCGCTGGTAGCCGCTCTTGATGATAAAGTCCAGGAGTTGGTCCTTGGAACCGAAATGCTTGAAAATAAGGGCCTCTGACACACCGGCCGCTTTGGCCACGGCCTGGGTCGACGTATTATCGAAGCCCTTCTCCCCAAACAGCTGCAACGCCACGTTGGCAATATGTTGGCGGCGGGTAATCATGGGGGTGCTAATAAAAAGGCAGAACAGCCGCACAAAACAACGCACGGCTAAACGGGCGTTAAACCCGCTAAACTGGCCGCAAGTTCGGCATAAATGGGCGGACCTGCCCGATTTTTCTGCTGCATGCAGCCTTTTGGCTGCCCTTGGCCCAAACGGAAACCGGCCGATTCGGAAAACCAAATCGGCCGGTTGAGCAACTTTCAGTGTCTGCTAGCGGCTGCGCGTCGAGGCGCGCCAGTGCAGAGAGTGGATATCCGGGCGGGGCGGGAACAACGGCCGGATAATTGGGACAGAGAGTATGCGGTGAGCGTTTTCGGGCGGGGTGGGAGCAACGACCGAAAAAAGTAGTGTGGATGTGTTTCCGGGCGGGGTGGGAGCAACGACCGAAAAAAGTTTGGAGTGAAAAACGTGTCCGGTCGGGGTGGGAGCAACAACCGGGTAACCAGAATAGAGAGTGTATCGGCTAGCTGGGTGGGAGGCCCTAACCGTTAGTGGGAACAATATTACGACAGAAAATCAAACCTGAGTAAGTGTTAGCTTACTTTTTTCTAGTGAGTACATACTCACCGAGCTTAATTTTGATATAAATCATTTACAACCATGATTTTATAGAAAATGTATAAAATTTTGTCATTCCTGAAAAAAGTCGATTTTATGCAAAAAGGCCCGCTGCCTTCCTGTTAATAAGGGGCAGCGGGCCTTTGCTTGGAGCGCCAATAAATAGGCTGGACTATAAATATTTCTCGTAGATACCAGCCGCAATTTTCTCTACAATGCCTTTGGGTACAATGCTCGTGAGGCCCGCCGATACTTTGTTGAGCACGCCGGGTATTAGTTCGGCCTCGCCTGCAAAGAGAGCTTGCAGACCGGCAGCGGCTACGGCCGCCGGCGTCATCGACACTTTATTGGCTACGGCTTGCAACTCGTCGCCCATGCCGGCGCGGTTGCCGAAGTCGGTGGTAGTAGCACCGGGGCTGAGGCAAGTAACAGAGATGCCGCTGTCTTTTAACTCGTAGCGCAGGCCCCGGCTGAAACTGAGCAAAAATGCCTTACTGGCTGCGTACACCGTGAGCGAGGGTACCGCTTGGTAGGCCGCTGTGCTAGCTACATTCAGAATATAGCTTTTGCTAGCCTGTCGCAGCTGCGGCAACAGTGTGTAAGTGAGCTGCACCGGCAGAGTGAGGTTGAGCTGCAACATATTGAGCTGCTCGGGCAAGGGTAGCTTCTCGAAGCGGCCCCATAGGCCATAGCCGGCATTATTCACCAGCACGGCCAAGCCGCCAGGCGCTTGCTGGCTGACCCAGGTGGCAACCTGGCTAGCCGCGTCGGGCTGCGTGAGGTCGAGGGCCAGTACGTGGGCTTGGCGCTGGTGCTTGGTCTGGGCTTCTTGGGCCAGCTCCTGGAGTTGGGCTTCGGAACGGGCTACCAGCAACAGGTCGTAGCCGCGCTGGGCAAGGCCCAGCGCCAGCTCGCGGCCAATGCCACGCGATGCGCCAGTAATAAGAGCGTAGCTCATAAACGAAGAGAATGGATAATAGCAGATAGGAAAAGCGTCATGCTGACCGTAGGAAGGCATCTTGGCTAGTTCGTTGGATTGTTACCCCCAACGAACTAGCCAAGATGCCTCCCTACGGTCAGCATGACGCTTCTTTAACTAAATCTATTTTACTAAGTGCAAGAAACGCAGGTAGAACGGTGTAGGGCTTTCCTCGCTCTTGGGCTGGTACTTGCCTCCAATGATGGGCACGTACATGACGCGGCGGCGCGACTCGGCCCCAACCAGCGGCGACTGGGCCACGCGGTGCCACATGCGGCCATCGTGCACAGTGAGGTCGCCGGGCTCGGTCTCCACAGCCACCTCGTTGGGGTCGTAGTACACATCCTTATAGTACTTCTTGCGGAAGAGCATTTTGCCTAAGCCCTGGCGGTGCGTGCCAGGTATCACGCGCAGGCCGCCGTTGGTGGCTTTGGTGCCATCGAGGTGCAGGCCCACGTTGAGCATGGGGCGGATTTTCTTGCCGTAGAATACGTCGCGCAGCGAATCGGTGTGCCAGCCCATCTGCGAGAACTCCGAGCCTTCGACGTTCACGTAGTGGTTGACTACCAGGCCGTCGCGCTCATTTTCGCCCACTCGTCCACCTTTCATTTCGAGCAGCGGAAACAGAGCCTCGAAGCGCGGGTCTTGCAGCAGCTCGTGCAGCACGGGGCTATGCTGCGAGGCAAACGCAAAGCGCTGCACGATGGGCGAGCCATCGACATCCTTGCCGTACTTGATGGGCACGCCATTTACCTTCTCGACGTGGTGGGCTAGCCAATCGCGCTGCACGTCTTGCGTGGCTTTGAGATAGGCCTGCACCTGTTCGGGCGAGGCAAAAGGACGGAAGTGCAGAAAACCGTATTTAGCAAAAAAAGCCCGTTGTTCTTGGGTTAGCTCGTCACCAAGGGTAAAACGGGGATAATCGGATAGTGATGCCATAAGGGACAAACCGTCGGCGCGTAAGTAGAGGTCGTAAATGTCAGTTTGAACGGGCAAAGATACGGCGCGACTGGGTGCGTAAATCGTGAAACTGTAGCTAGCTAGCTTTGGTCAGGTTGGTTATAACCAACAGCAAGGGCCAGGGTTAGCACTTAAACTCAGATTTTAACCAAAAAGACGGTATATTTTGCTAATTATTTTACGTTTTTCCGCGGTCCATGGATTCACTTCTGCTGCCTGGCGCCCAGCTGCTGCCTTGCCCCAGGCAATGGAGCGAGCTGCTACCCCGGCCGGGCGGCCGTTACTGCACCAACTGCAAGCACTTGGTGCATGATTTTAGCACAGCTGCCGACCTGCCCGCCGCGTTGGCCTTTGCCCGTGCCGCCATGCCCGATAGCCAGGTGTGCGGGCGGTTTGCGGCGGCGCAGGTAGCGCGGCCCCAATTGCGGCCTCGGTTGCGGCGATTCTTGGTGGCGCTGGTGCTGGTAGTGGGGCTGGGTATGTCGGCACAGGAAGCACTGGCCCAAGTGCGCCAGGCCGTAAAAGCCAACCTCCCAGCTAAGGAAGAGCCCGCTTTTATGGGGGTAGTCGTAGAGCAAATGCCGATGTACAAAGCGGGTGGCCAAGCGGGCTTGCAGCGGTTTCTAAAGCAGACGATGCACTACCCGAAAGGGGCCTCAAAACAAGGGCGCATATTCGTTAAGTTTACCGTAAATGAGTATGGTAAAGCCAGCGATTTTGAAATAGTGAAAGGCTTGGAGCCGCTGCTCGACGCGGAAGTGCTACGGGTAATGCGTTTGCTCGGCGACTTTATCCCAGGTAAGCAAAGTGGTAAGCCCGTGCCGATAAGCTTTACAATGCCCGTTGCGTTCTCTCTAGAATAAGCCCGACCATTTACTTGAGCGGTAGGTGGCAACTTTGCAGCGCCGAGTGGCTTCGTTTCGTAAGTACTCTTCCCACCCATCTTTTCCGCCCCGCTTCTATGGTTTTTACGCCTAGCCCCATGCTCCTCAAGCTGCTTTACACCCGCGGCAGCTTGCACAATCGGCCCGATGGCGCGGGCGTGGCCTTTAGCATCAAAAACCGCCTCGATACCGTGCGCCTCACCAGCGTGAAGCAGGTGCGGCTGGGCCAGCAGGTAGTGCCAGTTGATAAGATAAAGCTTGACCTGGGCGGCAATGAGGTGGTGGTAGCCAGTGAGCTAAACGTTGGTAATCAAGGTATTGATTTGCCAGTGGGCCGGGTGCTCACGTTTTTGCTCGATACCCCACCGCTAGCTGAGGGTATGCACCAGCTGCAAGTACAGTTCAGCACCGATGTGCTGGGCGAATTGAGCGTGGAAGTCGAAGACGCCATCGTGAGTGAGGATAGCCGCGTACGCATCCCACGCTCTGAAGAAGACGATTATGCTGAAAGCGCCATCCAGGCCCGGCAGCGCTTCGCCGAAACTTATACCAAGCAGACGTTTACCCACCTGAAAAACTATTCCTTCGACCCGCACCAGCTGCAAGGCAACTGCGAAAACTTTGTGGGTGTGGCCCAGGTGCCGGTGGGCCTGGCCGGCCCGCTGCTCGTGAATGGCGAGCACGCCCAAGGCGAGTTTTTGATTCCGCTGGCCACTACCGAGGGCACGCTGGTGGCCAGCTACAACCGTGGTATTCAGGTCCTAAACCTCTGCGGTGGGGTGAAATGCACCGTTATCGGCGATGCTATGCAGCGTGCCCCGGTCTTCGTGTTCGACGATGCGCGGGGTGCCCGCGACTTTGGCCGCTGGGTGGCCGACAGCCTGGAGCTAATCCGGCCCGAGGCCGAAAGCACCTCACGCGTGGCCAAGCTGCAATACATTGATACTTACCTGGCTAACAAGTTTGCTTACCTGCGCTTCAACTTCTCGACCGGCGACGCAGCCGGGCAGAATATGGTAGGCCGCGCCACCTTCGCCGCCTGCTCCTGGATTATGGAGAATTATAAAGGCGCGCCTATCCGGCACTTCTACCTCGAATCGAACTTCGCCACCGACAAAAAAGCCAGCCAAATCAACGTGATGCGTACGCGGGGCAAGCGCGTGGTGGCCGAGGCCGTGATAAAGCGCGATATCCTGCAACAGCGCATGCGCGTGACGCCCGAGCAACTGGCCTACCACGGCCAGGTGAGCAACGTAGGCGCCTTTCTGTCAGGAGCTAACAACAACGGCGCGCACTCGGCCAATGGCATTACGGCCATGTTCATCGCCACCGGCCAAGACGTGGCCAACGTCAGCGAGTCGTCGGCCGGGGTGCTGTATTCGGAGGTAACGAAGGAGGGCGATTTGTACATCAATATCACTATTCCGTCGCTCATCGTGGCTACGCACGGCGGCGGCACCGGCCTGGCCACCCAAAACGAATGCCTGCGCATGCTGGGCTGCGTGGGCCGAGGCACGGTCAATAAATTTGCCGAGATAGTGGCCGGCGTGGTGCTGGCCGGCGAGTTGAGTTTGGGGGCCGCCATTTCGAGCAGCGACTGGGTAAGCAGCCACGAGCAATATGGCCGCAACCGTTAGGTATAGCGCGGACTTTTAGTCCGCGAGTTAGTAGGCAGCTTCGAGGTCGCGGACTAAAAGTCCGTGCTACGGCCCGGCTGTGCATCAGTTTAGAGTAACTGCCTGACTAGTAAGCAAAAATTTCGTGGTATTAATCCGCCATATCTAGCTATTGGCTTGGTATAGGTAGGTTTTGCTATCTATAAGCTGCTCAATAAATTAAGCTTTTGTTCTGGTTTTAAGCTAATACATTTCAAATATAATTCTACTGGAATTATTAATTTTCATCGTAAAAAATTACTATTAAAAGCTTAGTTTTGAAGCAGGTTTCCGCGCTACACTCCACCTTGCCTTTTGCTATGACTAAAGCTTTACCCACTTTTCTGCTGGTGTTGGCCCTCGTTGGTCAGGCACAGGCGCACAGCGACCCTCGTCTGGCTGTTATTGCTGGCAGCGAAAAACCCCTCAAAAGCAAAGCGACCTGCTTAGTGCCCACCCACAAGCTGCGGCCTGCACAGGATACCACAAAGAGCAACAAGGAGCGGCAACTCACTGCTGCTCAGCTGACCGTTGCCGCCGCCTGGCCCCGCATTGCCCCCCGCCCAACTGGTACCCAAGAGTCGGCGCAGTTGAATGATACGGCGGCCTTCATAGAAGAAACCAACGATTTCAACCCCGAAACGGCCAACCTGCCGGGAAATCTGGCTGTCACCCTCCGTCGCCCGGCGGCCCCGCTGGGGCGGCGCACATTTCGTACGCGGCTGGTGCGCACCAGCCGCTGGGCTTCACGCTCTGAATCTGTAGAAATTCTCACCTGCACCTATGCCGGCCCGCTGGTGCTGGCAAAACTGCCCGCCACTGATGCCGCGCCGGCCCAGGTCGTAGCCGGCCCTGGCTACGATATCGCCACGCCATTACGCCCCCTGGAGCTTTCCCAAGAGGCCGTATTGCGCCTGTGCGGCGACCGTGCCCCGCAGGTGCGTGCCTACGCCATGCTCTACAACCTGCACTTTCAGCAGGCTGAAGAGGTTGCCCGCCTGCTCGATTACTACAACCGCATTGCGGTAGTAAAAGAGTAGTGAACTAGTGAGGTGGTGAGGTGGCGAGTTTCTAATTGAAAAACTCACTATCTCACCACCTCACTAGTTCACCACTAGTCCATCATATCGGCCGATTTCGGCGGGTCGGGCACAAAATCGGGGTTCCAGCTCATTGGGTAGCGTGGGTCAATGTACTGTAGCGCCGTTTCGGTGAGGTAAAGCGGGCGGAACGTATCGACCATTACAGCTAGCTCGTGGGTTTCCTTTTTGCCGATGCTAGCCTCTACGGTGCCGGGGTGTGGGCCGTGCGGAATGCCGCTCGGATGCCAAGTGAACGACGCTAAATCGACACCCCGACGCGACATGAAATTGCCCGCCACGTAGTACAGCACCTCGTCTGAATCGACGTTAGAGTGGTTGTATGGCGCGGGAATGCTGAGTGGGTGATAATCGAACAAGCGCGGTACAAACGAGCAGATAACGAAGTTGTTACCCTCAAACGTCTGGTGCACGGGCGGTGGCTGGTGCAGCCGGCCGGTTATCGGTTCGAAGTCGTGAATGCTGAATGCATAAGGGTAAAAATACCCATCCCAGCCCACCACGTCGAAGGGCGAATGGGCGTAGGTCAATTGGTGCAATTGGCCTTCTTTGCGCACCTGCACCAGGTAGTCGCCCTCGCCTTTCTCCATAATAAGCTCGCCGGGCGGCCGGATGTCGCGCTCGCAGTAAGGCGAGTGCTCCAGCAATTGCCCGAAGTGGTTGCGGTAGCGCCGGCACGTTTCGACGGGGCTGAACGACTCGATAATGAGTAGCCGCACCGGGCCTTCCTCAAAATGCAACTGGTGAATAATAGTGCGCGGCACCACCAAGTAGTCGCCTGGCTCGAAGGGTACTTTGCCCCGCTGGCTCCACAACTCGCCCCGGCCTTCGTGCCCGAAGATTACCTCGTCGGACAGCGCGTTTTTGTAGTAATAGTCCATCCGCTTCTCCGTGGGGTTGCAGATGCTCATCGTCACGTCGGCGTTGCCAAGCATGGTTTGGCGAGCCGTGAGGTAGTCGCCGCCAGTGCTGGTTTGGCACAGCGTGCGCAGGTGCTCGGGCGAGAGCGCCCGGTCCTTCATCAGCTTCACGGCGGCCGGCTTGGGCTCGCCTACGTGCTTAATCTGCGTGGGCGGGTGCTGATGATACAGCAGCGACGACACGCCGTGAAAACCCAGCGTGCCCACGAGCTGCTCAGAATAGAGCGAACCATCGGGCTGCCGGAACTGGGTATGCCGCTTGCGCGGAATCTGCCCCAGACGGTGGTAATAAGCCATAAGAAAGTTAGGGTGGGTAGGGGCGACGAAGATACGCCAGCCCAACCTCCGATGGCCAGTGCTTACGACTGGTGCAACAAGGCCAGCAGCGCCGGCCCATCCTTCACCGATTGCAGCGCTTGTTGCAACTCCGCATCCTCCTCGCGTAGCACGGCACGGCTAGCTTCCGGCCCATAGATACTCTGCGCGATGTACGCCTTCAGGTGCAGGCGCACCAGCGGCGCGCAGCGACGCAGGGCGGCCGAGGCGGGCGGCATACCTGCCAGCCGGGCCAGGCGGCCTACGGCTTCCAGCTCCGCATCCGATACCTGAAATGTCGCCGCAAACTGCTCGGCCCGCAGGCCTGCTAGCTCGGTGTGGTGGCGCTGGTAGAAGGTCTGCGCATAAGCCCGCAGCACACCTTTGCGGCACAGCTGGCTGAAATAATCGCAGTGCAGCAGCGAGTCGCGAGGCACAAATACGTCGGGGATGATGCCACCGCCGCCGTACACCGCTCGGCCGTGGTCGGTGCGGAAGCGCAGCTCCTTGGCAATGTGCATGCTATCGGCCGAGGCAAACTCGCCGCGCTGCTGGCGCTCAGACAACTCGCGTTGGTAAGTAGCCGCATCGTGGCCATAAGGCTTCTGAATGCAGCGGCCAGCCGGCGTATAGTAGCGCGCAATAGTGAGGCGCAGCTCGCCACCATCCTGCAAAGCAATGGGCTGCTGCACAAGGCCTTTGCCAAACGTGCGGCGACCAATGAGCAAGGCGCGGTCGTGGTCTTGCAGCGCACCGGCCAGCACTTCGGCCGCCGAGGCGCTGTTTTCGTCTACCAGCACCACCAGCGGGCCTTGCTCCCAGTCGCCGGCCACGTGGGCATAAGTTTGGGTATCGTACTGCTCGCCTTTGCCATCGGTGTACACCAGCTTGCGCGAACCCGAAATGAACTCATCGGCCAGGCGCGTGGCGCGGTCGAGGTAGCCGCCGGGGTTGCCGCGCAGGTCGAGCACCAGGCGCGTCATTCCTTGGCGGCGCAGGCTGCTTAGCTCGGTTTTGAACTCATCATAAGTATCAGCCGCAAAGCGATTTACTTTCACGTAGCCCGTTTGGCCATCGGTCAGCAGCACACCGGGTTCTACCGACGGATTGGGCAGGCGGCGGCGCGCTACCGTGAAGCTTATCGGCTGCGGCTGGCCGTGGCGGCTCACCGTGAGTGCTATTGAGCTGCCCCGCGCCCCACGCAGCAGCTGCGTCAGTTGTCCACTGTTGAAGTGCGTACCCGCTACCGCTTTTGACCCCACGCGCAGCAGCTGGTCGCCGGGGCGCAGGCCGGCTTCTTCGGCCGGTCCGCCGCGCAGGGTGCCCGATACGGTGGCCGTATCGCGGAAAATGTAAAAATCCAGCCCCACACCATCGAAGCTGCCTTGCAAAAAGGCATCGGCCTTTTCGCGCTCGCTGGCTGGCAAGTACACCGAGTGCGGGTCGAGCTTTTCGAGCATGCGGGCTACGGCGTAGTCAGTCAGCCCTTCGGTATCGGCCGAGTCCACGTAGTCGCGGTCTACGTAGCTCAGTATTTCCTTGAAACGCAGGTATGCCCGCGCCGTGCCCGCCGGGTTTTCCGACGACGGCCGGAAGGGGTTGCCCGCCACCAAAAAACCGCTGCCAAAAGCTAGCGTCAGCAGCAGCGCCCAGCGCCAGCGCGGCCCCCCCGAGTGCGGGCGAGACCCCTGCATGCAGGTAGCCTGAGACGAAACTGGAGGTGGCAGCGCAGCCATAGAGGAGGCGGAAAAATTATTTTTCTGAATAAGTGAAGTAAAGGCGATATCAAAATTAGTACAATTATCTCTTGCTAAAAACAGGCTTTCTATTCTATTGCCTATTTCTGATATTAATCATATAAAAATCTTCTTAAATGGCAAATAAAATAGATTTTGGCAGATAAAATTTAATAAAATAGCTGTTAGATGTTGGTTTTTATTGCTCAGTTTTATATGACTTAAATTATAAAAATTGGACTAGTTAGTTTAGCTGTTCACTATATTGTTAAATCCCGTCTTGAAGCGCCACTCCTGCTTTTGCACAGCAAGCACTCTCGCGGCGGTGGGCTAATCGGGAGCCGTATCTTTGTGTCAGGAAGCCAGCTGCTGGCTCCCTAGTCTCACCTTTTCCCTCTTCGGCATGGCCCGCATTCTCGCCATCGATTACGGCCACAAGCGCGTGGGCCTCGCCGTGACGGACCCGCTCGGCATCATTGCCACGCCGCTCGACACTATCCACAGCAAAGACTTGGTGGCCTTTGTGCTGGCCTACCACCAGCGCGAGCCGCTCAAAGCCATTGTGGTGGGCATGCCGCGCACGCTGCTCAACGAGCCTACCGACTCGACCAGCGCCGTGGTGGGCCTGCTACGCCGCCTGCGTCGCGACCTGCCCGATTTGCCTGTGCATGAGATAGATGAGCGCTTTACCTCGCGCATAGCCAAGCAGGCGATGCTGGCGGGTGGCCTCGGCCGCAAGGCCCGCCAGGACAAAGCGATGGTCGATAAAGTGAGCGCGACCCTTATTCTTCAGTCTTTTCTAGAATCACCGTTAAGCCAATGATTTACCCGATTGTTGCCGTGGGCGACCAAGTGCTAAAAGCCCGCGCCAAAGACATTGCCACCGACCTACCTGCTACCGAGCTGAGCCAGCTGGTGCAGGATATGTTTGAAACCATGTATTCGGCCCACGGTGTGGGCTTGGCCGCACCGCAGATTGGCAAGGGTATCCGCCTGTTTGTCATGGATTCTGGCCCAATGGTAGAGCCCGACGAGGACGACGAGCCTACTACCGAGCCGCTTGATGCCGCCACCCAAATGGCTCCGGCCGAATTGCCCGTAAAGCGCGCATTCATCAACCCCCAGATGCTAAGCGAAACCGGCGAGGAATGGGGCTTCGAAGAAGGCTGCCTGAGCATCCCTGGGGTGCGCGAGATGGTGCACCGCTGCCCCGACATCGTGCTGCGTTACGAAGATGAAAACCGCCAGGTACATGAGGAGGCATTCAGCGGCATGGCCGCCCGCATCATCCAGCACGAGTACGACCATCTGGAAGGCATCTTGTTCACCGACAAGCTTTCGGCTTTCAAGAAGCAGCTGCTAAAAGGCAAGCTCGCCCGCATCAGCAAGGGCGATGTGAAGCACGACTACCGCATGAAATTCCCGACTTCGGCCGGCCGGCGATAGTCGTTTGGGCAGAAATCGATAGGACAGCAAAACTGGCATATCCCTTGGGATATGCCAGTTTTTTGCGTTTTATAGGCATATGGTCTACTGTTCTCTCAGAATTATAAGCTGGTATAAACACGATAAGGCGTGCAAACCTGCGACTTGCGCGTAATTTGGTGACGTGAAAAACCGCTACCACTGGCTTTTATTATTGCTGTTGTTATTTGGCTCGGTCGGCCCCGCCCATGCTTGGGGTTTTTACGGGCATCGGCTGCTCAACCGGCTGGCTGTGTACACGCTGCCGCCCGAGATGCTGCCGTTTTTCAAAGCCAACATAGACTATCTCACCAATAATGCCACCCGGCCCGATTCGCGGCGCACGGTGGTGCCTACCGAGGCCCCGCGGCACTTCCTTGACGTGGATGCCTACGGCGACAGCGCCCTCACCAGCCACGGCCGGGGCCTGCCCCGCGCCTACGCCGACGCAGTGGCGCTGGTGGGCGGCGAAGACTCACTGCTGCGCCACGGCATTGTGCCTTGGCAGGTGGCGCGCATGAAAGGCCAGCTCACTGCTGCTTTTCGCGAGCGTGATACCGATAATATCCTGCGCCTCGCTGCCGATATGGGCCACTATGTAGCCGATGCCTGCGTGCCGCTGCACACTACTCGCAACTACAACGGCCAGTTTACCAACCAGCGCGGTATTCACGCCCTCTGGGAGTCGCGCCTGCCCGAGTTGAATGCCACGAGCTACGACCTGCTAACCGGCCAGGCCGAGTACCTCGACAACCCAACCGAAGCCGCTTGGCTGGCCGTAGAGCGCGCCCATGCGGCGCTCGATTCGGTATTTACCGTGGAGCGCCAACTCACAACGGAACTCACTGAAGACCGGAAATATGGCTACGAGCAGCGCGGCCGGCAGACCATTCGCACTTACTCGCGGGAGTTTAGTCAGGCCTATCACCAGCGACTAAATGGGCAGGTGGAGCGGCAGTTGCGCTATGCGGCTCGGCTCATCGGAGCCTTCTGGTATACCTGCTGGGTCGATGCCGGCCAGCCCGACCTAACGGAGATGGACCAGCAACCCTCAGAGGCCGAGCAACTGGCGATAGAGCAGGAACACAAGGAAGCGGCGGCCGCACCAGCGAAAGCTATACCGGGCCACGATGAATAAAAAAAACGCCGGCTGGTGAGCCGACGCTTTTGTTTTGGTAGAACGGAGTAGTACTCCGTTTCCGCGTTTGGATTGCAATTCAGGCGCAAAACGGAGTACCACTCCGTTCTACATTTTACCAACTACACGTTTGGATTAGCATCGGCCAGTGAGGCCTCGTAAGTCAAGTTCTCAGCGGGCGTCAGATTGTTGGGCAGGCGGATATCGTCGGCGTCGTGCACGCGCAGGGTGAGCAGGCCCGAGAGTATCATAGAGCAGCCGCCGAGTACCAGCGTGAGGGCTGAATTATCATGAAATAAGTGCTTGGTAAAGAACCCCAGCGTGACGCTGGCCAGCATTTGCGGCAACACAATGAAGAAGTTGAACACACCCATGTAATAGCCCATTTTGTTGCTAGGCAGCGCGCCAGCCAGCATGGCGTAGGGAATGGACAGGATGGAAGCCCACGCAATGCCGATGCCGACCATCGACACGAGCAGCAGCTGAGGGTTCTGGATGAAGTAAATCGAAATCAAGCCTAAGCCGCCTGCGGTCAGGCAAATCAGGTGCGTGATGCGACGGCTGGTGGCGCGGGCCAGAATGGGCAACGCCAAAGCAGCCAGCGCTGATACGCCATTGTAGACTGAAAAACAAACGTTTACCCAGTCGGCACCTTCGTTGTAAATCTTAGAAGTTGTGTCGCTAGTGTGGTAGATGTGGCTGGTAATAGCTGGGGTGGCATAAATCCACATCGAAAAGAGAGCCAGCCAGCTAAAGAACTGCACCAGCGCCAGCTGGCGCATCGTGCGGGGCATGTCGGTGATACCGGCAAAAGACTCTTTGATGATGTTCCAGAAGCCACCCGTGCGGCGCTTTTCCGCCTCAAACTCTTCCATGTTCACCGGTGGGTATTCCTTGGTGGTGAAGACCGTCCAGGCTACGGCCAAGAAGTAGACGATGCCGCCCGTATAGAAGGCGTATTTCAAAGAAGGCGAAATCTGACCGGCGGGCGCTACGTTGGAGAAGTGAAAATAATTGGTGTAGATGTACGGCAGCAATGAGCCGACTACCGCGCCAATCCCAATAAAAAACGTCTGTGTGCCAAAGCCCGTAGTGCGCTGATTACTAGGCAGCATATCGCCTACCAGCGCCCGAAACGGCTCCATCGAAATATTGATGCTGGCGTCCATTATCCAGAGCATGCCGGCCGCCATCCAGAGCGCCGACACGTTGGGCACCACCATCAGCGCCAGCGAAGCTAGAATAGCGCCAACCAGAAAAAACGGCCGCCGCCGACCCCAGCGCGGGCTCCAGGTACGGTCGGATAGGTAGCCGATGATGGGCTGCACCAGCAGGCCGGTGGTGGGGGCGGCTATCCAGAGGAAGGCGAGTTTGTCCTCGTGCGCCCCCATCGTTTCGAAGATGCGGCTCATGTTGCCGTTTTGCAGGGCAAAGCCAAATTGGATGCCTAGGAAGCCGAAGCTCATGTTCCAGATTTGCCAGAAGCTAAGGCGCGGCTTGGCCCGCATATTGGGGTTGTCGATGGTAACGGCGGAGGCGGCCATTGAACGAAGACGGGAGTAGGTGGGAGAATATTTAGATTTGAAAGGTAAGCACCGGAATCGATTCAGGAAACCTTTCGGAGGCTTTAAGAACTGGCCAGAACGGAAAAAAGCTCGTCGCCGACGAGCTTTTTTCTAGTGCTACTGCCTGTCATGCTGAGCTTGTATCCGTCATGCTGAGCTTGCCGAAGCATCTTGGCCGCTTCATTGCTAGCGGTTGGAGTTAGTTCACCAGCCAAGATGCTTCGGCAAGCTCAGCATGACAGGTTGTGAACCTACTGTGGCTTTATTTCCAGCACC
>CAXUKA010000095.1:0-18932 GCA_964251335.1 uncultured Hymenobacter sp.
CGCTCCGTTACGCTGCTGAGCGGGTCGCGAGTCGGTCGGGAGCCGCTTAGCACCCCATCTGTGGGTAAGATTGGCGCAACGGCATTAGCTAGTCGTCGCGCAGAAGCAAGTGTGCCGCTGGTGGTGTATCCGACTCCCGCTACCGGGGAAAATGTGACTATCAGTTTCGGACAAGTCACGTCCGAGCCACTTGACTTACGTGTGGTGGATACAATAGGGCGTCTAGTGCAGCACCAGACGATGGCGGCGGGCAGTAGCCAATACACATTACCTACTCACGGCTTACGGGCGGGCCTCTACTCGGTGCAGGTGCTCAGCGCCACGAGCCAGCGGACGGGTACCTTGGTCATTCCATAACGAGCTACGAGCGGTGGACAGAGTGTCGAAGCGACTCTTCCCAGGTTCGCTATCCTTAAGCGATGGTTGCTTTGGGAAAGGCTTGCCCTAATAAGACGTTTCGTAATTGTTCGTTTAGAAAATATCTTTTTGGCTTGCTTGTGCCCCGCACCGGTATCAGCCGAACTAGCCTCACGTGCGGTTACCGGGAGTGGCGCAGGAACTGGTAGGCCCCTGCGTGACCTATTCCTCGCTAAACTAGCGCTTACTATGACGCACTGGCTTCCTGTCTACGATTTTGCCACCCAGTGGCCGAAGGTTGGCCTACTGCTGTATCCCCTGCTATTTGTAGCAGTTGGCATTGGGCTCCATCGGAAGGCTCAGCGAGAAGCGGACGAAACCCTTGTGCCCTTTTTCGGCATTTCCAAGCGGCAACAGGGCATGTGGGGTGGCCTCTTTGCTGCCTCTTTCGCGGGTCTTCTCAGCCTGTTCGCCATCCCAGCCCTGGTGGCAGAGTATACCCAGACGCGGGAGGTGTATATGCAAAAGCGCTATACGCTGCTGCAAGGCGTGGTGCGTAACTTTAATCCGATGCCAGCCGGTGGGCATAAAACAGAAGATTTCACGGTACAGGGCGTACCCTTTTCCATTGCTAACATTAACTCAACGACTTATGGCTACAATCAAGCGGCGTCAGAGGGCGGTGTTCTTCGAGCTGGCTTACCCGTGCGTATTGCTTACTTCAGCCGCAGAGGGCAGAACATTATTCTCAAGTTGGATACCCTAGCCACCACGTCGCCTTAGTAGCTCATCAGCTCAGCTCTTTTTTCCAATCGTCGGGCCTAGTCACCTAAAAACTAGAGCTCCTGCTGAATTAGGATTTTAGGCAAGGTAACGGGCGGTTTCTTTTCCCTGTAGTTCCTTGGGGAAAGCCACTTAACGTAACATCGCTTCCCGGACACACCTGGGAAAGGTGGTAGTTTAAAAACGTCATTTTAGTTGGGGCTGCCTTGCACTTTTTCAAAATTCACTATGAAATGCAGTTGGTTTTACTTGCTATTCCTTGGCGTATTTAGTGCGCCACTTGGCAGCTACGCCCAAGAAACTACGTCGTACAGCAGGCCGCAAGTACCGATACCAGACCCCATCATCGTGCTCAATTCCACCATTATCATTAATGGGGTCATCGCTGATTTTACGGCCCAGGATACCAAAGAAATCACGAAAGTAATGGTGTATAGGGGGGCAGATACTCCTAGTGCAGAATACAGGGCTGCTCCTTACCTAAAAAACTTAGGTGTCGGGGTGCTCGATATTACTTCTTCCAAGCAGGTTCCTAGCCAGTCCTTCGCCGAGCTCGGTCGCCAGCTTGGTTTGCACGGCCCCCTCGCCTTTGCGCTCAATGGGCATACGCTTGACGCGCAGGCAGTTGCCGCTCTTCGGATTGCCCCAGCTGCCATTGGGCAACTTCACATCATGCAGCCAACCACTGAGTTGCCCGAGACCCGGGTAGATATCTGGTTGGTATTACCGCCTAAGCCCGACTACAGTAAATATCCGCCGGGCACTGCTTTCATTCGGTAAGCTTAGTAAAGTATGACTTTTTACATTCTGGAAACGACCTTCTACAATTTGTAAAAACATCAATCGCCTCATGGCGGAGTCTGTGATTTGGGCGCGGTAATTGGTGTGCGGTGGTAGTCTAGCTAGGCCGCACAGAGTTGGGACGCAGTTTGAAAATGGGTTTCGAAGTGATTGGGGGCGAGATAGCCGAGGGCAGAGTGCCGCCGCTCAGCATTGTAATAGGCGATGTAGTGACTGATTTCCAGGCGCGCTTCGGGGAGGTTGCCGAAGCTGCCGACGGCGAGTAGTTCAGTTTTGAGCCGACTCCAAAACGATTCGGCGTGGGCATTATCGGAGCAGTTACCGCGACGACTCATACTTTGCAGCGCCTCGTAGCGGGCTGCTAAGGCCTTAAAGTTGGTCGCGGAGTACTGGCTACCCTGGTCGGAGTGGATGACCAGCCCAACTGCTGGCTGACGCATGGCCATCGCTCGACGTAGGGCCTCGCTGACCAGGTCTTCGGGCATGGATTCGCGCACATCCCAGCCCACCGCCTTGCGGGAGTAGCGGTCGAGCCAGGTAGCTAGGTAGAGCCAGCCGCCGCCCTGTGGGTCGCGGGCTACTTCTGGAATTAGAGGCGCTTGTCGAACAGCATTGGCCGCTCGCTCTCGGTGTAGAGTGCCAGGTTGACGATATTGCAGACGTTGAAATAGCCAGCCGCGCCGGGCTGGGCGGCTGGAGGCCCTTCTCCAACGCTGACACCAAACTACGGATAGTAAAGTTTCTAAAGAATTGAGCTTCCTGATGCGCGGCTTTAAAAAATCAAAACGAAGCTGGCACTATTGTTTAAGCGAGCCGATAACTCGTACTACGTCCGCCAGCGGCTTCCTTAACCAGGATGCCCTGGTCGAGTAGCGCCTGAATATCCCGGCCGGCCGTATCCTGCGAGCATTTAGCAATGGTGGCCCACTTGGAAGAAGTCAGCTTGCCCTCAAAGCCATCAAGCAACTGGTTTAGCAGGCGTTGCTGCCGGGTATTGAGGTGTAGGAGAGCATGTTGCTCCCAGAACCGCGCTTTCGCCAATACCTTGGCCAGGGTCTGCTCCGTCGCCGTGAGCGCCCGGCTTAGGCACGCGACAAACCACTCCAACCAACCCGTAATATCAAGCCCACCTTTCTGCGCGGCTTCTAACTGGGCATAATAGGCGTTGCGCTCCTGGCGCATCTGGGCCGACAGGCTGTAAAAGCGTTGGGCCGAGGCATCGGCCCGCGCTAATTGTAATTCGGTGAGCGCCCGGGCCACGCGGCCATTGCCATCCTCAAAAGGGTGAATCGTGACAAACCAGAGGTGCGCAATGCCCGCCTTAAGCACAGCATCGAGCGGAGCGGCCGAGTTGAACCAAGCGAGAAACTGAGCCATTTCAGTAGCTACCAGCTCGGCTGCGGGCGCCTCAAAGTGCACGTGCTCGCGCCCGACTGCGCCCGAAACAACTTGCATCGGCCCCTTTGCGCCCGTGCGCCAGGCCCCAACCTGAATACGCTGCAAGCCGCTGCGCCCGCTCGGAAACAGGGCAGCCTGCCAACCGCACAGGCGGTCGTCGGTGAGGGGTTGGTCAAAGCCTTGCGTAGCATCCACTAGCATCTCTACCACACCTTCCACGCGGCGCTCGGCGGGTACGAGTCCGGCTACCGGAATACCCAGGCGTCGCGCCAGCGAAGAACGAACTTGCTCACTAGGCAATAGTTCTCCTTCAATTTCACTCGATTTTAGGGCTTCCAAGGTGAGCGTCTGTAGCAGGGCCTCGGCCTGCAACGAAAAGCCCAGCGCCTGCATATGGCCCAATACGCGCCCTTGCTGATGGCGCACTGCGCCTAGGAGCGACTCTAACCGCTCGTGTTGCCACGTAAAAGCTGGCCAGGCAGGCTGCTGATAAATATACATGCTAATCTCCGCAAAATCTGCGGTGAATATACGCATCATTCTCCGCATACATCCTACTTTTCCAGTTCATGAAGCAAGCCTAGTGCTTCACGATTGCTATTGCAGACTTTTAAAGTAGACCATTACGCCAGTAGCTGCCGGCTGCTAGTGGACGGGCGAATAGACTCTTTACTGCAAAAAATACCCAGCTGATTACCACCCATTTTACAATGAGCACATTTCATCGAGGCCGGATAATTTTCAAGATGAGTATTGGTCAACTGAATGCTAAAACCTGGTGATTAGCACCTTGCAGAGCAGCCAGCACGCGCTGTGCTTGCTGCACATGTCGCTGCTGGTGCACCACCACAAATTCGAAAGCCTCGCCTAGCCGCAGCTTTAGCAGCCGGAAAAATTCGACGGGGATAGCTGAGCGGCTGAGGTCAGCCTGCTTAGCCTGCGCTAGCAGTGCTAATAGGCAGGCCTGATGCTGGTCAAACTCAGTCAGCACATTCGCGCCTAGGTGGCTGCCCAGCGGGTTTAGGCGCTTGAGAGCGGTTTGCTTTTTAAGATTCGTGGGCTGCATCATCGCCACTGATTTGCGCCCCAGCCACGAATAAGCGACCTCAGGGTCAGTTGCCAAGGCTGTGTTCGGCCGAGCGAGCGCCTGCGCAAAGGCCGCGTTGTAATACTGGCTGTAGCTGTTAAGGTGCGCCAGGCACTCCAGGATGCTCCAGCTGGTGGGGGCCAGTCGCTGCGTAAGCAGAGCGAGGTCGAGGGGAGCGAATTCGGTCTGCACCGTCGTGCGCAGGTCGGCGGTAGTGGCTTGTAGCGCCGCAAGAAAAAGGGAAGTGGTCATGGCGTTTATTTTTTGCAAAATTCTGACCGTCATCCCTTACCAAACCTTGATTACGCTCAAGAATTAGCGCAATCGGCTCAGCGTTTCGGGCGTCATGCGCAGGTAGGACGCCAGGTATTTGCGCGGCACCAGCTGAAAAATGTGGGGGCTGCGCTGCCGCAGCCGCGCCAGCCGCTGCGCCGGGTCGGGCAGCAGCAGGTCGATTTCGTGCTCCATGCGGCCCACCAGCGCCTTTTCCAGCGCTGCGCGCCAGAAGTAGGCCAGCGCCGGGCTGCGCTCCACAAACTCCAGAAAATGGGTGCGCGTGATGGCCAGCAGCTCGGTCTGGCGCAGGGCCTGAATGCCGTAGTCGGAGGGCTGGCCCGTCACGAACGACGGAAACGAGCACAGCAGCGAGCCCGCGTGCCCAAAGCCCACGCAGGTTTCTTCGCCGGGAGCGGTGGGGAAATAAAGACGGAGCAAGCCCTGCTCCACCAAACACAACCGCTGCTCTACCTGGCCAGGCTGCACCAGGAAGTCACCCCGCCGCAGCAGTAGTCGCTGGCTCCAGCAGGCGGCAAACGCGGCAGCTTCGGCCGCTGGCAGCTGGGGCACCTGGCTGAGCAACGCATTCAACGAGGTAGAACTAGCAGACGCAGGCATGCGGGCAAAGCTAAAACGACGATATAAACCAGTACGAAAGTGGTGCGCCAGTAGATACCAGAACTGCAAAAGCGGCTGCCCTACCGCAGCAGCCTACCCAAGCGCCTTCAGTAGCACTAACTACTTGCTAGTGAGAAAGCCACGCAAAACACGCGAGCAACTACTGCAATTGACCCGGCTTTTTATCCGGTTCACGCGACACTATTCCCAATTGGTGGCAAATGGCATTTAGCGCCCCGTAGCGGGCCGACAATTTTGTATCACTAACCCGCCACTGACTGCGCAGCCAAACTAGCCAGTTCGTTTCTCACCACCTTTTTCCTACCTGTTCTTTCACTTCTTCTTTTCACTTTTTTTTCTTCTCAACCCATGAAAACTTCCTTTTTTCTGCTGACTGCCGCCCTGTTGCTGCCAACGCTCGGGGCCACTGCTCAATCCTTCACCGCCGACAACCAGCCGGCCGGTGGCTACCACACTACTCCCGCTGCGCCAGCCAAAGCGGCCTGCCACACCCGCGAGCTGGCGGGCGGGGGTAGCATCACCTACTTCGAAGTAGCCAGCTCGTGCGACCCGAAGCACGCGCAGTTTGCGCAGCTAAAAGAAGTTTTCGAAGCTAACGTGCCGACCATAGTTTTCTACGAAAAGCCTGATTTAGGCGTCGATAGCAACGAAGCGGCTACCATTCAGCACCAAGGCGAATCGGGCTTCGTACGCTTCCTGGCCCGGCAATACGAGCTGCCGGCCAAGCGGCTCGACGACCCGCAGGATGAGTATGCTTACCTACGCAGCAACTATGGGGCCGAGTGGCTCAAGCTATTTTACCTGCTGCGGGAAGCGCAACGCTTCCAAGCCAGAACCGGAGCCTCGAAAGCCTTGACTAATAAGCTCATGCAGCAGCTGCTCGCTAATAGTAATACGATGTTTCCAGGCACCGAACAGGTTATTCACAGCCTGAAGGAATTAGACGCCGCCTACCGAACCTACTGCCCCGGCCACGGCCACTGGCAGGATGCCCCAGCTGCTTGGTTTGATGACAACATGCCGGCCGCCAACGCTACTAACTCTGTGCTGGCCAGCATCAATTTCACTGCCGGCGAGCACCGCCGCCTCGAAGTATACCGCACCCTGGCCGAAGCCGCACAGGCTGGCCAGCGCGTGCTGGTAGTAGCGGCCCCCGGCCACGTACCGGCCGACCTGATGGCCCCGGCCGCTACCCCCGTAGCACTACGGTAAGCAAACCTAACTGGCGGCCGGCCGGGCCGGCCGCGACCGCTTCTTCTCTCTACCTTTTTTCTGTTTTTTCTCGTGTTTACCAACGCTTTTCGCCCCGCTTTGCGATTGGTGGGTGGCTGCATCTTGCTGACTGCCTGCTCCAAAACCACCGACCCCACTCCCCCATCGCCAACGCATGGCAGCGGCCAGGCCGACACCGTAACGGGCGTAGTACTCGATACGCAGGGACAGCCAGTAGCCGGCGCCCGCGTGCGCGCCGACAACAAGGTGGTCAGCGGCTCCATCGAAGCCCGCACCGATGCCACCGGCCACTACACGCTGCCGGGGCTGGTGCTCGGCGGCTGGAATATCTACGCCTGGAAAGAAACCACTTACAAGGGCAAAACTTACACCCTGCGTATGGGCATGCCCACGGCGGCCGACTACAACCCCTTCGCCCCTGGTAGCCAGGGCGCTGTGAAAAATTTTCAGTGGCGGCTCTCGGGGGAAATTCCCGACCGGACGCGCAGCGACAACTCGGGCGAGGGCTATTTCGGCGGCACCATCCGCTTCGTGACGCTCGATAACAACTTCAACGCCCTGCCCGCCAACACAACCGTGACGGTAACGCTGACGCCCGTAGCAGGTGCCACGCTCTTCGACGGTAGCGCGCCGCAAGTGGTGAAAAAGCAGTTCGTGACGGAAGCCGCTTCGCCGGCAAAGTACAATTACTTCCTGCACGACATTCCGCAGTGTGAGTACCGCATCACGGCCGAAAGCACCTACAACGGGACTACGAAAGCGCTGGCCCTCAGCTCGGATATGAGCACGCCTTACACGGCAGCCATTGCCAGCTACTACTTCAAGCCCGACGGCAGCAGTGGCAGTTATGAAAATGGCCTCGCCTCGCCAGCCAATGAGCCGGTGTACCTACGCTAGCGCCTGATTGTCTCCGACCCTTTTCTAACCTTCACCTTTTCTTCTTCACCCTCCCTTTTTTCAGTTATGCAAGCAACGCTTCAACAACTTGAGATGGCCCAGGCGGGCGCCTTCCGTGCCTACCAGGGCGGCTATTTCCGCGTGCTGGTAGCGCCCGAGCAAACGGATAATGCTTTCTCGCTGCTCGAAATGAACCTGGCTCCGGGGGCCGAGCCGCCCCGCCACATGCACACCCGCGAAGACGAGACTTTCTACGTGCTGGAAGGCGAAGTATCCTTCCAAATCGGCGACAATGTGGTGACTGCCAAGGCAGGCCAATCGCTTTTTGGCCCGCGCAATGTGCCGCATCAGTTCAAGGTGCTCAGCCCCATAGCGCGTATCTTGACATTGCTCACGCCGGGCAAATTTATTGAGTATTTCATGGCCCAGAGCCGGCCGCTGGCCGCCGCTATTCCCGTCATGTCGCCCCAGGGCCCGCCGCCGGCCGAAGCCCTCGCCCAGATGGTCCGTAGCCTGCGCGAAGAGCACGGCGTGCTTTTCATGCCCTAAGTGGCGCGTATCGCCACTGACCAACTGGGTCATACTTCAAGTCAAAAACAGGCCCGCCGCTACCCTAGCGGCGGGCTTTCTGGCGATAAGCCGCTCTGTTGACAGGCTTCCTACTGTGCAGTTCAAATCACTGATATAGCAATTCAGGGCCGCGCAGTAGCAGTCTGCACACAAAGTGATTTTAGCGGCGTAGTGGCCCCATAATCTTTGCAAGGCGAAGCTAGCCAAGCGTCGTCCGCTTGGCTTTTATCAGTTAATTATAGCCTTCCTAATCAATTGTTTTATAATGCTTAATCGCTTGTATGAAAACCCCAAAATTGGGGACCGCATCTATTTCAAAAAGTACGCCCACGAACCTGGCGAAGCTGTCACCATCATCGATGTGGAACTGAAAGTAGGCGGGGTTACGCCCCGGCACTACCACCTAACCTACGACGAGCAGTACGAATGCATGGAAGGCGAATTGACGATAGAGATTGACAAGAAAATCATTGTCTTGCGGCCGGGCGATAAGACCATTGCACCACGCCGGGCGGTGCACCGCTTTTCCAATCACGGTACGGAGGCCGTACTGTTTCGCATTACCGTCTCGCCGGGGCAGCCGGGGTTCGAGAAGATGCTGAAAATCGCCCACGGCCTGGCCGTCGATGGCCTGACCGATGCGCAGGGCAAGCCCCGCAAATTCTGGCACATGGGCACCGTAGTGGCCCTGTCCGACACCAACCTGCCGGGCGTGCTTAGCCTCTTGCAGCCGCTGCTGCTGCGCAGTGCCCGCCGCGCCCTGGCCGACGGCCGCTACGCCCGCGAGCTACAGCCTTACACAGAGTAAGCTGACTAGCAACTTTGCGGTATGGCATTTCTAAAAAACACCCTGTACTCGCTGGCGGGCGCGCTAGGGATTGGCGCAGTTACCGCCGCCGGGGCAATGCGTGGGCCGGGCGCAGCCGACCGGACTCAGCCAGTTGCGTTGCGTACCGCGCCGGCTGCTGGCTCAGACCGCAAACCCGCTTTCGACGCAACGGCGGCCTGGGCCGAGTTTACCGAGCTGCTGCGCCTGCATTATGGCTATTTCGTGCGCCCTGGTATTGATGGCAATGCTATCCTGGCTCATTTTGAGCCGGCCGCCCGCACTGCGCCGACTAAGGAGGCATTCCGGGATGTCTTGCAGCTGGTGGCCCACAATTTTGCTGACCCGCATTTTATCGTCGGCCCTCTCGATGCCCACGATTATAACGTGGTGCCCACCAGCGCTGACTTAGTAGCCCGGTACCAGACCCAACGGTTTGAGATAGTGGATGTGCGTCGCGATAGCGATGCCGAAAAGCAAGGCATAGCGCCCGGCGCGACCATTGTCACCATCGATGGGCAAGCGCCTCAGGCGGCCGTAGAAGCGGTGATGGGGCAGCCTTTTGCCACGCTTTCGCTGCTCCAAGTAAATGCCGGCCTGAACATTGCCCTGGCGGGCATCCGCCAGCAGCCGCGCCAGCTTACGCTGGCAGTGGGCCCCGCGCAGCACCAGTACACCCTCCGCTCGCCGGGCGAGCAGGCCGAGCGGGTACGGACGGCCACGCCGCTCAGCATCGAGCAGCGCGGGGACGTGGCCATTATCCGGTTTAATAACTCGCTGGGGAAGAATGAAACTATTGCGGCTTTTCAGGCGGCCATCCAGCAGGTATTGCCCGCGAAGAAGCTCGTGCTGGACTTTCGCAACACGCCCAGCGGCGGCAACACTACTGTGGCCCGCAGCATAATGGGGCACTTTGTGCAGCGCGAGCGGCCCTACCAGGTGCACGTGGTACCCAGCGAAGAACGGCAATTTGGGGTGCCACGTAAGTTCGTGGAGTACGTGTTGCCGCTGGCACCTCACTACCGGGGCAAGGTCGTGGTGCTGGGCGGCCACTGGACCGGCAGCATGGGCGAAGGCCTGCTAATTGGCTTCGATGCGCTTGGCATTCAGACGGCCGGCTCGGAGCTGGCCGACCTATTGGGCGGATTATTTAATGAATACCTGGAAAGCTGCGACGCCAAGATTGACCTGGGCGAAGAGCAATTATTCCAAGTAAATGGCCAGCCCCGTGAGGACTTCGTGCCCGCCATCTACCGACAAGTCAGCGAGGGCCATGCCAACCAAGATGCGCTACTGGACCAGGCTATTAAAGCTATGCGGTAAGCTGTGCGAGGTTGTATGCACTCATCCTCAACATGATAAAGCACTAATTAAACAGATAGCAGGCAAGGCCCCTGCTCACAATTTGCGCAGGTTTTTGCGCAGTTCATGCAGGTGCTGGCGCAATTCACGCACGATTACGGGCGTAGCCAGGCAGGGCCAGTGGTAGCTTTAAGCTTGGGCGCAGGTTGGCCTGAAGCAACTCGTTAGCCTGCGTATCGCACCTTATGCAGCCCGCCACCAGCCCGCGCGACCCGCTCATTCTGCGCCTGCTTTTGCAGGTTATCCGGCCCGAAACGGTGCAGGTAAACGTGCACCGGTGGGTGGCCATGACCACCGCTATTCTGTTTGCCTACCTGCTGTGGGGGAATGCGTACTTCACCGACTGGCACGTTTTTGTGGGCGCCTCGGTGTTTATGCTCGGCTCGGCCAGTACGTCCACTGTCATCACGGCCTACCTCACCGGCCAGACGTACCGCCGCTACCCCGAGCCCAGCCAATCGCGCCGGCGGCTGGCAGTTAATACCCTTTGCATGGTAGCAATGGGCATCGTGCTGACTACGAGTGGCCTGTGGATGCTCAATGCCGTGCACCTGTTTGGCTTTCACTACACACCGCGCCAAGGCATGTGGATTGTGCTGCTGTCGGTGCTGCTAGACTTACTATTGGTGGGCTTTTTTGAAATCACCTTCGCCTTTCGGCAGTGGCAAACCAATGAGCTGGAAGTCGAGCAGCTAAGCCAGCACCAGCTGCAAAACCAGCTCACCGAGCTCAAGCAGCAGGTCAATCCGCATTTTCTCTTTAACAGCCTCAGCTCCTTGTCGGTGCTTATCAGCGAAGACCCCACGCAGGCCGAGCGCTTCGTGGACGAGCTGGCCCAGGTGTACCGCTACCTGCTGCAAGCCCACCGCCACGGCCAGCAGCCACTGCGCGAAGCCCTGGTGCCGCTGGAGGCCGAGCTGCGCTTTCTGCATGCGTATGCCTACCTGCTGTGTACTCGCTACGGAACGGGTCTCACGCTGCACCTGGCCCCCATCGAGGCTTACCCGGCCGGCACGCTGCTTCCCCTGACCTTGCAAACGCTGGTCGATAATGCCATCCGGCACAATGTATTGTCGGTGGCCCGGCCTTTATGCATCACCGTCGAGCCTGCGCCGGGCGGCGTGCGGGTGCGCAATAGCGTGCATAAACGCACCCAGCGCGTGCCACAAGCCCACCAAAGCTTGGCCAAGCTTCAGGCCCACTATCAACTACTAGGCGATGGTGACGCAGTGCAGGTAGAAGCGGACGCTGAGTGCTTTAGCGTGGTCGTTCCGTTGCTTAATTTCTAAGACAGAAGTGTATATAACTTACTTACAGCAAGCAACTAATGCAACGTTGTCATGCTGAGCTTGTTGATTTGCAATTTGTAGCAGCTCCAATAAGCAAAAAGGCTCTTCCCAAGTTTAGGAAGAGCCTTTTTAGAGGCAGCAGGTAGAAGTAGCGCAGTAATACTTTGCTATTAATAGTGCGGGCTACTCAGTCAGCTACCACGATGATTAATTGGTAGCGGTCGCCACCCGTCTGAATAGCTTCAAATAAGCCCGTCGTCGACTGCTGGAAGCTTGAGTCGTAGAGATAATTCTTGACGGTCAACGCTTTGTTGGTCGCCACGTCGCGGGCCGTGATTTTGTATTTGCCCACCGGTATGTTGTAGGAATACAGCCAGTTGGGCTGGGCAATTACCTTCTTCCCAACGCTGCCATCCACCAGCGGCCCGATGGGCTCCAGGGTTACTTCGATATTGGGGAAATGCGCGTTGTTGCTGTGGTTATCGACTTCCAGCGTAGCGCCAAAATAGCCGGTATCGCTGAAGTTATCCGAGCGGTTGCCGGTGAGCGTCAGGTGCATATTACGCACGGGGCTGTCGGTAGGGGCAAACGGCTGGTCGTTTTCGGTGAGCAGAATGAGGCTGCACGTTTGGCCCTGGTACGCGACTTTCACATGACCTCGCACGTAGTAGTTGCCCACCAGCGGCCCATCAGCCAGCTTAATCCGGTAGTCGCCGTTAGCGTCTGTGCTACCGAATAGGTTCTGGATTACCCCGCCCGTGTTATTGACAACAATTTCGGCGCCCTTTATAGGGTTGCCCTGGGCATCGACCACGTGGCCGGTTACGTAGCCCGCCTGGGGGCCGGTCGGGGTTGGAGTCGTCGATTTATCGGTGCAAGAGGCTGCTCCTAGCAGCATGAGAGTCAGCAGAAAAAGGTTGAGAAAGATTTTCATAAGGTGCAGTGAGTAGGGTGTTTTAACGCAAGGGCGGGCCAGCACCCCGGACATCTAGTAAGGTGGCTCGGAGTGCCAGCCCGCTCCCGTTTGGCGGTTATTCGTGGCTGCTGGCGGTGGGCTGAACGGCGGGGGCAACTACCGGCGGCTGCGGCTTGTAAATAGCGCCGGTGGCAAAATCAACGGCCGCGCCGGGCCAGAAGAGCAGGATGTCGGCTACCAGCGCGCCCACCCGGATGTCGCGCTGGGGCTCGCCGGGCAGCGGCTTGCGCTTTTGGTGCGCCGTGATGTGCCCGCCAAAAACGGTGGCGCAGCTGCTCAGAGAACTCGACAACGTGAGGGTGGCCAAAGCCAACAGGGCGATTTTTTTGAAAGCTTTCATGGTGAACAGAAAAAAGGTTAGTGAAGTATTTTAAGTTTTGATTTTCAGATGATTACTTAAAGAAGCTTACAGCTCAGCGTGGGCGCGCCGGACCTGAGCCCGGCGCACTTTGGACTAGGAAAGGGACAGGAAAAAGAGTAGGAAAGGCTTGCGGCCAAGCAGTTGTAGGAGCTTAGTGCGTGGCGTAGTAACTATTGCTCCACGTCAGCCAGCTGCTGGGTAGCGGGTCTTTATAGATGCCGGTCCAGTCACCTTTGGCGGGGGCATTGGCGGCCCCGTTACCATTCGAGTCGCCGCCGCGGGTGTCGTCTTTGTAGGAGGTATAGGCCACGCCGGCGCCGGCTGAGTTAAGGAGCTGGCTGGCACCAGTGCGGAAAATAAGCTGCACGCCGGGCAGGAACTTGAGCGTCACATTATTGCCTACCTGCAAGGTTTTGCCCGCTTTCAGGTCGATATCGGCGATGTTCACGTAAGCCGCTTCCGTTTCGGCCCAGCTCACGCTGGCCTTGGTCACGTTGACGTCCCAGAAAGTAATGATGCCCTGGTACTGGTTTTTCTCGCTGGTATTGGCCGGGTTATGAAACGTGTTGGAGTCGTCGAGGTCCAGGCTGGAGGTAATGGACAGCGGCCGCACATTGTCGTAAAAAACGTTGTTTTGAATGACCGTGCCGGCTATGGCGGAGTAGGCATTGAGGGCGGCAGCCGTGATAACGGGCACATCCTCACCGTTATGAGCAAACGTGCAGTTGGTAATGCTGGCCGCACCTTGGTCGAGGTTGAGCAGCGACCCGCCATTACCCCCGTACACAAACTGGCAGTAGCTAAACTGCGAGCCCGTGGTGCCGCTCAGGTCGATGTTGCGCCAGTCTTTGCGGGCCGGCGCGGTGGCCGCCCCGTTGCCGTTGGAGTCGCCGCCGTGCGCATCGTCGTGGTACGAGGTGAAGTAGATGGGCGCGCTGGCCGTGCCCGTCGCCAGCAGCCGGCCGTTGCCGCTCAGCGTCAGGTTGACGCCGGGCATAAACTTGACTACCGTGCCGGGCTCAATGGTAAGCGTGCTTTTCAGAGACGTATTGCTACTGACTACGTACACGTTGCACGCGGTCCAGGTAGTGGCGGCCGCGATGGTGGCGGGCACTTGCACCACCGTGCCACACCCCACGCTAACGCGCTGGCTGGTAGTGTCGGTGCCGGCCGAGCTTTGCGCCGTGAGCTTGATACGGTAGATGCCGGGCTGCGCGTAGCTATGGGCAAACTGGGCATCGGCCTGCGTGCTGGTGGTGTTGTCGCCAAAGCTCCAGGTGTAGCTAGTGGCGTTTTGCGACGTGTTTCGGAGCGTGACCGGGCAGCCGCCCGAGCAGGTGCCCCCCGCGTAGGTAAACGCCGCCGAGGGGCGCGGTGCTACGGCGTCTTTTTTAGGGTCGCAGGCCCCCAGGAATAGGGTGACCAGCGTAGCCCCCAGCAGGAAACGAGATTTGCAGAAAAACATGAAAAGGAAGAGTTGGTGAGGTAATCGTTGGGTCTGCGCAGGCAAGTGCTGCTCAGTTTTATCAAGTCATATACTTGATGGCTAAGTAGATGCCTGAATAATTTTCCTCAAAATTGCGGGGCCAGCCTCCCGGCCGAAAGGCTAGCTTGCATGAGCCAGCCGGATACTGTTTTGAATTGCAGTAATCGCTACCTGAATTGTAGGCCGCTTACCTGCGTGCATTTTCAGGTTTACGCGCCGGGCTTTGTTAAGTAATAATTTGCAAATGAGGCTATTACTAAAAAGCAACGTGGGTCGGCCTCCTAATTGGAAGCCAACCCACGTTGCTTTTTAGTAATAGCCTTGCGAGGAAACACAACGAAGCAAGGACAGCGCTATTCCCCTGAATAAATCCTTAGGTCAGCTGTGGCTGGCTGCTGGCGGGCACGCAGGGCAGTAAGGGCAGCCGGATAGTAGTTTGCTGCTCGGTTTCAGCTATTTGCACCGGCTCGCAGGCCAGTAAGGTGTACGTATCCAGCAGGTTGCTTAACAAGGAGCTAGTTTCCAGGCGGATACTTTTGGGCTGGCGACTGTAGCAGATGCACACCTCGTCGCGGGGCAGCGGCACGGCGATGGTGATGACAAGCGGCATTTTGGCCAGCATCACGTTGTGCTGAATGGCGTGGTCGATGACGGCCTGCAAGCTCAAATGCGGCAGGTAGAGCGGCGGCAGCGGGGCCGGCACCTGCAACTCGATGCGCAGGCTAGGTCCGTAGCGGGCTTGCAGCAACGTGGCGTAGGTGCTGGCAAACGTCAGTTCGGCTTGCAGGGGCACTAGCTCGTGCTGCGCGGGTGCTTTATCGTCGCTGGGAGTGGCTTGCAGCAGGTAGCGGTATACCCGCGCTAGGTCGTCCACAAATTGCTCGGCCCGGCCGGGGTCGTCGCCGATGAGCAGCGAAAGCGAATTCAGGCTGTTAAACAAGAAATGTGGATTGAGCTGGCGCTTGAGCGTATCGAATTGCTGTTGCAGGGTGGCGCGCTTGAGCTGCGCATTGGCCGCGAGGTGGCGGTGCCATTGCCCATACGAATAGAATACGCTCAAGGTCAAGCATAAAAACGCATCAAACAATGCGCCCAACACCCAAATAGGCTGCACCGCCGCCCAGCTAAACCGCACGCCCGTGGCCGGCACCACGCTATAGGCCCATACATCGAGCACGGCCAGCACCGCCGTGAGCCCGCCCACCAGCGCCAGCCCCGTGAGCATGCGCGGCAGCGCCTGCCACAGGTGCGGATACCGCCCGATTACCCACCGCACCGCGATGGTGAGCACCACAATGGAAAACCAATACAGCCCGCACACCAGCACCGTGCCGCTCCAAAACTTCGCCGCCTCGCGGAAGTACGCCGGCCCGATAAAGTAGTAATTGCCCAACGGAAACAGAACCGGCATCATCGCCAGGTGGTAGAGCCACTCCGGCCGGGAGAAGAAACGGGGGCGCAAAGTGGGCATTGTTGCGGGTGGGCAGCGGGCTTCTTAGCGTATCAACAGGGCGGAAATAGTGTGCCAACCAGGGGCTTTAGTGGCATCACCAAACGGAGCGTTTGGCAGTAGTGAACTGTCAGGATAGTAGGCTCTGGAAAGGTACTGGCATTACCTAAAAATAACAAGCACTACACTAGCTGCTAGGTGATTACAAATCGAAAGCACTGGCTGTAACAGGCTACTGTGTATCGTTTGGCTAGAAAAGGTAAGCGTGCTCGGAAAGCTAAGTAGGCCGCCGCTCAAAAAGCTTTCGGCACCTCAGGCATTTGCAGCCCCGGCACGTAGAATGTGGCGATGCCTTTGGCCAGGTAGGGATAGAAGCCGCGCTGATTGGTGAGCACCACGATGGTCAGGTGCTGGTCGGTAAAGCGCACAAAATCGGCGAGGGCTGGGCCGCCGCTGTGGCCCGCTATCGGGTGCCCCTGGTACACCTCGGCCAGGTAGCCCATGCCGGCAAAGCCGCTGCCGCCGGTCTTGAGCGGACTATTCGTGAGCAGTAGAGCCTGGGTCGCGGGCTTCAAAAAGGTGCCTTTGTCGAGCGCCTGGGCTATTTTGGCAAAGTCGGACAGGGACGTGAACAAGCCGCCCGCCGTGTAGCCGGTAGCGCCAAACTGCATGTCGCTTATCTTATACCGATTATCGGCGTAGCTGTACACCGTGGCTTCTTTGGGCACTATTTCATGGGTGCGGATGCCGCTGTCGTCGTTGTAGTTAACGAAGGTGTGCTGCATGCCCAGCGGGTCGAGCACGTATTGTTTCAGCAGGGTGTAGTAGGGCTGGTGCAGCTTCTTTTCGAGCAAATATTGCAGCACCCAGTAGTCGGAGCTAACGTAGAATGCGCGGGTGCCCGGCTCGTAGTCCATGCGCTGCTCCTTAGCCAGGGCGAAGGCCTCGCGCGTGTTTTTGGGCTTGCTGAAATCGGCAATCCAGATGCCGGATTGGTGGGCGGCCAGCTGGCGGATGGTGATGGACCGCCAGTAATACGGAATCGAATCCTGCAATTCGCCGATAGTCTGGTCGGGCGAGAGCAGGCCCGCGTCTATCAGGCGGCCGAGCAGCAGCCCGCAAAAGAGCTTGGAGCAAGAGGCGGTTTGAAACACCGTTTCCGGGTCCACGGGGCTATTCCAGGCCAGGTTGGCCTTGCCCTCGTACCCTTGCTGAATAATCTTGCCATCCTGCACAACAGCGTAGGCCAGCCCCGGAATATGGTTTTCCTGCATGGCCTTGCGCACAAAATTGGTTACTTCGGCTTTCGGTTTTGGGGTGGGCTGAGCGACGGCGAACTGAAGACTTCCCAGCAAACTGAGCAGCGCCCAGAGGACTGTTTTTTTCATAACATGAAGCAGAAAGAAGGTGGTGGTTAGGGGTAGGTTAGTGCGTGTTACTTGCCCATCCAGGTCTTGAAATCGCTCACTTTTTCGCGGCTCACCAGGGCCTCTTTGTCGAAGGCTGGGCGGAAGGTGAGCGAGAGGCGATTGCCGAAGTAGGGCTGCATCTGGTCCACGGCCTGGTGCGTGACCAGGATGCCCCGGTTGATGCGAAAGAAGCGCGCCGGGTCGAGCATGTCGGCCAGCTCGTCGAGGGTATAGTCGACCAGGAATTTCTGGCCCGCCTGGGTGGCAAAAAAGCTGTAGCGCTCGTCGGTGTAGAAGTAGGCGATGTCGCTGGTTTCGACCGAGAGCATGCGCTGGCCCTGCCGCACCAGAAAGCGCTGGCGGTACTCGCGCGGGGCTTGCTTTTGGAGCTGTTGCAGCAGCTTTTCGATGTTGAGGGCGGGGCTGTCGGCGGCGGGGCGGCTGCCGTGCAGGTCTTCGTATTTGCGCAGGCTGCGTTGTAATTCGTCGCGCTGCACGGGTTTCAGCAGGTAGTCGATGCTGTTGACCTTGAAGGCTTGCAGGGCGTACTCGTCGTAGCTGGTGGTGAAAATGACGGTGCTGCGCACCGGCGTGCGCTCGAATATCTCGAAGCTCTGGCCATCGGCCAATTCGATGTCCAGGAAAATCAGCTCGGGCTCGGGCTGGCCGCTGGTGCGGCGGTTTTCGAGCCAGGCCACGGTGTCTTCGATGCTGGCCGTGACGCCGGCTACGGTCAGGTCGGGGGCAACGTCCTGCAAGAGCTTGCGCAGCTTGCGAACGGCAAGTTCTTCATCTTCAACGAGGAGGGCGGTCATGGCGGGGAGATGGCTTAGCCCAGCAAGGGCAGGGTAACGGTGAAATAACTGGAATCAACTTCGATGACGGGCGCGGGCTGCGCCAGCAGCTGGTAGCGGGTTTGGATGTTGGCCAGCCCGATTTTGGTCGACTCAAACCGGCCGGGCCGAGCGGCCTTGTGCTGCAAGTTGTTGCGCACCCGCAGGCTGCCCTGCTCAGTGGTGGCAATGTCGATGTGCAACGGCCGTCCGGGCAGTATCACATTGTGCTTCACCGCGTTCTCGACCAATAATTGGAGCGTGAGCGGTGGCAGTCGGTGCTGCCGGTACTGCGCATCCACGTTGATGGTGAGGTGCAGGCCCGGCCCGTGGCGCGTGCGCAGCAGGTGGTAGTACGACTCGATGAAAGTCAGCTCCAGGGCCAGCGTGGTCAGCTCGTCGCCCTCGCCGCCGGCCGGGCCGTTGGTTTGGAGCAGGTAGCGGTACACCCGCGCCATCTCATCCACGAATTGCTCGGCTTTTTCGGGCTCGTCGGCGATGAGCGAGGACAGCGAGTTGAAGCTATTGAAGAGAAAATGCGGGTTGACCTGGCTTTTCAGGCCTTGCAGCTGGCCGCTCAGGTTTTCGCGCTTGAGAGCCTCGCGGTCAAGCTGTTGCTTCTGCCACTGGCTCAGAGAGTGGAACGTTTCGTAGAGGCCCGTCACTAGCACCAAGGCCACTAGGTTGAGCACGTAGATTTGACCCAGCAGGCTATAAGTGAGCCGGGAGCCGAACAGCTTAAAATGCACGTACAGACCTGCTACAATACCCAGAAAAACCGCCGACAACACGCAGTGCGCCAGCAGGCTAAATCACACCCGCCGCAACGTTTGCTCGAAGTCTGGCAGCCGCTTATTGATGTACTACCCTACCCTACTTTGAATGAAAAACGTGGTGGT
>CAXUKA010000096.1:0-18770 GCA_964251335.1 uncultured Hymenobacter sp.
AGATACTGGACGTTGCCATTGGAGGCATTTTCATCTTTATGCTGGTCAGTATCATGTGCTCCGTGGTGCGCGAGGGCATCGAGGCCTGGATGAAAACGCGCGCTGCTTTTCTGGAGCGTGGCATTCGCGAGCTGCTGCACGATAAGGCGGGTACGGGCCTAGCCAAAAATTTTTACCAGCATCCGCTCATTTACAGCCTTTTTGCTGCCGACTACCAGCCACCAAAAGACCCCCAATCGAAGCCCTATGCCTGGTCGAGCGGCCGGGAGCTGCCCTCTTATATTCCGACCAAAAACTTTGCCCTGGCCCTGATGGACCTGGCCGCCCGTGGCCCGCAAACCGATGCCATGAGCAGCGACCCGGAATCGACCCGCATCTCGCTCGACTCCATCCGCCGCAATGTCGATAACCTCGGCAACCCGGCCGTGCAGCGGGTTGTGCTCACGGCCCTCGACACGGCCCAGGGCGACCTCAACCAAGTGCAGGCCAGCCTCGAAGCCTGGTACGACAGCGGCATGGACCGCGTATCGGGCTGGTACAAGCGTAGCAGCCAGTGGGTTATCTTCTGGATTGGGTTGTTCGTGGCCGTGACTATGAACATCAATACCATCACCATTGCCGACTACCTCTCGCACAACGATGTGGCCCGCAAGGCGCTGGTAGCGCAGGCCGAAGCCGCCGCCAAAGATTCGACATATCTAAACCGAAGCTACAGTCAGGTACAGGGCGACCTAAGCTCGCTGGACTTGCCCATTGGCTGGGGGGCGGCGCACCAGCGTTACCAAGGAGTTGAGAAAGAAAATGATATCTGGGGTAATTATTTTGGTCCCGTGTGTGGCTGGCTCATCACGGCCTTGGCCGCTATGCTGGGCGCGCCGTTCTGGTTCGATATTCTCAATAAGATTATGGTCATCCGCTCGACCGTGAAGCCCCACGAGAAAAGCCAGGAAGAAGCCTCCGAAGACCGGCAGGCACCCACGCCTGCTGTAGTAGAAACTCCGGTGGCGGTAGTGCCCGAGGTGGCGCGCCCAGTCGCGCCCAGCGTGCCCGAGCCAGTTCCCCAGGATAGCCGCCTTGCCGCCGAGCACGACCTGGATGGCTGCGATGTGGAAGCAGCGCCCGACGACCTGACCGCCGACGAAGACCTGCCCGCCGCTACTGGTGGCGTTCAAACCCAACCACAGTCCGCCCCGGCGGCAGATACCCATTAAAGCTATGCCGTATTCCTTAATCTGGTTGCCGGAAGTGCTCGAACGCGCCGGCCTGAAAGTAGCCCGCGTGCCCGGCTGGCAAGAGCGCGGCCACGGCGAGATGGGCGTTGTTAAAGGCGTTATCTGCCACCACACCGCCACGCCCACCACCACCGGCAACATGCCCACGCTGAATACGCTCATCCAGGGCCGCTCCGACTTGCCAGGGCCGTTGGCACAGCTCGGGCTGGGTCGCGATGGCACATTTTACGTAGTGGCGGCTGGCAAATGCTACCACGCCGGCCGAGGTAGCTGGCAGGGCCTGACGGATGGTAACGCCAATTTTATCGGTATCGAGGCCGAAAACTGGGGCCGCAAACAAGACTTGCCTTGGCCCAAAGTGCAAATGGAAGCCTACCAGCGGGGCGTGGCCGCCATCTTGCAGCACGCGGGCCGCAGTGCCCGGTACTGCGCGGCGCACCGCGAGTACGCGCTGCCCATTGGTCGCAAAACGGACCCGCTTTTTGACATGGCTATTTTCAGGACGGCCGTAGATGCCATCCTGAACGGCACCGCGCCGCCTGCGGTCCTAATACCTGCCGCCGAGCCCGCTCCTGTCGCCGGGGGTACCGTCCGCCCCACGTTGCGCCGCGGCAACCGCGGCCCGTGGGTAGAGCAACTCCAGACCAAGCTGCGATTGAAAGCCGATGGTGTTTTTGGAGCAGGCACCGAGGCCGCGCTCCGCGCCTTTCAGCGCCAGCACAACATGGTGCCCGATGGCATTGCCGGCCCGAAAACCTGGCTCCTGACGGATAGCGTGGCCTAGTGTGGGTTCGGAATAAGTGTAGCGCACATAGGCTGTCAAGTGCTTAGCTCGCGCACGCCGTTTCCGTGCCTACCACATCTACCACGCTCACGGTGCTGTTGCCGCCCGCCACGGGCTGCACCCGAATCTGGGTGCCGATGCGCTCCTTGAGGTCGGCCACGTGCGAGATAATGCCAATCATCTTGCCCGAATGTTGCAAGCGCTCCAGCGCATCGAGCGCCGTATTGAGCGAGTCGGGGTCGAGCGTACCAAAGCCTTCATCGATAAACAACGACTCGATACGGGCCTTATAGCCAGCCAATTCGCTCAAACCCAAAGCCAGCGCTAAGCTTACCAGAAAGCTTTCGCCGCCTGAGAGTGAAGCCATCGGCCGCACGGTATCGGCTTGGTCGTGGTCGATTATTTGCAGCTCCAGGTTGCGGTTGGGCGTTTTGAAAATGGAATAACGGCCCGTGAGCTGGCGCAGGCGCAAATTGGCCAGGCGCGCCAGGTGGCTGAGAGTCAGCCCCTGGGCAAACTGGCTGAACTTATCGCCCTTGGCCGAGCCAATTTGCTCGGCGAGGTCTTGCCAACGCTGTTCTTCCTGCTGGCGCACTTGCAGCTCGCGGCGGCCTTCGGCCAGGCGCTCGCGAGCAATATCGTCTTGGGTGAGCTGGTTGCTTGCCGCGCCCAGCTTCTGCTGCAAAATATCGTCGGCTGCCGATAGCGTATTGAGCTGGGCTGTGAGGTCGGCCGCGCTGAGTGGCGTAAGGGCAAATTCGGCGTGCTGCTGCTGCTCGGCCATGAGGTCGGCTAGGCGGCGGGTGGCGGCGGCGGTGGCCGTGAGATGGTTTTGCCGCTGCTGGTGCAGGCGCTCGGCCTCGGCAGCCGGCAGCAGCAGCGCCTGGGCCTCGGCCGCGCTGGCAAAGCCGGCGGCGGCTAGGGCAGCATTTAATTCGGCCTGGCGCTCGGCCTGGGTGGTGCGGTGGCCGGCCACCTGGGCTTGCAGCACCGCCTGCGCGTTTTGCTTGACGGCCAGTTCCTGCTGTTGCTGGGCGTGTTGCTGGCGGGTGAGGCGCTCGGCGTCGGCTAGCTGCTGGGTGTGGCGGCGTAGGCGCTCAGCTTCAGCGGCGGGGTCGGCCCCGGCATAGTAGGCCAAGCGGGCGGCTTGCTGCTGCTCGAAGGCCAGCTGCTCGGCGGCGAGCGCTTCGCTAGCGGCGGCTAGCTGCACTTGCTGGCGAGTTAGCTCGTCGGCGTGGGCTTTGTGCTGCGTGGTGCGCTCTAGCAGTTGGTGTTGGCCGGTGGCCAGGGCGGCGCGCTGGGCTTCGTAGTGCGTGGCGCGGCCTTCGAGCGTGGCAAGCAGGCCGTCGTAGGGTGGCTGGGCGGGCAGCGCCAGCCGGTGCGGGCGTAGGATGTCCTGGATGGTGCTTTGGTAAATCTCGGCCTGCTCGCGCCAGTGCGCCAGCTCGGCGCTCAGCTTATCAATTTCGAGAGTGGTAGCGTTTTGCCGCTGCATCAGCAGGCGAATTTCGGCCTGAGCGGTGGTGGTGGCAGCGCCGGCGGCCAGATATTTTTCGCGCAGCGTGGCCAGCTTATCATCCAGAAGGGCCAGCTGGCGGCGGTTAGCTTGGGCGATGGCCTGGGCAACGGACGTAGTTTCTAGCAGGGCCCGCACGGCGTTGAGGTCGGCGGGCAGGGGCGGGGCGGGCAGTAGGCTGGCTGCCAGCTCGTGGGCCTGGCGGCGGGCGGCATCGGCCGCCTCGGCGGCTTCCTGGCGCTGGCGTTGGCGCTGCTGCTGCTCGGTTTGGCGGCGGGTCAGGTCGTGGGCGGCGGTGCGCAGGGCTTCTTCCAGCATAGCTAGGGCCTGCTGCTGGGTGGCCACACGCCGCTCCTGGGCGTCAGCATCGGCCGCAAAGTCGGGGGTGAAAGCGTGCTCCAGCGCACCGCACAACGGGCAGGGCTGGCCATCGTGCAGCTGCTGGCGGTGGGCATTGAGGTCGGCCATGGCCTGCTGCGTGCGCAACTCGCGCCGCAGGCTTTCGAGAAGCTGCTGCCCGGTGGCACGCTGGTCGGCCAAGTGGCGAGCCGTGGTTTCAGCGGTGTTCAGGGCCGGGGCCTCCTGGTCGAGCTGGGCCTGCAACTGCTGGGCGCGGGTGTGGTAGTCGTGCGCAGCTTCAGCCTTGGGTAGTAGCTGCTGAAGGCCATGTAGATAGGCGGTGAGGTCGTCGGCGCGCTGGGCCAGCTCGGCGGGCGTGGTGCCTTGCAACAACACATCGCGCTCGGTGCGGCAGGGCTGGCCTTCGTCCTTAATGGCTTGCTGCTGGGTTAGCGCGTCTGCTTCGAGCTGATGCTGGCGACTGAGGTCGGCGGCTGTGGCCTGCTGGTTTTTGAGTAGTTCGGCGCGGCTGGCGTTTCGCGTGCCGACTTCCTTTTGAGCCGTTTGCAGGTCGCTAAGCTCTCGGCCTATTCTAATAAGCTGTTTTTCTAACTCGGCCTCGTGGCTGTGGGTAATTAGCCAGTTATCCAACGTGGTTTGCTGCGCCACCAGGTTTTGCAGCTCTTGCCCCTGCTGGTGCCAGGCAGTTTCGGCCTGTTGATGGGCGTGCAGGTTTTGGTCGTGCGCGGCCTGGTTTTTTAGTAATTGCTGGCGTGTGGTGGCCAGGGCGGTGTCTTGGGTGCGCGCTTCTTCCAGCAGCGGGCGCAGGCGGTCTTCCTCGGTTTGAGCGGCCCGATGCGCGGTGGCCGCGATAGACAGGCTGGTTTCGGCGGTGGCAGTGGCGGCGGCCAGGCTGGGCAGGGCCTGCTCTAGCTGGTGCAGCTGGGCGGTGTCGCGCTGCAAGGCCTGGTGCGCTACCTCGGCCAGGGCCATCGGCGTAGCCAGCTCCTTGGCATTAGCCCGTTGGTGGTCGGCCAGCCGGGCAAACTCGGGCTGCAAGGTTTCGTCGGCCTGGCGCAGGGTTTCCACCTCGCGGGCGGTGTCGCGGAGCTGCCGGTCAAGCTGGTCGAGGATGGTGCGCCAGGTCAGACACACATTAAGGTCCTGGGCTTCTTCGTGGTGCTGCTCGGCCTCCTCGCTTAGGGCGTCGAGCTGGCTGCTCAGGGCCGCCCGTTCTTCTTCCGACAGCAGGCGCGTGGCGTCGAGGCGCACGGCGAGCAGCTCAGTTTTGCGTTGTTCTTCCTTGGCTTTCTCAAACGCCGCCACCGATAGCCGCGAGTATATACCCACATTGGTCATCTTCTCCAGCAGGGCGCTACGCTCCTTCTCAGGTGCGTGCAGGAAGCGTGCAAACTTGCCCTGGCTCAGCAGCACGGCCTGTTCGAACTGCCCAAAATCCAGCCCTGATAGCTCGCCTACTTTGGCCGGCACGGCCTCTTTGCCACTAATCACGGCTTCGCCCGAAGGGCTGAATACCAGCGTCATGGCATCCTGGCCCAGGCCGCCTTTGTCTTCGCCCCGCGTCTTACGCTTCACTTCCCAGCGTGAGCGGTAGCGCACGCGGGCCACGGTGCCCGTGTCGGCGTTGGTTTCGTGTACCTCAAACTCGACCTCCGAAAAGGCGGTCGCCGCGTGGCGGCTCACCATTTCGCCTACCTGCCGGTCGTGGCGCGGCACCCGACCATAGAGGCCCACCGCGATGGCGTCGAGCAGCGTGCTTTTGCCCGCGCCCGTGGGGCCAGTTATCGCAAATAAACCCGTGTCGGCCAGCGGCGCGGCATCGAACCGGATGTGGTACGAGCCCAGCAGCGAGTTGAGGTTGGCAAAGCGCAGGCTGATAATCTTCATACCCTAAAATTACAACCCGTGCCTCATGGCACCAGCTTAACTACCCGTTTCCCCGCCCCAGGCCTGCGGGTCGGCCTCGGCCAGCAGCTGGCGCAGCTCCCGAAAGGTAGCCGTGAGGGCCTCGGCCCGCTCGGGCGGCAAGCCGGCCACGCGGCGGCGAAACACTTCTTCTACCGTCAGTTCGTGCAGGTGCTCGATAGGAGCGGTGGCTTCGGTCACTATGCCTGGCGCGTCGGTGAGGCGATGATGGCGCACGCCTCGCGGGGCCAGCACCGCGTCGCGTCGCTCTTTGAGCACGGCCTGCACGCGGCGTAATACCTCGGGATTGGCTTCGTCAGAATGCACTACAACGTCGGCCCATGCTACTAGGCTAAAGGCTTCGTTGTCAAAGGCCAGAATAGCAGCCTCAACCTCCTCCAACTCCCCGTGGAAGCGCTGCAAGCGCCGCGTCACGGGCACGGGCAGCGCTGTGATGGTGGGTTCGCCCGCGCCGTTAAAATCCAGCAATAGTACCTGCTGCTTATCGTCGGCCTCGGTGAAGGATAGCGGCACCGGCGAGCCCGAATAGCGGATGCGCGCCTGCCCACCCACCACCTGCGGGCGGTGCAGGTGGCCCAGCGCCACGTAGTCGAAGGCAGCCGGAAAATGCTCCGCCCCAATCACGCCCAGCCCGCCGATATGCACGTCGCGCTCGGCACCTTCACGAGCCTCGCCGCCGGCCGCGTAAAGGTGGCCGGTGGCCAGCACCGGCACATCCTGCTCGCGCAGGCCACGCACCAGGTCGTGCTCGCTTAGCTTCAAATAATGCCCCGCAATGCTGTCGCGGATGCGGAGCTGGCGCTCGTCGGGTGTTTCGCCGGCCACGGCCAGGCGCAGGTCGCGGTCGCGCAGGAAGGGCACGGCGCACACCACCAGACCGGGCCGGCCATTGCCAGCATTTAGACTAATAATCTGCTCGCTGGCTTCGGCCGGTACGCCGCCGGTGACGTGGATGCGCAGCGCCCGCAACAGGCGGCGGCTGGCGTTGAGCAGGGTAGGAGAGTCGTGGTTGCCGCCCACCACCACGATGTCGCGGCAGCCGGTAGCCTGCATGCGCACCAGAAAATCGTAGTACAACTCCTGCGCAGCGTGCGAGGGCGTGGTCGTGTCGAATACGTCGCCGGCCAAGACTAGCGCTTCCACGCCTTTGGCCTGCACGGTTTCCAGCAGCCAGTTTAGAAAAGCTTTTTGCTCGGTAAGGCGCTCTTGGCCAGTAAGAAAGTGCTGGCCCAGGTGCCAGTCGGCTGTGTGCAGTACGCGCATCAAATCAATCGGGAATACCCTCAAATTTACGGCCGCTGGCGTGGTGTTCGACCGGAACTTAATAGCCTGACTTGTGCCATATTTTGAGTACAAAACGCGCTTTGTACTGCGTTGAGCCAAATTAGCGGTTCAATCAACCGAATATCACCGTGCGGCCACTACTTGGCTATACGCTACAAAAGCCCGCGCCTGCGGATACGCCACCCGGATAAGCCCGTCGTTCAGGCGGATACCGATTTTTCCCACCCGAAACCGGGCGTAGGACCGTCGCGCCACGGGCTGGAAAAAGTAGGTATCGGAAAAAAACAGCTTATCGCCCCGCTTCTGGATGTACAGCAAATCGAAGGCGTAGTACAGCGGCCAATCAGTCTTGCGCACCACGTAAAACGGCGATTTCCCCACTGTTTGGTGCCGGAACGTGATGCCCGGCTTGCCCTGCCGTAGCGCCCGCTGCACCTCGGGGTGTCGCAGCAGCGGCTGAGCGTCGAAGCGCAGGGTGTCGCCGCTGCCGGCGCGGTAGTGGCCGAGCAATGCTGCCGCTTGTGGGTAGGCCACCCGTCCGCCTAACCACAGGCCATCGTAGAGTAGGCGCAGCCCGAGGTGGTCGGCGGTGGTGTTGCGGCCGGCCAGGGCGCGCTGCTCTACGCCATTGAGCCAGCGCTGGGTCAGGCCAAAATCGCCGGTGCCCCACACGGCTAACGCTCCCAGCAATAGACTTAACGCCAAGCCGAGGCCGAAGAAACGCAGCGGTTTACGAAAGCGTACCATAAGAAGTGTCGGGCTGGATTAACAAGCGCAGTTTTCAGCGGGAAGAAAGTATCTCACCACAACTGCCGAAAAAGACAGTCAGAAAGCTGAGCCGCTCGTAAAAATAAAGCGCCACCGACCGGCCCAGCGCTAAACGAGGCGTACATCAGATTATTTCTTACTTCAACCCCTCATGAAACTGCATATTCTACTCGGGGCCGCCCTGCTGGGGCTGGCAATAGGCCACTCAGTCCAGGCCCAAACTCCCGCGCCCGGTACTAGGCGGGCTCCCAGCACTGGCTTACCCAGCGCCCCACCGCCCGGCCCCAGCGTGCCAGCCAATGCCACCACGCCCACCGACGCGAATGGTGCCATCTACGCTAACCCAAGAGGTGTACCCGCCCGCAACGTGAATGGCGGCACCCAACGCGCCGACCAGCCCCGCGTGGGCACCATGCCGCCCGCCACCAACGGCTCGCAGCAGTCCTACCGTATTCATAAGGGCCGCCCGTCCACAAAAAACCAACCAGCCTATTAGCTGATAGAAAAATAAGGACATAAAAAAGCCTGGCTGCGCAGTACGTGGCCAGGCTTTTGTTTGCCGAAACTTACCCGATTTTCTTGCCGCTCATGGCCTGCTTGATGGAAATATTCATTACGCGCTCGGCAAAGGGCTTGGTCAACTCGTCCAACTCGTCCATGCGCTTAAGGACGAGGTCGCGGTCGTTGCCGGTGAGGGCTTGGCGCAGCTCGTCGGTTTTGGCCGTGGTGGTGGTTACTTCGGTGGCATCGAGGTGCTCGGCGTTTTTCTTCAAAAAGCGCTCTACCTGATAGAGCAGCTGCTCGGCGGCGGTGCGGGCCTCAATGAGCAGGCGGGCGGCTACGTCCTGCTTGGCGTTTAGTAGCGAGTCCATCAGCATCTGCTCTACCTGGTCGTCGGTGAGGCCGTATTGAGGCTTTATATCAACCTGTTGGCGGGTATTCGAGCGTAGCTCAATGGCCTCTACACGCAGAATGCCGTCGGCATTGAGGAAGAAGTTGACGTCGATTTTGGGTAGGCCAGCGGGCATGGCCGGGATGCCGCTCAGCACAAACTCGCCGAGCTTGCGGTTTTCCTGCACCAGGTCGCGCTCGCCCTGGTACACGCCGATTTTCAGGTTCACCTGCCCATCCACGCTGGTAGTGTACTGGCGGCCGGCCTTGGTCGGTATCTTCGAGTTGCGCGGGATAATAGCGTCCATGAGCCCGCCCAGCGTTTCGATGCCCAGCGTGAGCGGCGTCACGTCGAGCAGCAGCACGTCGCGGCGGTTGCCAGCCAGAATATCCGCCTGAATGGCCGCGCCCAGCGCCACCACTTCGTCGGGGTTGAGCGAGTTATTCGCCTGCTGGTTAAAGAATTTGCTCACCTCCTCGTACACCAGCGGCACGCGGGTCGAGCCACCCACCAGCAGCACGGCGTTGATGTCGGCGGCGGTCAATTTGGCATCGCCCAGGGCCTGGCGGCAGGCGGCGAGCGTGCGGTCTACCAGCGGGCGAATGAGGCCGTCGAACTCGGCTTTGGTCAGCGTCACGACTTGCACTTGCTCATCATTATCAATGAGTTGAGTCGTGAAGTCATCGTGCTGGCTGAGGTAGCGCTTGGCCATTTCGGCAGCCAGGCGCAGCTGTTGCTGCATGGCGGGCACGGTAGCATAGGCGTCGGGCAGACTAAATTTCGTCTGCCAGTGCTCCACGATGGCGCGGTCCATGTCATCGCCGCCGAGCCAGGTGTCGCCGTGGGTGCTCAGCACTTCAAAAATGCCTTGGTGCAGGCGCAAGATGCTGATATCGAAGGTGCCCCCGCCGAGGTCGTACACAGCCACGGTCTTTTCCTCATCGGGGTCGAGGCCGATGCCATAGGCCAGTGCGGCCGCCGTGGGCTCGTTTACGATACGCAATACTTCGAGGCCAGCGAGGCGGCCCGCGTCGCGGGTCGCCTGGCGCTGCGAGTCGTTGAAGTAAGCGGGCACCGTGATAACGGCGCGGCGCACCGGCGTTTTGAGGGCGTGCTCGGCGCGGTGGCGCAGCTCACTCAGGATGTCGGCCGACAGCTCGATGGGCGAGTAGAAGCGCTCGCCTACGCGCACTTTTACCAGGCCCTCGGTATCGTCGTCGATGACCTTGTAGCCCAGTTGGCCAGCATGCTGGCCGAGGTCACGGTAGCTTTTGCCCAGCAGGCGCTTCACCGAATAAATGGTGTTAGCGGGGTCAGAAAGCAGAAAATCCTTAGCCTCGTTGCCCACCAGCGGCGAGCTGCCATCGGCCGGAAAATGCACGACCGAGGGCACGATGGTGCCCCGGCCCAGGTCGTTGATGGCGGCCGGCTGGCGGGTTTCGGGGTGCACGTAGGCCACGAGGCTGTTGGTAGTGCCTAGGTCGATGCCCACAATAAGCTCTTCCTGTTGAATAGCGCCTGTGGCGAGGTTGATGGCGACTTTAGCCATGAATAATAGAAGCAAGGGCCGCTAGACTGCGGCCGAAAATAGAGTAACAACGCTACCGGCAAAACGGCCCGACAAAAGTAACCCCTGCCCGGCGCGGGCAGCGAGAATCCCGCGTCGCGTCAAGCTGAGCACTAGCATTTTCTTGCTGAATAGGCTAGGTAACTAACGCTGAAAAACGTACTTTTGGTTGATGCGTTTTACTCGGTTTTCCTTGTTTGGCCTGGTGGCGGGTTCGTTGGCGGCGCTTGGCAGCGGTGGGGTAGTGGGTTGTCAGTCAGCTCAGTCCAGCGGCTTGCCTATGCAGCCCGCGACGAAAATAGTCCGGCATATAGCGCCTGCATTGGTACCCGACTCGCTGCGCCTCACGCCCGTGCTGGCCGTGGCCGAAGTGCCCGACACGTTGCGCAAGGTCATCGCGCAGCTCCATGCTGACTTAGGCCCCGTGGCCGCCGACTTGCGACCCGAGGTACTGGAGCAGGCCTGCGTGGGCTACCTCACGCTGCACCCCACCGGCCGCATCGAACGCCCCAACGTGCTGGCCGTGGCCGACATGGACCTGCCCAACACCACCGAGCGCCTGTGGGTAATCGACTTGCAGCAGCACAAAGTGCTGCACCGCAGTCTGGTAGCCCACGGCCAGGGCTCGGGTCACCTGCGGGCGCAGCGTTTTTCTAACACCCAGCAATCGGCCTGTACCTCGCTGGGTTTCTACCGCACCTCGGGCAGCTACGGCGGTATTCATGGCTATTCGCGCCGGCTCATGGGCCTTGATAAAGGGCAGAATGCTAATGCCTTTGACCGCTACGTGGTGCTACATGCCGCCGACTACGCCAGTCCCGACTACGTGCGCCAATACGGCCACCTGGGCTATAGCCGGGGCTGCCCGGCCCTGCCGCCTACGCAGTACAAGCAGATTATCAGCTCCCTACCCGCCGGCAGTATGTTATTGCTAAGTGGCCCAGGACTAGCCTCGCGCTGGCTCGACGGAGCGGCGGCCGGGCGACGCTTTGCCCAGCGTGGCTGGCGCTAGGGGCGGAATTTTTTTGCCGATGGTCCGGTTTGGGGCAGACCCTGTAGCGAGCTGCTTCGTATATTGCTGTCAAGTAAGCAACGGGCCAAGGTAGCACGCTGACTTTTTAGTTACTTTTCTAGCTCAGTAAGTTATGAAACCGCATCATCACCATACTAGTGTCGTGCAGCGCCAGCGCAGCGCCCAGAAATCGAAGCGCCTGATGCGGCGGGTGTTACCCTTTGTGGCCGCGCTGTTTCTGGCTACGCCGCTGGCCGGGCCAGTAGCTCGCTCGCTGGCCAATGCCCGCACCGACTCGCACAAAGTGGCCGTAGCTCCACTTTCGCGCCTCGAAAGCACGGCCCACGACCTTTACAACAGCCTCGGAGCCGAGCAGCAAGGCCTGCGGTTTGAGGTATTTCAAAAAGCTCTCACTGGCTACCTCAACCTCAAGCAGGCTGGCCGTTTAGCTGAAAATCAGGAGCGCCTCACGGTAATTGACTTCGACCTGCCCTCGACCGAAAAGCGCCTGTGGGTGCTCGACTTGGCCGAGCACAAAGTGCTCTTCCACACGCTGGTAGCCCACGGGCACAACTCGGGCGAGAATGAAGCTACCAACTTCTCCAATACCGACCAGAGCAACATGAGCAGCCTAGGCTTCTACGTGACGGGCCACGAATACGAAGGCAAGCACGGCCACTCGCTCCGCCTCAGCGGCATGGATGAAGGCTTTAACACCAACGCTCTTACCCGCTCGGTAGTAATGCACGGTGCTGATTACGTGAGCGAAGCTTTCATCAAGCAAAACGGGCGCCTGGGCCGCAGCCTCGGCTGCCCCGCCCTCCCCATGGACCAGTATTCGCAGATTATCGACGCGGTGAAAGGAGGCAGCTGCTTGTTTTTGAATAAATCGAACGCTGGCTATGCCTCGAAATACCTGAACCAAGATGCTGCGCTGGCTGCTTTGGCGGCGATTGGGACGTCGGCTTCGTAAATACGTTTGACTTTGAAAAAGCCCTTCTGCCTGGTTGGCGGAAGGGCTTTTTTCTGCCCTAACGCATAACCCCACCCCCGGCCCCTCCCCTCCGGGAGAGGGGAGCCAGCTGTAATGAGTATTTGTTAATTAACAACTGATAATCTGCTTATTATTAAGGCAATTCCCAGCTTAGTGCAGACAATTAAAAAACCGTTGTAATTGTCAATTGCTCATCACGTCCGGCTCTCCTCTCCCGGAGGGGAGGGGCCGGGGGTGGGGTTATGCGTTAGGGCAGCCGCAATAGCCGCTGATGCTGCCCGGCCACCTCGGCCACATACACGCCCGCAGGCACCGCGCGACCCTTAGTATCGCGCCCATCCCAGCGCAGGGTTTGCGGGCCGGAGGCGGCCACAGTGGGCAACTCTCGTACCACCCGCCCGCGCTGGTCGCAGATGCGGAGCAGTTCGGGCTGGCCTACAGTGGTATAGCGGATATAATGAATGGCCGCCTCGTTGGTGAAGGTGCGGCTATCAGGCGCGGTGAGGGTCAGAGTTTCGGGGTCGAGTTGGGTGGCGGGCTGCGTGAGTAGGCGGAGGTCGGAAAGCGTAATAACGGCTTCCTGCGCTAGGGAAAACTGTAGCCGCAACTCGTGTTCGGCCGCTTCGTAATGCCACGCAGCCGGGGCCAGAGGCTGGCCATCCAGGAGTACAGCCGTGGGGGCAGCCGCCACTCGTGCCACGCGCAATTGCACTAGGCGTTGCGGAGAAGCTCCTGGGTACGTGCCTGTCGACTTGGCAATGATATGCGTCTTACCAAGCCGCTGAAGGCCAATAAGCAGCAGCGCCGCGTACTCTTTATGAGCCAGTGCCTGCGCTGACTGGCCATCATCCTCATACACAGTGGCTGATGAGCGGAGTGTTTGCTTATCAGGAAAATAACGCACTACGAGCGTGTCGGGCCGAAAGGCAGCTGTATTAGCCCGGTAAGCAGTCATGGGAATGAATGCCCCGGCCCGCACCAGCAGCGGAATGTGGCCCAGCGGCGAAGGGAGGCCTACGGTTTGCCCACTGGGCAGCGTCTGGCCCGAAGCGAAATCAATCCAGCCGCCCCAAGTAAAGGGTAGGTCCACGTTTCGCCGCCGCTGGCCGGGCTGATTAACCGGCGCTACCAGTAAGTTTGGACCTAGTAAATATTGGTCGTTGGCAGGCAGGAAATTTTTGGCTGAAGAGGGGATAACCCGAGCGACACCAGGGCCATCCTCGGTGAGCGACGCTGCGAACGAGGTGGTTGCCGGTGCCGGCGTGCCCCAATCAGCAGTGACTGGTTCTGAGTGGTAAAGGCTTATGTTTTCGTTTCCCGAATAATCCATGGCCCGCACCAGCGGCGCGCCCGTCAGCGAGTTCTGCGCCGCCAGCGTGTAGAGGTAGGGCAGCAACGTAGCCCGCAAATGGGCATAGTCGCGCACGATGCTTTTATAAGGCTCGGGATAAGTATACGGTTCAGGCGCAACTACTTGGTCGGAGTGCGGGCGCATGATGGGGCAAAGTGCCACCATTTGCAGCCATCGGGTGTATAGCTCAGGGTCTTGCGTGGCATTGGCCCCGAAGCCGCCCGCGTCGGAGTGCATGTAGCCCACGCCCACCTGGCCCATGCTCAGCATAATGGGCACCTGCGCCTGCAAGCCGCTCCACGTGCGGCTGATGTCGCCGCTCCACGGAAATACGGAGTTGCGCTGCATGCCAGCCCAGCCCGAACGGGCCAGGTTGAAAAGGCGCTCGTTGGGGTATTCTTTGGTATAGTTGTCCTGAAAGATTTTGGCCCAGGTAATGCCATAGGCATTGTGCACCTGGCGCGTGGTGCCCAGCACGTGGTGCATGGCCTCGGGGTGGTTTTCGGGTTCGCCAAGGTCGCTCCACCAGCCGGCCGCGCCTTGGTCGTGCAGGCGGCGGTACTGCGCCCACATCCAGGTGCGGGTTTCGGGCTTGAATACGTCGAGAATGCTCGCCGGTCCGGCCCAAAACGAGCCCACCGTGTAGGCTTTGCCCCGCGCCGTGGTGCCTACTAGCCCGAGCGTGCGCACGAGGCTATCGTTGCGCGAGGTGCGCATTACGTAGGGCTCCGAAATAAGAATCGTGTTGACGCCTTTGGTTTTAAGGTCGCGCATCATGCCGGCCGGGTCGGGAAAATTGGCCGCGTCCCAGGTAAAATCGCCCTGCCGGGTGGTACCCCCAAACCAGTACAAATCGAGCACCAGCCCATCGAGCGGGAAGTTTTCGCGGCGCATGCGGTCAGCCACGTTCAGCATCTCGGCCTGGCTGCGGTAGCCAAAGCGGCTCTGGATGAGGCCCAGCGCCCAGCGCGGCGGCAGCGGCTGCCGGCCGGTGAGGGCGGTATAGCGGTTCAGGATTTCGGCTTGGTTCTGGCCGGTTATTACGAAGTAGCTCAGGCTGTTTAAGCCCTCCACGCCGTATTCGAGCGCATCGGGATTCTTTTTGCCTAAGTCCAGATAACCAGCCGCGTAGTGGTCGAATAATAGCATATACCCTCGGCTACTGAGCACCACGGGCATAGTTACATTCAGCGCCGGCTCGCCGTTGCTATAGCCGTAGTGCGCTTGGTTATATAGCTCTAGCCGGTAGCCGCGCCGGTCGAGGGGCAAGGCCCGCGAGCCGGTGCCATAGAGCCGCTCGCCGGGTTGGAGGTGGAAGCGCACGCCCGTGCCGGGTAGCTCGTCGATGCGGTTGGGCGGCGTGTCAGGGTCGGGTGGGATAGTGGGTTGGCGGCGGTAGGCGGGGGCGGCTTCGCTAAGCAAAGGTTGTTCGCCTAGGCTGTGGCCATAAATTTTGATAGCAAGTGTTTTTTTATCAATTTCAAATCCTTGACAATTGACTCCAAATGTTAGCTTGTTAGGATAAGCATACACTCCCGAGCAAATATCAGGACCATATTTTTTGGTCATTTCCGCAGGTGGTGGCCCATCGCAACCGTGGTTGCAGTAAGTTTCATAAGCTACTGGTTGCGGCGGCTGCACCACGCTCACCGACGAGTCGGCTGTCGGCCGCCGACCGGGTGCGAAATAGCTGATTTTGACTACTCCCGGTGCCCAAGTCTGAATACGCCGGATGCTGCCATCAGTGGCCCGCACTTCGAGCATCAGCCGTGTCCGTTTGTGCTTGATTGTATCGTAATTGTGAAAAACCTTATGCGACAAATACCGCCCGCCCGGCACCTCCGGCGCGGCCGGGTGCCCAAATGGGTCGGCACTGGGCGGCCCGCCCTCGGCCCGCTGGGCGTGGGCACCAAAAGCCAGTAAAAGTGGCGCGGTAAGAAGCAAGCAGGTGCGGGCGGGCGAGAAGCGGGCGAATTGGCAGAACATAGAGCAGGGTAGGAGTAACGGCACAAAGTACGGGTTGGTCGATGGGCTAGCATTGCGTAGGTGTTTTATACGACCTTTGCCTATCGCTCTGTCTATAGCTACCCCTTCTGACGTTGATGAGCTGGCGCTGGTAGCTTCCTTCCTTACCCTAATTTTACGAAGTGCTTCATGCCTACCTCCGCCGCCGCGCCATCGGCTGCGGCCGCCTCTCCGTATGCGGCCGTATTTATCGATTTTGAGAACGTTTATTATTTTCTCAAAAACCACTATCTCGACCCGCAAGACCCCCACGACTACGCCCTCGACCTGGTGCGCGCCCTGCGCGATACCCTCAAGCGCGAGCTGGGCCTCGACTCGCTGGTGCTCTATGCCTACGCCGATTTCGACAAGCTGCCCAGCGGTGCGCAAGGCCCCCTCTACCTCATGGGTGTGGACACGCGCAACGTACTTGGCACCGACCACAAAAACGCCGCCGACATGCAGCTCTGCATCGACGCGCTCGAAGTGCTGTATACCCGCCCCGACATTGGTACCTTCGTGCTAGTGGCCGGCGACCGCGACTATATTCCTGTCTTGCAGCATCTTCGCCGCCAGGCCCGGCAGGTGAAAGTGGTAGGTTTCCGCGAAAGTGTATCTGGTGACCTGCTGCTGATGCTGGGCCAGGAGCACTACCTCGATGCCCGCCAGCTGCTGCCCGCCGAGCGCCTCCAGGCCCTCGAAGACCACCGCGCCAGCCGTATTCGACTAGGCGAAGAAAAGCGCCGCCTGCGGGCGCAGGGCCTACCGGTGCAGTCGGCCGCCGCCCGCCAGGCCGCCCGCGATGCGGCCGCCGTTGCTGCCCAAGCCGAGCCTCAGGCCGCCGCCGACGGAACGGCGGCTGAGTCTAGCACGCATCCCGCCGAGCCTATAGTCGCTGAGGCGGAGTCCTCCGATGCGGCGACCGAGCAACTGGAAGCGGAAAACGGCTTTGCGCCCATTCGCCGCATCACTCAAACCGACGAGCGCCGCTGCCTGGAATTTTTGCTGGAGCAGGTGCAGCGCTACGCCGGCAACCAGGATACGCCCGAAATCTGGGCCAGCCCTTTCCTGCGCCGCCTCACCGATGTGCTGCCTGAGCTGCCCGACTGGGAGCGCCGCCAGCTCATCAATCACCTGCGCGACTCGGGGGCGCTACGTCTCGAAAAGCGTGAGGGTGAGCCACATGCCTTCTCGGTTATTATCATCAATTTTCAGCACCCCGATGTAGAAGAGCTGAATCCCATCGAGGAAAAACCGGAATAACTATTCTCAAAAAAAAGAAGCCGGCCCGGCCCCATACAAGCAGTTGCTTGCCTGGGGCCGGGCCGACCTGTCAACGCCTAGTCAGTGCTTAGTTGCTGCCGTTGGTTGACTTGGTGGTGCAATCAGTCTTGGGTTTCGGGTCGCACTTTTTGTCGTGGTCGAAGCACGAAGTGAGCGCAAAGTTGGTGGCCGCCGCGAGCAGCAGCAGGCGTAGCGAAGTAGAGAATTTGGGCATGTGATGAAGAAAAATAGGGTGGGTATCGGCCAGATGAGCCCAGCCAAGTAGCCGGAGTTGCATCGGGCCCAAAAGATAGGGTATTTTTCTCACAATCAATTGCTTCAGCCAGTATTTAGTTGGCTGCGGTGCCTTACTGGCTCAGCTCAAAAAGCGGCAGCGGCCGCAGGCCAGCGTATTTGCCGCCCAATTTGTTGAGGTCGGCCTGGTGTACTTGCAGGTAAGCGTTGTAGGCTTTGGCCGCCTCGTCATAGCGCACCCGGTAACGCACTACATCGGCATCGGCCTGCATGATGTGCTCGACGTAGTCGCGAATGCGCGCCGTAGGAGCGTTGCCATCGGGGGCGGCCAGCCGGTAGAGCGGGTGCAGCACCGAATCCTGCATGGTATCGTAGTGGTCGCTGAGCTTGGCATCGGCCATGCTGCGGCGGTCGTAGCGCTGGGGCCGAATGCTGGCCGTGGCTTGGCTGAGCGCGCGCACCTGGGCCGCATCGAGGCGGGGCTGCTTTTTGAGGTCATCGAGCAGGGCGCGCATGTCGGACAGCTTCTGGTCGTCGCTGGCTATCATGCGCTGCCAGCGGTGGTCGGTCGAGTCGCGCAGTATGTCAAACTGGGCGCGCACTTCGGCTGGCGAGGCGGGATTGGCCGCTGCCGCTTCGGTGGTGGTTTTGGCAGTGTCGGGCTTGCACATGGGCAGCACCGCGAGGGCCAGGCAGCTAGCAAAAAGAACGGTTTTCATAGGAACCCACAACGAAATGCAGGCGCGATTAATGCGCCGCTGGAGTTGCCAAAATTACATCGCCAGCCGATAGTAGCGTATAGTAGCGCGAACTTTGCACTTCACATTCGTTAGCATACACCCAAACGAATGTGAACTACCAGGCTCTGGCTACTACGCCCTACCTACCCCTACGTATATGTCCGATTTAACACCTCTTTCCCAGCTCGGCGAGTTTGGCCTCATCCGGCGCTTGCAGCGCGATATCACGCTCACGCAGCCCAGCACCATCCTCGGCATCGGCGACGATGCCGCTATCCTAGCCCCGCCCGCCGGGCAGGAAGTCGTGGTCACGACTGACCTGCTGGTCGAAGGCGTGCACTTCGACTTGTCGTTTTCGCCTCTCAAACACTTGGGCTTTAAGGCCGTGGCCGTCAATGTCTCCGACGTGGCCGCCATGATGGCTACGCCCACCCAAATTGTGGTAGGCCTTAGTTTGCCCAGCCGCTTCACGGTAGAAGCGGTGGAGGAATTATACGCCGGTATGCGCCTAGCCTGCGAGGCCTACGGCGTTGACCTGGTAGGCGGCGACACCACCGGTAGCCGCGCCGGCCTGGTTATCAGCGTTACGGCCTTAGGAATGGTCGAAGCGGGCAAAGCCGTTCGCCGTTCGGGCGGTAAGCCCACCGATATTCTCTGCGTGACCGGCGACCTCGGCGGGGCCTATCTGGGCCTGCAAGTGCTGGAGCGCGAAAAGCAAGCCTTCCTGGCCGACCCCGAAACTCAGCCCGAGCTCGAAAACTACAACTACGTAGTCCAGCGCCAGCTCAAGCCCGAAGCGCGCCTCGACATCGTGCACGAGCT
>CAXUKA010000097.1:0-18705 GCA_964251335.1 uncultured Hymenobacter sp.
TCGGCAAGCGGTTGGGGCCGGTCCCAGCACCGCCAGCACCGACGGGGCCACTGGCGGTCAGCGTCAGGCTAGTGCCGGCACATACTGGAGTATTGCTGCTGGCAGTGGCTGACACAATGCTGGTGCAACCGACGCTAGAAGTAGCGAGTTCGGAGCGGCGTGGTGTGGCGGCCGACATAACGGCTTGCATCCGGTCCTTCTGCCCCTGCGTGAACATGTACAAGCATAGGTCATTAGAATAGTCCATGTAGTTCATGGTCATATCGCCGGTGACATTGGAGCAGGTAACGCGCGGAAACGTCGGGCAGCCAGAGCTGGAAGTCTGCTGTGTGGGCGTATCGCTGCAGAAATCGTTGCCGCAAGTGGCATCGCCCCAAATGTGGCGCAGGCTAAACCAGTGCCCCAACTCGTGCGTGAGCGTCCGGCCTTTATCATACGGTGGCAAATAGATGCCTCCTGGATACCGGCTGCTGCTGCCATACGAGGAATACAAGATAACTACCCCGTCGGTATTGGCAGCGCCGCCCGAAGCGTTGAGGCCGCCTAGGCCAGCTGCGTTGTCCGGAAACTGTGCGTAACCCAGAATACCACCGCTCATATCCGTAGTCCAGATATTGATATAACGGCTGGGGTCCCAGTACGAGCCAGGTTTGACTGTGCTATTAATATACGCCATAGTATAGGGCGGCGCGTTCCAGCCCTTAGTGCTACGGTTCACCCGGTCGATGCCTGGCTCTGCCAGTACATTACCATTAGGGTCATATTTGGCCGGCACAAACTGAATTTGCATGTCGCCACGCAATGGCTGATACACGTTGGGTACAAGCGAGCCATCGGCATTCGTATTGCGATAATCCTCGTTAAGCACATCCAACTGCGACTGTACCTGTAGCGGGCTGATGTTCGTGCCTACGCCCACAGCTTCACCGCTATGAATAATATGCACGATAACCGGCAGCGTGTAGGTCGTGGCAGTGGTGCGAAGCGCTGTGGCCGGCCGCTCGTTGGTAGAGCGGTTCGGATTGTAGCCCGGATTCAACCGCTTTAGCTCAGCTTGAATCTGAGCATTTATTTCTTCGGTGGCGCAACGTCGAATGGGGGTAGGTTGCGTCTGTGCAGCAGCGGGTTGGGCCCCTAATGCCAGTAGCGACAACAACCCTCCGGCCAGGACGGAGTAAAGTTTAGCCATAAGTGTTAAAAAAGGAGAATGTGGCAGAAATGGTTGCCTTAAAAAGACCTGTAGGGAAGCTGGGAAATCGAGTTTGTAATTATTTCGGCAAGGTTAATATGCCGCCGCCAAAGATAATACAATAACCCCGGTCAGTTTTATGCAAGACTCATTTGATGGATAAAAAACATTCCGCAAGTCGGCAAGGTGCTTAGACTATGTAGCGCTATCGCACCTCCCGCTTAAACTCTTCGGCCCAGTGGTCGGCCAAGCGAGTAGGCTCGGGCAGTTTGTAGCCGTGCAGGCAGGCCAGCGTGAGGCGTAGGGCAGTGGGCAAGTCGCAACGATGACCAGCGCTCACGAAGAGTGGTAGCACCTTGTCTTTGCTGCGCAATACTTCGCCCAGCAGTTCGCCGGTGCGGGTATCGGTGAGGGGCGAACGGTCGCCCTTAGTAAGGCCAGGCTCTACAAAACTGCCCGTGAGCTTGTGCTTGGCTACGCCAAAAGTGGGCATATCGAGCAGCACGCCTAAGTGGGCCGCAATGCCCATGCGGCGCGGATGCGCAATGCCGTGGCCATCCACCATAATCACATCGGGCCGATGTTGGAGCTTGGCAAATGCTTGGATGACATTGGGCGCTTCGCGAAAGGAAAGCAGGCCGGGGATATAGGGCAGCGACACCGGGCCGTAGTTGTACACCTTCTCCACCAGTTCCAGCGATGGAAATTTCAGCACCACAAACACCGACAATATTGTGTCGGGTGTCGGGAAGGAGGAATCGCAGCCCGCTATAAGGCGGGGCTCGTGGGGGAGGGGCTCGTGGCGCAGGCGCTGGTGCAGCTCGCGCTGCTGGTCGGTGAGGCTGCGCACCAGCGCAGGGTCGGGGGTGGGGCCGGGTGGGCGGTAATAGGCCATATCGTACAGGAACGGCCACGCCAAGAAGCCCCCGCGAGCGCGGGGGCCAGCGCAGCCGGCCTATCCATACGCAAAGCCGCCCACTCGGTGACAGAAGAAAACTGCCTTACAGCGTGATGCCCGCTGCCTCGGAGGCGCTCAGCACGTTGCCCAGCACGGCCAAGTAAGCTTGGGCTACCTTGCCTTTCAGCGGCTTGCGACGGCCCAGATTTACGGCAACTTCCTGGCGGAAATTCTGCCAGTTAGAGGCATTCAGGCAATCGAGGGCTACCGAGATGGTTGATGTGACCGAACGGGCAGTGTGCCACCAGCCGCACGGGATAAACAGCGTTTCGCCCGGCCCGATGGTGAAGGTGAGCGGCGTAGCCTGCGCGAAAAGAGGAAACTGCGCTAAGTCGGTAGTGCGAATATCCGGGATTTCGGAAACCCACTGGTTGTCAGGCTTCGGATACACGTAAGGCGTCTGACTAGGCGGAATCACCGTAAACTCCTTAATGCCATACAGCTGCGTGATGTAGGCGTGCAGGCACATATAGTCGTAGTGCACATACGGAAACTGCCCGCCGGGGCTACCAAAAAACACTTCCAGCGTTTCGGCCCCGCCCAGCATGGCCCCCGGCATAAGCTTGCTGTGGCAGCGGTCGGGCAAGGCAAACTTGAAACGGGGCGTCACGTCGGGCACCAGCTCGGGGTAGTCGCTGTCGAGCTGGAGCTTGCAAGGGTAGGGGGCCGGGTTTTCTTCAGTCGAAACGGCCATCAAATCGATGTAGTCGCCGAGCTTAAATACCTGGCCTTCCACGTTTACTTTCCGGTCCCCGTAGGTCGACTTGAAGAATTCGGGCGTGAATTTTTCCTTGGCGGCCCAGCTTTCGCAGGCATCGCCGAGCACCACCGGAACATTGGCAAACAAGTGCTGGCTGGCAAATTGCTCGTACGTCAGACCATATTTTTTTTGAACTACAAGGTTGCCGACACGAGCCAGCTCAATAGTTGTGTGGGCCATCAGATTGGGTTTTTGCAGAAAAGCAGAACAGTAAGGCTGTAAATATACTATTCAAAGTCAGTTAGCACCAATTGTATATAAAATTGGCATAATAACAGATACCTTCTGCGCCCAATGGGCGTATAGTACGCCTACGAATTTCCTGCGCCATGCCCGACCATCCTGATGCCGAACAACCTGCGTCCACCGGCTCCGGCCCGTGGCTCGAGCGGCGCTACTACATCGATGTGGTGCGCCCGCACCTCACGCCCGTGCAGCTGATGGCACAGGTGCAGGCCGATTTGCCCAGCTTCTCGCCCGAGCTGTTGGCCGACTTTACCAAGGACGACGGTGCGGACGGTGAGCCGCTGCGTGTGGGTGATGAATTCAGTATCAAAATATTAGGTCCTTGGAATGGCCGGGTGCGCGTGACCAGTGTCGATGCGGCAAGCTTCGAATTTATTACCCTCGAAGGCCACCCCGAGGCGGGCCGCATCCAGTTTGGGGCGCACTGGCTCGATGGGCGGCCTGATGCCCTGCGCTTCGAAATCCATTCGCGTGCCCGCTCGCGCGATGGCCTAGTGGCCTTTGCCTACGATACTATCGGCGGCGGGCTACTCATGCAAGAGGCTACCTGGGTCGCGTTTTGCCGGCGTGCGGCAGCGCCGTGCGGCGGCCAGACGCTGGCCGATGTGGTAGTCGAAACCGAGCGCCAAGCCACCGATGGCGCTACCAGCCAAAAACGCGACCAGTGGTAGGTATTTGCTCAATCGTTAAATGCTCATTAGTAAATGAATAAGCCACCACTTTGGGAGCAATACCAAGCGCGCTTAGATAGCTATAAAAACGCCAAGGTCAACTACGATTTCTCGCGCCAAAACGAGTACACCAGCGCCACCGGCTGGCGGCTCGATGACTACGCCACCGACCTGCCCGCCGAGGCCCCCGGCCCACCCGAAGCGCACGGCGTATTTGCCGCTGCGCAGGACGTGCTGCGGCGCTATGCCTTTCCGCCACCCAGCCTCATCACCGGTATTTTCAAGCCCGATGGGCCGCTGGAAAACCGCGTAATGCTGCTGCGGGCGCGGTTTCTGGTTTTTTCGTTCTGGTTTGGGGTACGCGTGAGCGAGGTAACCGATGAGGCCGAGCGCGCCACGCCCAACGGCCCCGAGCGGGTGTGGGGCTACGGCTACCGCACCCTGGAAGGCCACTTCGAGCGTGGGCAGATTGACTTTACCATCCATAAAAATCTGACCACCGGCGCGGTGCAGTTTCGCATCCATGCCGTGTCGCAGACTGGGCGCATCCGTAACCCCTTTTACTGGCTGGGCTTTAAGCTATTCGGGCGAGCGCTCCAGCGCAAATTTGCCCACGAGTCGTTGACTCGCATGCGGCAGCTCGTGGGCGATGCCCTGGCCAAGCGCCAAACAAAGCCCGCCTAGCCTAGTTAACCCCGCAACATACCAAAAACGCCGTAGTGGCCCATCGGGCCGCCACGGCGTTTTTGTAAGCGCTTTTTTCTAACACCAAACCAGACCCCTCGTGTCTACTACCAAAGCCTACGCGGCCCCCGCCGCCAATATTCCACTGGAGCCGTTCTCGCTGGAGCGCCGCGCCCCCGGTGCCCACGACGTACAAATTGAAATCCTGTTTTGTGGCGTGTGCCACTCCGACCTGCACCAAATCCGCGACGAGTGGGGCGGCTCTATCTTCCCAATGGTGCCCGGCCACGAAATCGTGGGCCGCGTTACGGCCGTGGGCGACCACGTGTCGAAGTTTAAAGTTGGCGATATAGCCGGCGTGGGCTGCATGGTTGACTCGTGCCGCGAGTGTTCATCGTGCAAAGAAGGCCTGGAGCAGTACTGCGAAACCACTGGCATGGTGGGTACCTATAACAGCCGCGAAATTGCCACCGGCCAGCCCACCTATGGCGGCTACTCGCAGCAGATTGTGGTGGATGAAAAGTACACGCTGAGCGTGAGCGACAAGCTCGACCTGGCCCGCGTAGCTCCGCTGCTGTGCGCCGGCATCACCACCTACTCGCCCCTGCGCGAGTGGAAAGTGGGCGCTGGCCACCGCGTAGCCGTAATGGGCCTCGGCGGCCTGGGTCACATGGCCGTGAAGTTTGCCGTAGCCCTAGGTGCCGAAGTAACCGTGCTCAGCACCTCGGCCAATAAGGAAGCCGATGCCAAAGCCTTGGGTGCTCACAAGTTTGTGGTAACCAAAGATGCCGAGCAGTTTAAGTCGGTGAACAACTACTTCGACTTCATCATCAACACGATATCGGCCCAGATTGACCTCGGCTCTTACGTTAGCTTGTTGCGCCTCGACGGCACCATGATTTTGCTGGGCGTGCCCACCGAGGCTCCGCAGCTGCACGCCTTCAACCTCATCGCCAAGCGCCGCCGTGTGGCTGGCTCACTCATTGGCGGCATCGCCGAAACGCAGGAAATGCTGGACTTCTGCGCCGAGCACAACATCATGTCCGACGTGGAAGTGATTGATATCAACTACATCAACGAAGCCTACGAGCGTATGCTGAAAGGCGACATCAAATACCGCTTCGTAATCGACGTGGCTTCGCTGAACTAAATGCTGCTTGCCAGCCGATTTGGGACGGGCAGAATTAAAAAAGAAGGTAGTGCGACAGTTGTTGCGCTATCTTCTTTTTTTGGCGAGTTGTAGCAGCTAACAGGGCTCAGAATTAACTATTGGCAGGGGCTTTGCGTAGCCAAGCGTATGAAATTTCTTCTCGCTACCCTGCTGTTATTAGCCTCCCTGGCACCGGCGCAGGCCCAGGTAAAACTGCCAAAGCTGCATGGCTGGGTCAATCCTTTGCCCAAAGACTCCATTACGGGTAAGGTGTCGTACCAGGGCGTGGTGCAGGTGCCCGGTGCTACCCAAGCTACCCTGTATGCACGGACCAAAAAGTGGTTTGATACGTACAGCGGCTCTGCCCCGCTGACTATCGAAACCCAAGACGCGACTACTGGCAAAATCACTGGCAAAACCAGCGAGCTGGTGATGCAGAACTTCCTCGGGGCCAACGTGCAGGTGCCGCTCTGGCGCACGATAATTATTCAGGTAAAAGCTGGCCGCTTTCGCTACCAAATCACCGATTTTGCCTTCGACAGCGGTAAAGGTCTCACGCCCGTGACTCCCATTGAAAACTACCTCACGCCCAATGCGCTGACCTTCGACGATGCCGGCTACCCCAAACCTGTGTTGCAATCGACCATCGAAGCCATTCAGCGCAATGGTCGGCAGCAAGCCACCGCTATCCGCCAGGCCCTGACAGGTAAGGCAGTAGACGATAATTGGTAGCGCGAAGCTGCACGCTAGCTACTACTGGCAGCCCACGTCAGTAGGCCGATATTTATCCAATAAAAACTCCTTCTTCACCTGCGTGGTGAAGCTATTGTAGCCAGGGGCCGGTACGTACGTGGCTGGCAAGGCAGGTAGCCCTGGCACAAGTAGTAACTCCTGGCTCCGGGTAGCCACGAACAGCCGGAGCGAATTGGTGTCTACTGTTTCTAAGTCAATCTCTTCGCCGGAGAGGTGCGGAGCAATGAAGGTGATAGCACCCGCCGCCCCGCTTGCCAGCGCCTGAGTGGGCACCAAGTGGCCACCTAGATGCAATGAGCGCACCTGCTCAGGCTTGGGAAATGAGAGGCGTAAGCTACTGACATCGCCTCGGCCTGGGTACAGCACCAAATGCAGGTAGCGCCGGCCAGCTACATGCTTGTCAGACTGAATGACTATCCCGGGTGGGTCCAGTGCTAGCATGGGTGCTGCCTGGTACAGCACGGGCGCAGTTTGCCCTGCCAGTAGCGTGGGCAGCGGGCCATAATGTGGATGCGTGAGTACTTGCCGCAGCCAGCCATCGGGGGTGGTGAGGGCCGAAAGCCAGTAGGCACGCTTGCAGTTTGCATCCAAGGCATAGTAGAGATGGGTTTGCTGAGGCTGCTTGGCCGTCGGGTGGCTGGTAGCCTGCCCAGCCACTAGCGCCACCAAGGCCCCGAGCACTCCCAGGCCTGGCAGTACGCCTTGGGCGCGGTCATTTTTTTGGCCCAGTGCTGGTAGCAGCACCGGCAGCAGTAGCCCCAGCAATAGAGTCAGAAAGAGCAGCGCTAGCAGTATTAGATTGCCTAATGCAAAGATTATCAGTAATAAATAAATCATCTGCCCCAGTAGCGCCACCGCAGGCAGAAGCAATAGAAAATCCGCCAGCCCACTAACAGGGGCAGTACCTGCTGATTGCAGCTGCCGCAACCGCCCGGCCCAGGCCAGCGTGGCAACTAAAAGCGGGAAGGCCAGCAAAAATGCCGACGAAGCAGCTTGCCACTGCAACAAGCCCAACAGCAGCGCCACTACCAGCAGCGCCCCACCCACCAGCGTATCGGGCCGTACGCGCCGCCCCAGCCAGCCGTAATAGGTCACGAATACGGTGCCGCCCAGCGCCAGTAAGCCAACCTGATAAGTCAGGACGTTGTAAAACGCCGCATCGTAAAACGCGGCAAAATTTGGGTTAAGCGCCTTAATACCCAGCAACCCGCCCCAGCCGGCCAGCACCATCAATAGTAGCCCGCCTAGATAAGCTACTGCTCCGCCCAGCAGGCTCAGCCAACTCAGGCGGCGGCGCTGCCGGGCCATTGCCATCACCCCGAATAGTACCAAAATGGTAAAGCCGGTGAGCGGCAGATTCCAGCTAGCCGGATAGAATACCAGCCAACTGCCCAGCGGGTTAAAGAAAGTATAATCCGGGGCTTTGGTCTGCGCAAGCGAAATGTTGCCGAAGTGCCGCACCAAGCTCAGCATATACTCGCCGTGGTGCTGCAACGAGCCCCGGTCGAGGCGGGCTGGCGTGTCGGCGGGGCTGTGATAATAGCTATAGCCATCCACAAAGGCGAAATTCAGTCCCGTGAGACCAGCCTTGCGCAGGGGGGTGAAGTCGGTATCGTTGGGCAAGTGGCGATAGGCTTCGTAAAACAGCGACGAAGCTATTGGGGTAGGGGCGGCGCGGGCGTATTCACGCATCACCCAGCCATTTTGCGGGCTTACCTCAAAGGTGAGGCTAGGCCCCCGGTTGCCCCGGCCCTCGAAGTTGAGCACCATGCCTACTTCGCGCCGCAGGCGGGCCGTGTCGGCGGCGTAGGCGCTGGCCCCGAGCAGGCCCGCCTCTTCGCCATCGGTAAACAGCCAAATGACATCGTGCGCCAACGGCGGCCCGGCGCGCAAGGCCCGCAGGGTTTCGAGCATGGCTGCCACGCCGGCCGCATCGTCGCCTGCGCCGGGAGTGTGAGGTTGCGAATCGTAGTGGGCCAGCACCAGCACGGCTTTGCCATTAGGCTGCCGGCCGGGCAAGCGCGCCACGATGTTTTGCACCCGGCCCATCGTAATTCCGCCGTGCCCCGCCACCAGCACGCTAGTGTCTTGCACTAATGGCCGTAGCCCCAGCGCCCGGCACTGCTGCATGATATAGTCGCGCACCATGGCATTGGCTGGTGTACCGGTGCTGTGCGGCTGCCGGGCTACTTCGCGCACGGTGAGCCAAGCTCGTTCGGCCGAGAATGCGGTGGCAGGCGCAGTAGCCGGTAGTGGCCGGGGCGGGCGAACGAGATATACCACCAGTCCCGCAAAGAGCGCCAACCCAACCAATGGCAGCCACCGCGCCCAAGAAATTGCCATAGTGAGTAGTTGTATATACCGCCAAAATACAACGCTCCCGCCAGCAGCAGCCAGCGGGAGCGTTGATAAAATTACGCAGAGTATAAAGCCTTATTGCTTCACGAAGCGGGCGTAGCGCGGGCTTTGGCCGAGCACTTGCACACTCACGATGTACACACCGGGGGCCAGCTTCTCGACGGGCACACTCAGGGCTACATCGGTGCTGGCTTCGGTGGTGAAGCTCAGCATGCGTTGGCCCTGGGTGTTGCTCACCGTCACTTGCGAGCCGGCTAAGCCTACTTCAGCAAAGGTCAGCGCCAAGCTAGAGCCGCTCACAGGCACTGGGCTCAGGACCAGGGCGGTAGCATCGGTGCTCTTGGTGCGGGCGATTACTTCTACTGGCGAGTAGCTCACGGTGCCGTTGAAGTCCTCCTGACGCAGGCGATAGTAGGCCTGGGGCGAAGCCGATGCCACCACGAGGCTCTTGTCGAGGAATTCGTAGCTGCCACCCGTAGCGCTGTTGTTCGAGTTTACGAAGCCAACCGACTTCCAAGGCTCGCTGCCACTCAGCTGACGCTCGATGCCGAAGCCTTTGCTGCCGGTTTCGCTGGCAGTGTTCCAGCGCAGCATGGCCGCGCCATCAGAAGTAGCCTTGGCGCTGAAGCTAACCAGTTTCACGGGCAGCGTCGATACGCCGTCGCCCAGGGTGAAATAGGTGCCCGTAGGCAGCGCCATTTGGTAGTTGAACGTGATGGTATGCGCGTTGGTATTGGCCGAGGGCGGGGTAGTGAGGCGCGTGTAGCTGCCCGGCGTACCTGTGTTCGATTGATACAGCGCCAGGTTGTTCTCAATGATGCCGTTCAGCTCGTCGGTCCGGTAGGCGTACACTAGCTGTAGGTCGAGGTTAGTAACCGAAGGGTCGCTGGAAGTCAGCAGGAAATAGCGCTGAATACCAGTGCCATTGCTGCCAACACCTACGCCCGACTTAGGACTGCCCGTCACCCGCGTTAAGACAATAGTGCCCCGAGCGGCCGAAGCACCCTGCGGCGTCAGGCTGAGGCCGAGGTTGCCAAAAGCCTTGGTACCTGCTTGGACAGGAGTAGTAGGAGTAGTCAATGTTTGGCTGATGCGCACAGTACCTTCAATGTGGCTGGCGGCCGACTCGTTGAGCAACATGCTGACTCCGCTGAGCTGGATATAGTTGCTGTTCGTGTACAGATTGCCTTGGCTGAAGTTAATGTTGTTGCCAATGGTGAGGTTTGTATTGGTGCCCAGCGTAACGTCGCCTCCCGCAAGGGTCAGGTAGCCAAAGGGAAGCTCATAACCAGGGATGTTTGCCTCAACAAAGTGAGCGGCGCCCGTAAACGTTACGGTGCGCTGGAAGGGCTGGAATGTGGCCTGCGTAGTATTCACTACATCCCTTACATAGAAGTTGCGCCCCACATTCAAGTCGCCCCCCGATATTCCCGACATGCGGAACTGCCCACCACCCGCTAGGTCTACATCCTCCCGGACGGATATGGGCTTGGGGCTCTCATCCATGTATAGAACCCCATTGCCCAGTACTCGAATGTTGCCAACGTTGGTATCACCATAGTTACGGTTGGTGCCACTACCAAAATAAATGGTACCATTGCCCACTACCAGGCTGCCACTAATGGTCCAGGTGCCGCCATTGCTGCTCCGAATAATAGAATACTGCTGCCCGTTCACATTGGGAGAATTCATTGTGAAGTCCCATACATCAATAGCCCCGAAATCAGAAATATACGTTTCGCGCGGAACGGTATAGCTTTTCAGCAGAAACGGCTTCGTAGCACTGCCATTAGCCGTGCTGGCTACTGTGTAGTAGTATTCGAACGACGGGTTGGCTCCATTCGTAGTGCCAAACGAATTTGGGTTAGCAGGGGCTTGGTCGTAGCGGTAGTTGCCGCCAGCAGTCGATTCATTGCTGGCATAGCCCAACCAGTTGAATGCCGCCGGAATAGTACCACCCCCCGTCAGGGTATTCCAGCCCAGGCGAAATTCGCGGTTGGTACCGTTGTAATAAACGCTGAGATTCGCTTGGGTAGAGCTGCCCCATTGCCCACTGCCATTGAGGCGTTGAACTTCAATCTTAGGGAAACTCGAAGCGTGGTCTACAGAAACAAGAACGCGCACATCGGCCCGGAAAGGCAGCTTCGGAGTAACGTTGTAGTCGTAGTACTGGCCATATAAGTTGCCTTTATCATCGCCACCGCCCGTTACGGGGAGCAGCGGGTCTACGTCGAGGTACATGATGGTAGGCTCGTAATAGCTACCACCCGTTTTGGCCACGTACAGGTTGTTGGCGTCCCAGGTCATATACCAGGTGCCACCGTCGCTTGTAGTGTATTTGTTAGTAGGTTGATTATTAGGAGACGTGCTGCCATATTCAGCATCACTGATGTTGCCATCTTGCGCGGGTGGCGTAGCAATATATTGAGCATAGCTTGGCTTAGCTAGGAATAGTGCAAATGCCCAAAATAAAAGAGGGTAAAGGTGTTTGTTCATCACAGATAACGGAAGAAGGGGATGGGAGGGGATGCATACAAAAATAGCTTGAGAAAATCTTATTATTCACTTTTCTATAATTAATTGCATTATAAGCTGAACAGTAAATAAAAAAGCCCACCGATTGGTGGGCTTTTTTGGTGGATAAGGCTAAAAATCAATTAATCAGCTAATAGGCTGCGGTACGGTGGCGCTCCAAGGCACCTGAGTAAGCTGGACGCTAGGCCACAAATCTTTTTGGCCGCTGTAATGCAAAAAAATTCGGGCTGTAGCGATGACATCTTTCTCGCAGTACTCTACTATGCGGCCCAGGTTCTTCTCCTCCCAATACACTTGCCCTACTTGCGAGCCGTCGATGTCGTCTTTGGGCGACGGGATGCCGAATACGCCCGCCAGCAACGGCAGCGAGATGGTGCCTTTGTTGTCGCCAAATTTCCAGAGGTCCATCGTGTCGAGTAGGTGAGGCAAATCCCAGGGCTTGTGGCCAGCCATATCGAGCATGGGCGGAATGGCCTGCCCGCAGATGAGCATGCGGCGGCCCAAGTAGGCGTAGTCAAACTCGCGGCCGTTGTGGGCGCAGAGAAAAAACGGGTCGTTGCGGTGGTCTACTTTGTCCCGGTCTTTGATGCTGGTGGTGGCCCCAAATAGCCGGGTGCCGTAGGGCCGCCGGGCACCGAGCATATCGGCAAAGCCGCGCAGTACCTCGCACTCATCGTCGCTGGCAAAAGACTTGACCCGAAAGTTCAGCGTGCCGTCGGGCAGCGTCCGAAACATGCCTACCGAGATGCATACCACTTTGCCAAACTCGGCATAGAGGCCGCCGTTGGCGAATAGCTCTTCGTGGGTTTGGCCGCTGGCTAGCTCTTTGGCATGGCGCTTCTCACAAAATTTCTTCCAGAGCGGCTGGAAGGCAGCCGGCAATTCGTCGTGGGTAGGATGACCGGGTACGGTTTCAATATCGACGAAAAAAATGCGAGTTAAATCGACGTGACGAAGAACATTCATGGAGAACACAAATCAGGCGCAAGTGCCCCAAAGCTAAGCTGAATGCGTTGGTTTTGGCCGGATAAACCGTAATGCGACGCAATATTTTTCGATAATCCCAGTAACGTTTGAGCGTGACGGTTGGTAGCCGCCCCTGGAACCTGAAAAATTGAGTAAGGACCAGCTTAATAATCAAAGACTATCATCCTCTGTGGCAAAGTTTTTTGAATTGGTTGGTCAGCGCCGGCAACGTTCAGGCCTCACTTGGCATCTATCACCGCACACCTCTATTCTTCACACCTTGCTCACCTTTTCTGTTTCTCGTCCTTGGCGCTGGCTGCTGCTGGCAGCCACGCTATTTATCACTACGCTGGCCCGCGCCCAAAGCCCGGCTCCGGCCGCCGCGCCCGCAGTGGCAGCTACCGGCTCGCTCACCGGCGCGGTGCTCGACTCGGTGAGCCGCCAGCCGGTGTCCTACGCCACGGTGGTGCTGCTATCGGCCGCGCCGCCCGACAAGCCCATCTCGGGTGTGGCGGCCGACGATGCGGGTAAATTTTCGCTCACCAAACTGCCGGCCGGTACCTTCCGGCTGCGCGTGAGCTACGTGGGCTACGGCACCCGCACGCGCACCGTAACCGTGACAGGCGGCGCTACTGCGTTGGGCGTCATTCTGTTGCCGGCCGCTGCCACAGCCCTCACCGAGGCCGTGGTGGTAGGGGAGAAGCCCGTGGTGGAAGTGCGCCCCGACCGCCTGGTGTACAACGCCGAGCAAGACCTGAGCAACGCCGGCGGCACCGCCGCCGACGTATTGCGCAAGTCGCCGCTACTGGCCGTAGATGGCGAAGGCAACGTGAAAATGCGCGGCTCCAGCAACTTTAAAGTGTTGGTAAACAATAAGCCTTCGCCTACGCTGGCCAGCAACCTCACCGAGGCGCTCAAGAGCATTCCGGCCGACCAGATTAAGAGCGTCGAAGTTATTACGACGCCGCCCGCCAAGTACGATGGCGAGGGCACGGCCGGTATTATCAACATCATCCTGAAGAAAGGGGTAGACCAGGGCGTGAATGGCCGCATCGGGGCCAGCGGCGGCAACCGCAACTCGAACTTCAACTCGGCGCTGAATTTTAAGAAGGGCAAAATCGGCTTTACCTCGTCGGCCAACGCGGGGGCCTGGTACAACCCCGGCTACTCCGAGCGTAGCCGCGTGGGCTTCAACGACCAAGGCCAGGTGGTGAGCAACCTGCTGCAAACTGCCGACGTGTACAACAAAGGCAGGTGGTATTACGGCACGCTGGGCCTCGACTACGACCCCGCCGAGCACCACAGCATTTCGCTGGCCGGCTCTATAAATGGCTACGGTGGCAACTCGACCAACGACTTGTATAACCGTCTCACGGGCAGCACGATTAATAACTATACCCGCCGCACCGACAGCCGCTTCAGCGGCCTCAATGTAGAGGGCACCGGCACGTACACGCGCACCTTCAAGCAGGCCCGCAAGGAGTGGAGCGTGCTGGGCCAGTACGCCCTCAACAACGGTACTTTTGGCTACGACTTCGACCAGTACAACAACTCCGAAGTGCTGCTGCCCGCCGAGCAGGCCACCTACCGGGAGCGCAGCCGAGGCCGCACCCCCGGCCACGAGGTAACGCTGCAAACCGACTTTACGCAGCCCTTTGGCGATAAGAAAACGCTGGAAATGGGCCTGAAAGCCATTTTTCGGCGCACCGGCTCGGTGGCCAACGTCGATACGCTCCGCACGCTGAGCAGCAACCCTGCTTACCTGCCCGACAACCGCCGCATCACCGATTTTGATTATGCTCAGGATGTGCAGGCGGCCTATGCCACGTACTCGTTTGGGGTGGGCAAAAAGACAAATTTCAGCCTCGGTACTCGTTTGGAGCGCACTGCCCTCACCGCCGATTTTCGGGCTACCAACACGCCGACCTTCGACCGCAGCTACTTCTCGCTGCTGCCTAATGGTAGTGCGCAGTACAAGCTTTCGGAAGCCAGCAGCATGCGCGCCGCCTACAGCCGCCGTATCACGCGGCCTTATATCGACTACCTCAACCCGTTCGTGGACCGCTCGGACCGGCAGAATCTTTCCTTCGGCAATCCTTATCTCAACCCCGAAATAACGGACTCTTATGAGCTGAGCTACAACACCAACTTTAAAAGCAACTCCATCAATATCTCGGCCTCGGTGCGCCACACCGGCAATGCCATCGAGTCGGTACGCTTCCTGACCACCAACCCCAGTGCTCCGCTGCCCGCCGATGTGGTGCCCGACCCCAGCGTGACGGCCCAGACCTACAACAACGTGGCGGCTAATACCTTCTACCAGCTCAATTTCTACGGCTCGTTCAAGCCCCTGGAAAAGTGGGACATCAGCGGCGGTCCCGATGTGCAGTACATCATCCGCCGCAGCCCCGCGCTCAATGCCGACCGGCGCGGCTTCACGGCAGGGCTCAATCTTAACACCTCCTACAAGCTTAAAAAAGGCTTAACGGTGCAGGGCTTCGTGTACGCCTCGCTGCCCTCGCCCGATATTCAGGGCAGTGGCCCGGCCAACCTCTACTACCAACTGGGCGCGAAAAAAACGTTCTTGAAGGACAAGGCCGATTTGGTGCTCAATTTCGGTAGTCCCTTCAACAGTTACTGGCCCTACCGCAACACCGTAAGCACCGCTCTTTTTGAGGAGCACAGCGAGTACCGCGCCTATCAACGCTCGTTCCGGCTCAGCTTCAGCTACCGCTTCGGGCAGGCGCAGCAGGGCAAACAGCGTAAGCAAATCAGCAACGACGACACCAAAGGCGGCGGCAGCAAGCAGGGCGGCTAAGCCTTTTCTAGCGCAGGTGGCGCAGCACCTCCTGCCGGTAGGTGCTGCCCACGGGCAGCTCGCGCCGGCCCACCACCAGCACGTTGCCGCTGAGGCGCTCGACGCTGGCCAGGTTGGCTAGGTACGACTTATGAATGCGCACGAATTGGCCCGGTGGCAGTTGGCTTTCCATCTGCTTCATGGTTTCGGCAGTGAGGAGCACGCGGCCCGAGGCGAGGTGGCACTTCACAAAATTGCCGTAGCCTTCCACAAACAGCAAGTCGGCAAAGCGCACGCGCTCGGTGCCCGCGTCGGTTTTCAGGAAAATAGAATCGGCGGCAGGCAGCTCAGGAGCAGCTTGGGCCACAGGCAACGCAGCCACCGTGCCCACGGTAGTTTGCAACCGGCTGATGGTCTTGACGAAGCGCTCGAAGCGAATAGGCTTCAGCAAATAATCAACCACACCCAGGTCGAAGGCGTCGATGGCGTGCGCGGCGTGGGCCGTGCACAGCACTACGGCTGGTGGCTGGGTCAGGGCGCGCAGCAACTCCAGGCCGGTCAGCTCGGGCATGTCCACATCCAGAAAAAGCACCTCTACGGGCGTAGTACGCAAAAATGTGAGCGCCTCTACCGCGCCGTAGCAGCTGCCCGCCCAGGTGGCCAGGCCGGGCAAGCGGTCGAGGTAAGCCCGCATCACGGTGTGGGCCAGGGGCTCATCATCAACGAGCAGGCAGCGGAGCGGGGCAGTCATCACAGCGCAAGCAGGAGGGTGGCAGCATAATGCGTATCGGTGGCTTCGATGCTGAAGCGGTGGCGCGAACCGGGGTAGAACTGCGCTAGCCGCGTCCGCAGCGTAGGCAGCCCCAGCCCCGACGGTGCTGGCCGAAAGTGCGGTGGAATACTATTGTCGGTGCGTAAGGTAAGGCCTGCGTCAGTTTGGGTGAGGCAGATGCGGATGGTATTGGCCCCACTCGGCCCGACAGCGTGCTTAAAGCAATTTTCGACCAGCGGCAATAGTAGGAGCGGGGCCAGTGGCCGGTCGGGGTGGGGCAGGTCGGCCACGAACTCGACCTGCGTGTTGTCGCGCAGGCGCAGTTTTTCCAAGCCGATGTAGTTGGCCAGGTATTCGGCCTCGGTGCCCACGGTCACGGTGCTTTGGCGCGAGCTGTCGAGCTGGTAGCGCATCAGGCCCGCCAGTTGCAGCAGGGCTTCGGGCATCTGGTCGGGCGCGGCCAGGCTGAGGCCGTAGAGGTTGTTGAGGGTATTAAATAGAAAATGCTGATTAACCTGGGCTTTAAGCAAGCTCAGCTCGGTTTCGACCTGCCGGGCGTGTAGCTCCTGCATCTGATAGCGGCTCACGATACCGCGCCGCAGGTAGCGCAGCATCGCACTGAATAGCAGTGCAAACAGCACTCCCAGGGCAGTGTTGGCAAAGTCTGCCAGGTCATACTCATGACCGGCCGGGTCGGCCAGCGTAAGGTTGAAGTGGGTTGGTATGGCATCGAGCAGCGCGCCAGCCACTACCACGGCAGTCGTCCCCGCGATGTAGCGCCAGCGTCGGCCCCGCTCCAAGGCGTGCGTAAGCAGCCACAGGTGCGCGTAGATGGGAGGTATCAGGAAAGCCAGGCCAACGAACAGGCGCTGGAGCGCTTGCGGCTGCTTGGGCACGGGCGCTAGCTGCACGGCAGCCACAATCAGCCCCGAAAGCAATAGCCAAGCCAGTACGTGGCGGGTGGCGCGGTGGCGCCAAAAGCGAGCAAATGTCATGGGACAAAGCTAGAAGTGGCGTGTAGGCCACCGCAAAAGAATATGACCAACCCCGTTGGTCAGCTTATGAGCGCAGTTGGTCATCTGCTGCGGGCACAAAATCATAAAAACTAGGTACTCCTATGGTAGGGCGAGAACTTTGGGCCTATCAACTAGCTAGTTGCCGCTAGCTAGTAAGGTTACCAGCAGATAATCTTTACTTTACCAGATGCGCACGTTCTTTCTACTAGCAGCCCTGGCCAGCAGCTTGCTAGCCACCACCAGCCAGGCTCAGACCGGGGCACCCCTCACCGGCACCGTCGTCGATGCCCGCACCCAGGCCGCCGTGCCGTATGCCTCCCTAGCGGTGCCCGGCCAGGCCGGCGGGGCCATCACCAATGCCGAAGGCAAATTTCAGCTGACCCTGCCGCCCGGCACCGACAGCGTACGGGTGCAGGCGCTAGGTTATGCGCCTTTGACAGTGTCTGCCAAACTGCCGCCCGCCGCCTCAGCGCTGGTGCTGCGCCTACAGCCCCAGCCCTACGCCCTGCAAGAAGTACAGGTAAAAGCGCTTACGCCTACGTCGCTGCTAAGCCAGGCCGTGCGCCATAGCACGGCACAGATGGCCAGTCCGGTAGTGTTGCAAACCTATTACCGGGAGTTTGCCAGCTACAACGGCCAGATAGCCAAGTTTGCCGACGCGCTGGTGGACTACTATATGCAGGGCAACCCGCGCAAGGCCCACAGCCCCCAAGTGCAGGTGCGGGTGCCCGAGTCGCGCACCGGCCAGCTAGCCCTGAGCAAGGCCGAGGCCGAGTGGGCTTTTTCCAGCCCCGTCAACGTGGAGATGCCCGGCATGTACTACGACGTGACGGCCAAAAGCCCCTACCTAGATAGCACTAAATTTAAAAACTACCGCTACACCCTACTCGAAACGCCAGACGGCGCCACTGAAGCACCCTATTACGAAGTGCGCTGCACCCCCCTCACGCAAGAGCTGGAATACATTACGCAGGCCACCGTGCGTATCGACCGGCAAACGCTCACCATCCAGCGCATTGAGAGTGAAGTGCCGCCGCAGCTCCAGGCTTATCTGCCCAATATTAGCCTGCTGGGCGTTCGGTTAACGTTCCTGCAATCGCGCAAGCGCATTGATTATCAGCTGTACAATGGTCGCCTGCATCCAAGCTTCGTGCGCCTGCAATTTCAGGTGGATGTGACCAAGGGCGGTGTGCTACGGCACTACGACTTTGCCAGCGACATGCTGGTGCGGGGCTTGGCCGATGCACCCGCGTCCTTTGCCAAAAGCGAGCAGTACAGCGGCTCGCTCTACAAGCGCGGCACGCACTACACGCGCCCCTACTGGCGCGAGGGCAACGTGGTGCCCGCCACCGCCGCCGAAGAGAAAGTTATTGAAACGCTGGTTCAGGCTCCCTAAAAGCTAGCTTGCCAGCCAACGATTCACCACCTTCGTGCATCTGTCTTCTTGCACCACCTTTTACTCGCATTCTGTTCATGGCGCTCACCATCACCAACCTCTCCAAAACCTACCCCAACGGCACGCAGGCCCTGCGCGGTGTCAACCTCACCATCCCGACCGGCATGTTTGGCCTGCTCGGGCCAAATGGCGCGGGCAAAAGCTCGCTCATGCGCACCATCGCCACCTTGCAGGATGCCGACACGGGCAGCATCCTGCTCGATGATATCGACGTGCTGCGCGATAAGGAAGCCGTGCGCCGCGTGTTGGGCTATTTACCGCAAGAGTTTGGGGTGTACCCCAAGGTAAGCGCTGAGGAATTGCTCGACCACTTTGCCACCCTCAAAGGCATCGCCAGCAGCAAAGAGCGCAAGGAAATGGTGTCGGCTTTATTACACCAAACTAACCTCTACGA
>CAXUKA010000098.1:0-18359 GCA_964251335.1 uncultured Hymenobacter sp.
TTTCTGTGCTGCTATTGCGCAGGATTGGCCGACAACCTACTTCCTAAACAGCTTCCACATTTAAAAAATATGCCGCCAAGGCCCGTTACTTTTTTCATAGGTGAGCGAGTAGGTAAAGGTGAAGTGGGGCGCTAATATAGGTAGTGCTAACGAGGGTAGCAAACCCAGCCCCCGCAAGCCCACCGCGCGCTGCAAAATCACCAGCCTGATTTGGCTAAGAGCTTGCGTGCTCAGTCAAGGGTACTCAACTTTGTAGCCTTTACTGGCCAAGTCCTCAACTAATGATTTCCTTAAATCAATTTGCGCTCAAGAATATAAAAAAACTAGAGATGATTGGGGTGCTAATGCGCATCTTTAGCTTCACACTCGTTAGTTGGCTGGGGCCTAAAAGCCCGTTTATGTTTGTTTGGATTTTCAACACGATAGACGCTATACTGCTCTCTTACTGCGCCATCCTCAAAAAAGACCGGGCCTATATTGTGCTAAATCTTTTCTGGATTATTGTCGGGCTAGTTGGCATAGCCAGAGCCGCCGGCCTTTTGGGCGATTAGAGCCCATCATCAAGCACCAAGCTATGTAGTACAGTGTGGCAACAGCCCGGCCAAGGATGACTTGGCTACCCCTTACAAACAAAAAGCCCCGTCGATACGGGGCTTTTTGTTTGTAAGGGGTGGCCAGCTACACGAGAGTCTACATTCAGTTTAATTCTGCAAAGTACATGCCTGCAATAGCTTACGGGTCAGGAATGACTTACTGTTGGCTGCAGCGGGGCACGAGTTACCGGGGGGTGTGCAAACGCTTTCAGTTTCCGCTTTACCAGCGTCACCCGCAGCCTGACTGGCGCACTACGCCTGTTGAAAAGTATCAAATACACCACTCCCAAAAAGGGTACTAATGACACAGCGCAGAGCAAACGCATCTGCCAGTACTGCGAGGCACTCATGTGCCAGTGCTGAGCGAGGGCATGAAGGATATGTGGCATGAGTGGGGTGCACAATATTAGTGCAGATATGAGAGGGTGGGAGGTGGGTGAGTACTTACTTACAAACATACTACACCAGCAGAAGTTTCCGATACAAACCAGAAGTTCATTTTTTATTGCTAACGTGCCAGCACCCTGTGCGAATCTGGAGAATCTAGTGAGCTTAAGTTGCTGCAGGACAAGACCACGCTGGTTTCTGAGCCGCGAAGCAATGCCTTACCGGAAAAACAGTAGTTTGCCTCGCCTGCTAGCCGTTTGCCGGCCGCACCGCCTTATTATCGTTTTTCACGGCATTTCTGCGCCTATCTAGGACCTTTTACTCGTGGCGACTGCGTACCGGGCTCGCCACAAAGTAGGAGCAGGCGTAGTTTCGCAGTCTCTTTGGCCTTGCTCCCTTTGCTTTTTTCTTGTGACCGTACTCTTCCGCTACGCTTATCTCCTGGCCCTGCCGAGCCTGCTACAAGCCTGCTCCCAGGGCAAGCCTGCCAGTAGTAGTGCTGCACCCGCTACGGCGCACGCCACAACTGCCAAGGAGTTTCAGGCTCAATTACTGCAGGAAGAGCAATGTTCTCCTAGTGTGTACCTGATGGCAACGGGGGCCTCATTTCGCAATGCCCGCCACCAACTCGTGCTCGAAGGCCACCTCATCAGCAATGCTGCCCTGGCCACTTATAAAGACCCCGTGCTACTGGTGGCATGGTACTCGGCAGCTCATACCAAGCTCGGAACCAGGCAGTACCCGCTGCACGCTTTGCTAGTACCACAGGGGGAAGCCCATTTCGAATTAGGAACCTCTGCCCCCAGCAACGTGGCAATGGTAGCCTTGGGCATTGAAACAGCCACACCAGTTTCCTCAACAGAATAGCCTGAAAACGCGCTGCATAGCGTTTAAATATGGGGCACAGCACCTAAAAATACGGCTGGTAGTTGCCCGCTTAGCGTGCGTAGAGTACCTTTGTCCCAATCAAACGGATTACCCACGGCAAAAGAAGCTATTTGTGCTCCTTCGTCGCTTTCTAAATTTTCGGGGTGTAGCGTAGCCCGGTATCGCGCCTGGTTTGGGACCAGGAGGTCGTAGGTTCGAATCCTGCCACCCCGACATTTTTTCCGGCTTTTGACCCCATAGCTCAGTTGGATAGAGCAGCTGCCTTCTAAGCAGCCGGTCATTGGTTCGAATCCAATTGGGGCCACGGAACCCCCTGAAAAAGCCCCTTTAATGGGGCTTTTTTTGTTTTCGGGGTAGACTGCTTGACTTCTTACTTTGTGCTCTGTAGCTGACCAAATAAAACGAGAATACTCTGGCTGATAGATTGCCCACTGCTAGATACTCTAACCTATGCTACTGCTGACTTCCGCATCGGCCGCAGCTACTAGTTCATCCTACAACCACGAGTTTGACGAGATACGCAGCCGTGCTCGACCACCACGAGCATGTTAGCCCGGGCGCGGGGCCGCTGGTGTTGACGGTGGAGCAGTTTGAGAAGTGGTTTCGGAAGTAGGCCCAACTGGCCGTCATAGTAAGCTGATACTCCTAAGACAGCAACGAAAGGATGAAAGACGTTTTAGACAACGGTCCCTTTTATCACGGGACGAAAGCTGATTTGCAGGTTGGTGAGTTTTTGACAGCCGGGTTTCGGTCGAATTACAAACCCGACATCATCATGAACCACATCTACTTTACAGCCTTGGCGAACGGGGCGGGACTTGCGGCGGCGTTGGCCAACGGGAGTGGACGCGAACGGGTGTATATCGTGGAACCGACGGGCAGCTTCGAGCATGACCCAAACGTGACGGACAAAAAATTTCCGGGCAATCTCACGCGCTCCTATCGCAGTCAGTTCCCTGTGAAAATAGTTGGCGAAGTAGCCGACTGGCTAAGGCAGACCCCAGAAGAACTCCAAAAGTGGCGCGAAAAGCTAGCGAAAATTAATGCGGATACGAGCGCGGAGATTATTAACTAAGTCTGAGAGGCTTAAGCCGCTACATTACTAGCTGTCAGTAGCCACATCGAGCAGGTCGTACACGCTGGTTAGGGCGCTGCCCATACAGTAGGGCGGCACGGTAATCACCTCGGGGTTCACCTGCTCCAGCGCCGTGCGCCACAAGTAGAGCGGCGCAGTCTGGTGCTGGCTAGCCGTGGCACGAATGTCAGAAGTGAGCTGAGTCTGCTCAGAGTCGGGGTAAGTGATGAAGGTCATGGCCGCAAAGTAACAGGACCGCACTACCTGTAGTTCGCCAGCTGCCAACTTTATTGGTACTATTTACATTAGTAGAAGCTTTTTCCTGCCTGCGATGAGCGCGCAGCACTACAAGCCCGAGCAACACCGCCGCCGACAGGGGAACGTGGTAGACCCCGACTATAACCAGCGTGTCGCTCCCAATTACGATGATACAGCCCAAGTATCCTGTGACGAGGGCGCACAGCCAGACTACGATACCGACTTCGTCGACACCGATGCGCAGGAGGTAGTCAGGAATGGTACGCCCTTGTGGCCGCAATGAAAAACGCCCCGGCCGGTCAGGTCGGGGCGTTTTTTAGCTAAGATTAAAGTCTAAGCTGGTAGTAGCGCTTTGTTGACGGCCCTAGCTCAACTACTCGTGGGCCACACGGATAATTTGGGTATTGCCGCCTTGGCGCACCGTGAGCAGGTATGTACCAGTGGGCAAGCTACTCACTTCAGGCACGGCCAGCGAGCTGGCGCCAGCCGGCACGCTGACCGTGCTTTGGCGCACTACGTGGCCGACTGCATCGTGCAGGGTAAGTTGAAGCGGACCAGCTTGCAGCGTGTTAAGCCGAAGCGTCAGTTGCTCGCCAAAAGGAATCGGCGAGGCTTCTGCCGCAAAGCCTGGAGCTACGCTACTCGTAGTGGCTGTCACAGCAGAGGACGTTACATTAATATCGTCCACATATATGTAGAATTGGTCAGCCACGCTGGTAGCGTGAAAGCCCAGGTAGTATACACCAGTGACAGAAGGCGTGAAACTACGCACTTGTCCAGTTCCATTACCAGTCGCCGTGGTGAGGTAGGAGGTGTTAACGATGTTGGTATTTGTAAAAAGGGTGGTGGTTTGGCCAGCCACCGTCGCGCCCAACCCTACTTTCACTTCCAGCCCCTCCACGTAGGCGCTAGAAAAGCCCCGGTACTTAAACTGAAGCTGGTAGACTGTTCCCACCTGCATCACAAGGCCACGCGTAAAAAACCAATCGTCCGCAGCGCTGGTAGCGCTATAAGAATAGCGCATGGAGTTGGGCGCCGAATAAGGAGCAGTTGACATATTCAGCCAGCCTTTTCCATCATTATTGGCATCGAGAACCGTGTAGCTGCAAGGCAGCGTCAGGGCGGTTGTGCCATCAAAATTTTCGCTATAAGGCCAAGTCGTATTGGCGGCGCAGGGAGTGGTCTGCGCCTGTGCGGTCAGTAAGCCCCCTAGACTGAGCCCGAAGGTTAAAAGGAGTTGGCGCGAGAAAGAGTAAGCGTGCCTCATTTGTTGGGGAAAAGGAGTTAGAGAAAGCAGGACTGTACCGCGCTGCTAGCCAGTAACCAGCTACACGGTATGGGCAAATATATAGAGCTGGCTAGCTAAGCTTAGCTACTTTTCATGAAGTCAGCTACAAACTTGCGCTACTAGGTGTCAATAGTTGGCAGTCAATTAGTATAACAAAGCCCCGGACAGACAGGCCAGGGCTTTTTCATTCCTTCGGCAGCCGCACCCCATGCGCGTAATCCATTGCGACAGCGGGCTGGGTGATGACGGTCTTAGCCAGCCTGCCCCCGTATTTTCGTGCCTTCGCTCCCTAGCGCGCTTGCTATGTTTCACCGCCTACGCCTATTGCTACTCTGCTTGCTGACCAGCTGGCGGCTAGCAGCGGCCCAGTCAGTAATGCCGGGTTCAACGCTCGGACAGGTGGGTGTACTGCCAGCAGCGCCCGGCTCTTGGGACCGCATTCGCACGGACTCCTCGCTGGTCTATGGCCAAGCTGACTCCTTGCGGCCCGCGCAGGCGCGGCAATTCTGGCTTCGACTAACCGTGCGCAACCGCAGCCACTACGCCGAAGCTGCTCAACTGACCGTACTGCCCAACCTAGATAATACCCTTTATTATTTCGATGAGGATGCTCGCACCTGGCGTACCCAGCGGGCAGGCGTAGCCGTGGCCACGGACAGCCAGCGGACGAAAGGCGCGCTGCGCCTGCGCTTGCTGGGGCGGACCACTACCACTTGTTACGTGCTTGTGCGCCTGAGTGAGCAAGCCGCCCTGCCGGCCGCCGTGCGCCTGCACGTGCGCCTGAAGCCGGAGACTGTGGTCCAGCAAACCGACCAGCTTTACCGCACGGCCTGGCTGGTGTCGCTGGCGGTGCTGGCAGTACTGCTGCTTACCAACCTACTCGCCGACCTCCGCCTGCCCGACCCCATCACCCGCTGGTACGTGTGCACGCAGGTCGGGGCTGCGCTGTATGTTACGGCCTTTCGGGGCTATTTTCGGACCCTGTTTCCGGGACCGGTGTTCAGCCAAGCGGTGCTGCCCACCGGCCTCAGCTACGGGTACACCCTCAACAACGTCGCTATCCATGTGAGCGTGGTCTTGCTGCTGGCGGGTGCCGTGCAGGTGTGCCGCGCTTACCTGGCTACCCGCACCTGCCTGCCCCGGCTAGATGCCGCGCTGCGCTACGCGTTGCGTGGCTACTGCTGCTTTACGGTCGTGGTAGCGTTGATTAACCTCGGCGGCTTTTACCTCGAGCCCTACTCGCTGGGCATTGACAACCTGCTGGTGCTAGGCGTGGTGGGGGTGCTGCTGGCTACCGCCGTAGCAGCCACCTGGCACCAGTTGCCGTTGGCACCTATTTATTTGCTGGCCAACAGCCTGCCGGTGCTTTTTATTGGCATCGTGGCGGTTTATCACTTGGTCGTAAGCATTGGCAACGATGGTAACCTGCTGCTGCCCGACTTGGCCATCCTCTCGCACGCGCTCGGCTTCTCAGCGGCGCTCCACATTCGTCTCCACCGCTTACAGCGTACGCTGCTGACTACCGAGCGCGAGGCAGCTGCGCTGGCCCTGGATATCCAGCAGCAGGAGTTGCGCCACCGCGAAATCACGCTCAAAAACAGCCACATTCAGGCCGCATTGCTGGCCTTGCAGCAGCGCCAGCAGGTCCGCGACGTGCACGCCCAGCAGCAGCAGGCCACCAACCAGGACTTACAGCAGCAGCTCGAAGCCAACCAGCGCGAGCTCGCCTCCACGACCCTCTACGTGCAGCAGAAAAACGCCCTGCTGGCCGAGTTGAAGCAGCAGCTGGAAGTGCTGCATCGGCAAAGCCCGGCCACGGATAAGCCCGCCGCGCTGCCGGGCGTGCAGTCGCTGCTGCAAGCTAACCTCTACCTCGACGAGGATTGGGGCCGCTTCAAGCGGCACTTCGAGCAGGTGCATCCGCGTTTTTTTGAAGAGCTGCAAGCCAAGTATCCGGCCCTGACCAGCCACGAGCAGCGGCTCTACAGCTACTTTCACATCCAGCTCTCGACCAAGGAAATCGCGGCCCTGCTCAACATCGACCCGGCCAGCGTGCGCCGGGCCAAGACCCGGCTCTATAAGAAGATGGCCGTTGCCGACCAGGTCACCGGCCGGTCCGCCAACGGGGAGCCAACGCAGCCCCTGGCCGAAGAATAGCTTCCACCGACGACCTCTCAAGCGAGCGAAGCCACGGGCCGAGTGAACGTTAGCCAGCGGATAGTGTACGGATGCGTAAAAATAAGTATCTGTAAATCAAAGTGTTTTAGTGACTGTCTACACTTTGTCTACGCCCTGTTTTTAGGAAAGCTCGACAGGTAAGCCCGACTATTGCGGGCCCGAACGGGTACCCGCCCCCTGCCCCAGCACGAGCTATGCGTAAGCTGGGCAGCCGCTCCACCCCTGGAGCGGGCGGCGCGTCGGAGCCAGAGGTAAGCCCTCGGCTCCGGCGTTGCCGGCCCCGGCAAAACCTCTCCTTCCATTGCTTTCCTAACCTTATCGTATGCGCTCTTTTTATACTCTAATCGGCGCCGTGCAGGCCCGCTCTACTTGCTACCTGGGTGTCCTGCTACTGCTAGCTACCTTCTTTAGCGCCCAGGCCCAAACGGGCGGTGTGGGCATCGGTACCACCGCGCCCAACGCCGCGGCCGCGCTCGACATCGTGAGCACCACCAAGGGCCTGCTGCTGCCCCGCCTCACGCTGGCCCAGCGCACGACCCTCACGGCCAGTACCACCGCCCCACCCGTGCCGGGGCTGGTTATTTATCAATCCGACAATACGCCCGGGCTATATGCCTACGATGGTACCACCTGGGTACGCCTCGGGGCCGATAACCTGGGCAGCCACACGGCTACCCAAAACCTGGACCTGGGCACTAACCAGCTGGTGGGCAATAGTGGCACGGTCGGCCTGACAGTGAGCAGTAGCGGCAACGTGGGCATCGGCACCACTAGCCCCACCCAGCGGCTGGAAGTAGCCGGCAGTGTGTTTGCCAGCGGCGAGGGCACCGGCTTTCTCACCGATGCCCAGGCCCCGCGCGTGGGTCTGCTCAAGTACAACGGGCGCGAGGGCGGCATCTGGCGCACCAGCAGTCAGGATTTTGAGATTGGCCGGGTGAGTGGGGCCAATGGAGCGACCATCGCCGCGCTGCCCGATGCGCCTACTACCTTTACAACTGACCTCTACGTGGGCGGCGATGGCAAAGTGGGGCTGGGTACCGGCACCCCCGCCGCTACCCTGGACGTAAACGGGGCCCTAGTGCTAGCCGAAACCGCTAGCCCGGCGCTCACCGGCCCCAATCCGGCCTTTGTCGTGCCGGCCAACGTGAGCACCGTGCGGCTGGTACCGGGCACCACGCCCCCCACCGGCCTCATCGCCCTCAGCAGTATCGCCCCGGCAGTGGGCCAGCATCTGACGGTGTACAATGGCACGGGCCTCGACGCACTGCTCGGCGACCAGCTCATCACGGCCGGTAAGGCCAGCCTGCTGGTATACAGCAATGGTGGCTGGCGCGGTACCGGCGGGGCCCGCGGCACGGGCACCGGCGACGACCTAGGCAGCCACGTGGCCACCCAAAATATCAACCTCAACGGCAACAAGTTAGTGGGCAGCACCACCGACCGCGCCAACCGGAGCGGCCTCAGCCTGAATGGCAACGGGCTGCTCACGCTGGGAGCCGCCCGCCCCGGCACCGACTCGGTTACCACCTTCGGCGTGCGCCTCACTAGTATGGACCAGGACTTTATCCTCACGTCCAAAAGCTTCTTCATTCCCGGCCAAACTCGGACGCTGCCCGTATCGGGGATAGGCGACCGGGTGATGTGGCTTTCCTACTACAGCGCCTTCCGGGCGGGTGGGGTGTCGGGTAGCGGCACCATCGGCAGCAGTAGCCAGCCCACCAGCACCCAGTGGGACAACCCCAACATCGGCCAGTACTCGGTGGCCTTCGGCCTCGATAACCTGGCCCGCGACCGCTACAGCACGGCTTTCGGCAACAACAATGTCATACGGGCTGGGGAGGGCACCTTTGTCGCGGGCTTCGGCAACAACGCCGTGCAAACCTTCTACGGGATGATGACGGGCTACCAGAACAAGATGCGGGGCCAGCAGGGTCTGGTAGGCGGCTACCAGAGCAAGGTGCAAACCTCGCTCACCTTGCTCACGCCGTCGCTGGCCTTCGGCTACCGCGCCCAGGCCCGCACCAACCAGAGCGGCTGCGTGGCTCTGGGTTACTACGCCCGCACCGGCGGCTTCCAAGGCAGCTTCGTACTGGCCGACTACTCGCCCGTGCGCACCGATTATCCCGACGACTCGCTGGTCAGCACGGCCATCAACCAGTTTTCGGCCCGCTTTGCCGGGGGCTACCAGCTGTTCACCACCACCGCCACCAACGGCAACAATAACGGCCTCGTGCAAACGCCGGTGGGCGTGCAACTCTTCAGCGGTGGCAACGCTTGGCAGACGCTTTCGGACTCCACTAAAAAAGAGCGGGTGCGCCTGGCCGACGGCAACCTGTTCCTGGCCCGCATCGGCCGCATGCGCCTAGGCTCGTGGAACTACCGGGGCCAGAGCGTCGACACCATGCGCCACTACGGCCCTATGGCCCAGGACTTCTTCGCCGCCTTCGGCCACGACGGGGTGGGCCGTATCGGCGAGCCGAAAAGCATCAACCAGGCCGACTTCGACGGGGTGAACCTGATTGCCATCCAGGCCCTATACCGCCGCGTGCTGGCCCTGGAAGCTGACAATGCCCGCTTGCGCCAGCAAGTAGTGCAGCTGCAAGCCACGCCGCCCGTGCTTCCCAGCACCCCAGCCGCTACCCTTGAGGCTTTAGAAGCCCGGCTGCGACGCCTAGAGGCGAGCAACGCCCAGGCCCAGCGCTAAACCCTGCTTTTATACTTGGGCGACCCGCCCCAGTGCGCTTACCCTTGGTGCTTTTTTCGATGAAGCTCCACTTTACCCTAGCCTTGCTGCTGCCTGCCCTTACCGGCGTGGCCCAGGCCGCACTTGCCAACGATGGCGGCACCCTGGCCGTGACAAGTGGGGCCGTGCTCTACGTGGTCGGTACCTTGCAAAACAACCCCACCGGCACGCTCGCCAACGCGGGTACCGTGCAACTCACCGGCGACCTTACCAACGCCGGTACGCTCACCTCGGCGGGCACGCTGCGCTTCAGCGGCAACGCCGACCAGACCTTCACGCCCGGCGCAGCCAGCGTGGCGGCCCTTGCGCTCAGTAACACCGGCGCGGTGGGGGCCAACCGGCTGTTTATTGTCAGTGACTTACAGGTGAGTTCGCTGCTGACCCTCACGCAGGGCCTGCTACGCACCCAGGTGGCTGGCGGCGCGCTGCGCACCCTGAGCCTGCCCGCTGGGGGCCGGGTGGTCGGCGAAGGCCCCGGCTAGTACGTGCAAGGTCGCTTGGCCGTGGCACGAGCCTCCATAAGCGGTAGCACGGGTTCGGTCGATTTCACTAATGGCCTGGTGTTGAATCCTAACGGTCAGAACCTAGGGGCCGTCACGGTGACGCGTACGGCGGGCCTGCAAGCAGTAGGCGCTAGCTACGGCACTAACCTGGGCGGCACCTACAAGAGCATTGACCGGGAGTACCTGAGTTGCCGCTGAATCCTGCTACGCCCGCCTCGGCTACGGTTAGCTGGGTGAGCGACGATGATAACGGCTTCAACTCCGCCACGCCCGCCCAGTTCTGGCGCGCCGGCCAGGCCAGTGGGCCCTGGGTGGCGCAGGGCGCGGCGGCCAGCGCCCGCAGCTTCACGGTCAATACCACGCAGCTGGGCACGCTCACCGTCAGTAACACCAACGCCCCGCTACCCGTGGCGTTAGTGGCCTTCATAGCCGAGCCGCAGGGCCTCGATGCGCTGCTGAAGTGGACCACGGCTTCGGAGCAACACAACGACTACTTCGATGTCGAAGCTAGCGCCGATGGGCAGACCTTTCTGCACCTGGGGCAGGTGACGGGCCAGGGTAGCAGTACGCAGGCCCACGGCTACCAGTTCGTAGACTTTGCCATTGCTCACTACGCCGCTCCGCTTGTGTACTACCGTCTACGCCAAGTCGACACCGACGGCACCTTTACCTACTCACCCGTGCGGACGGTAGCCGTGCGCTTGGCTGCCGGGCTGGCGCTGTTTCCCAATTCTACTGCCGAGGCCGCTATCCTCACGGGTGCGCCTGCCCAAGCGGCTGTGACCGTGCTCGATGCTATTGACCGGGTGATGCTCACGGCCACGCTCGATGCGGCGGGCAGCGCAATCCTGCAACTGCCGTCGGCCTTGGCTGTCGGCGTGTATGTGGTGCGTGTAGGGACCACCGCCCTGCGGCTGACTCTTTCTGACTAGCTGAGCGGCTGGCAGGTAAAGCAGCTGGGCTAGGCGCTACGAGCAACGGTAGGGTGGCTCTTCGCGTGTGAGGTTCGGTCGCCGACCGGTACCGAGGTGGTGCACTGGCTGCCGTTGCACCGACTGCTCGATGACCCTGACTTTCGGCCCGATGTACTGCGCTTCCAGCAGCAGCTTCAGCGAGCGCTGCCGAAGTTGTAATCGTTCCGCAACAACATCGCGGCTGGCCGCTTGGTGCACATGGCGGGCAGGCCTTTTTGCCTCATTTTATGCTGTATGCTTTATTCTGCATAAAGGGACGCCTATCATTGCATTTGTATACAACTAGTTGCCTCTGAGAAACCCTTTACATTCCTTTCTTCATGCGCATTCGCACTTCTTTTCGCTGGCTGCTCGCGCTACTGCTGGCGGTAGGCAGCCTTTCGGTAGCCCAAGCCTCCCACATCCGGGGCGGCGACATCACCTACGCTACTATCGCGTCGACTACAGCTGGCGTACCGCGCTACCACGTGGTCGTACGCAATTTTGTGGAGACAAACAGTTCGGCGACTTCTACCAGCACGACGCTGAACGCTAGCCGAGGTAGTTGCAGCGCGGCCACCCCCCTTGTACTAACGGCACCCCGCACGCAATTATTCAGCAGCAATTTACAGATGTGCGGTATCACTAGCCCGCTCTACCAAATAGCCGTTTATGAGGTTGACATCGACCTGCCCCTGCCGCTCGGGCAGTGGGTGCTAAGCGCTACGGCAAACGCGCGGGCATTTACTATTCTAAATATCTCAAGTCCAGGCACGCAGGACATCTACCTAACAGCCTTTCTGGATAATTCGGTGGTAGCGCAAGACATATCACCCATCTTTCAGTCAATGCTTCAGCCAGTTGTCAGTATCACCGCGCCAATGCCTTACAGCATGAGTGCCTTTGATGCGGATGGCGACTCGCTGGCGTACGAATTGATACAGCCCGCGAATGGGTGCAACCAGCCGATACCCTACTATCCAAGCACGTTTGTGCCACACTATACGATAAATACGGCGACAGGGGCCCTGACTGCCACCACGGCGGCGAGCACTAGCAGTCAGGGCTACTACGTTATTGCGGCCAAAGTGAGCGAGTACCGCAAAGTGGCCAACCAATGGGTGCTCATCGGCTACGTCATCCGCGATACGGTCTACCTGCTGTTTCCGACGTACAATCAGACGCCGACGTTCACGACGATGCAAGTCAATGGCGGGGCCGCGCAGCCACTGAGTACCAACGTGGCCGTGCAGTCCGGCCAAACCGTGACCGTGCTGCTGCAAGCTACCGACCCCGACGCTAGCCAGCAGCTGCGCTTTGCCAGTGCCGCCGCCGGCGTGGTACCCGGCCTGAGCTTGGCGCAGGTAGGCACCACTCGGGCCACTCAGCTGACTTGGCAGGTGCCCGCCACCTTGCCGGCCGGCCGCTATCCGTTGCTAGTGTCGGTATTTGATGATGGCTGCCCCTACAATGCCAGCGAGGAGCGCGCTATCCTGTTCGTAGTTGCTGGCAACCGCACATTGGCCACACGCGCCAGTGCGACCGCTACCGATGTGTACCCCGTACCCTTCCGCGAGCAGGTGCAGTTTACCACCGCCCCCAATCAGGGCGTGGTGCTCGTTGATGCGCTAGGCCGCGAAGTAGCCCGCCTCACCAGCGCCGCCGATGGCCTCGTGCGCTGGCAGCCCGCCGCCACGCTACCCGCTGGCCTGTACCTGGCCCGCTCGGCCGCCAGCGGCCAGCCCCTTGCTCGCCTGCTGCGCGCCGAGTAGCTACTCGCTAAACAAGTAAAAAGGCCTGCTCCGAGCTATTCGGAGCAGGCCTTTGAGTGTTCATTCGGGGCCTTAAAGACTTGAAAAGGGAGCGCTTTATTTTTTATAAATTATTGATAAACATAATGTTCAGATTCATTAATTTGGCCTTCGCTGACAATTGCACCGTCAGGTAGGAGTCAACTGGACAGGCTATCCACGCGGGAGAGGTAAAAGCACTTAGTAGTGCCAACGGGTAAGCGTACCTCATAGCTGTGAAGATACCCGGGCTATTCTACACTTAAGCGGCAGGTTAAGGCTTTACCTAGCTTTATATAAGCTACTTTCACTTTTCTGTTCTTTCAAATTTAGCGAATGGCCAAATCATTTTACTTTCTTCTCTCATTGGCTGTTGGGCTCGGCGGCACCTATTCGGCCTGGGCGCAGCGTCCGCCCATCTACCAGCCGGTTGGAGCGAACACTGATGACGAATATCCAGCGCCACCCACCGAACCGCTACTTATTCTATTGCCGGTGCCTTTAAGTGAGGCGAGCCTGAACAAAGAATATAAAACGCCAGCCGACCGCGCCCGTTACCTCGCCGATGTGGCGGCCCGGCGCACAGCCCTGGAAACTGCCGCCAAAAGCTGGCATTTGTCGCCCGTAAAGTTCAAAGCCGAAACGGCGTACGACAGTCTGAAAGCCGACAAGGAGGCCGCACACTTAGTACTTTATTTTGACTACCAAGATATTGCCCTGCAAAGTTCGTCTTCCACTGCCCTCTTGCCAGCGCTCAAGCTGGATTTAGTGGGCAAACTGAGTCCTTCAGGGGGGCTTATCAAGCGGACATACGAGGTGCAGCCGCTGGCTTATCAGATATTTAATTCAAATACGAAGGCGATACTTTCGGGGCGCGCTCCTTTTTGGCAAACTGTATTTCACACCAGCGACCTTATCAGCACGGTGCAGCAGATGCAGGCTTTCATAACCCAACGGGCGCAGGGCCAGAAACCGCGCGAAATTATCCGAGTGGCGGAGGAAAAGCTGGGGCAAAATACCTCCACACTCCAAAATAAGACGTTGCTGTTGGCCAAAACGCAGGTAGACGCCCGGCTAGCCGAGGACAAGCTTCGCAAGGCATACCCCTTTCCTGTACAATTCACCGACCAGGCTGCTGTTGAGGCGGCGGTGGCGGCGGCCGACTCGCGCTACCTCTATTTGCGCTTCGTTACTACCGATAGGGAGCGCGGTTTTCAACTACTGGATGCTGCCTCGGGCCAGGTACTGGGCTACTCCTCCTATTCCAGTATTCGGGCCGACACCTTCGGGCGGGCGCTGGAATCGGATTTTACAGAGGTTGTGAAGACAGCTAGCAAGAAATAACGGTTAAGCAGCTGGATTCAATAGAACCGCCAGTATTTGATTTGTCGCGAGGGTATGTTGGAGCGCGTGCGGGCTATCTGGCTGCATAGCCTAGTGCTTGGCAGGCCTGCCTGAGTTGATGAGGGAGCGCGTGGCCGCCGGCGGGCCTGCTTGCTCTGCTCCACATCGACCTGATAGGTGGTGTGCAGCAGGTAGAGCAGCTTCAGATTGCAGTGGTAGCGGCCCACTTCTATCTCTGCTATAATACCCCGGTGGGTTTGGAGCACCTTGGCCAGTTCGGTGAAGGTGGTAAAAGCCTTGGCCGCGTGCAGGCGGTACACCTCTTCTAGAAAGCGGCGGTCTACAGCGACTTGGTCGAAGCTGGGAGTCGTAATAAGATAAAAAAGAGCCGAGTGGCGGGGTGCGGCTCGGCTCAAAACTACGTAATGCAACGCAGTGAGCGGGCCTCGACGAGCAGGAGCAGCCAGTCGTCAACCTTACTGGGAATGGGCTAGGTGCGTATTTATTCGATGTACGTCGTTACCCACCAAAGCTGCGCTCGCAAGCACACGGCCAACAGCAGAAACCCTAGCAAGTAAAGCCAGGCCTGCTGCTGCTTGCCCCTGACGAAGCTCCGTAGCGCCAGAAACAGGTTAGCGGCCGTCCCGAGCGCAGATACCAAGGGCATCAACAGCAGCGGTACTAGCACGACAGGGCTGCCCCACAGTAGAAAGACGCCCAATCCGCCCAGCGCCAGCAGCGCCCAGGCTGTGCCGTTGAGCCAGAGCGCCTCCCGATGTGTAAGGGTGACTGGAGATTGGTCAAGCTTCATGTTGACAAGGTACAAAAACCCCGGCTGAGGTGGGCGCGGGCTATCCAGGCAAATCATACTTGGCTAGCGATTGGCGCATGGCTTCACAGGCTCCTACCAAATATGCCCGGTGCTGCTCAAGCGTGAGCTGTACATAGGAAGCCAAAGCGGCCTGGAATTCACGCCGGTTTTCTAGGTAAGAGCTTTTCCTGTTCTCCTTTGCCTGTGAAGGAGGCGTTTCATCGAATAGCTGTTGAATCGTGTTCTTCGCAGTCTGAAACTCTGCTAGTTTGCGTTCTGCTTGTACAAGCTGCGGCGCTACAGAACCAGCTTGTTGCTCCAGCATCTGCGCCTCAAAATACGAATAGGGGTGCCCCAAAATTGACGCTGTGGAAAGTTTTGCTGGCCGACAGGGTGGCCTGCGCCACAGGCTGGGTGGCGATAAGTACTGGGTCAGCGAGCAGGCTTGCCGCGAGTGGTTGAATGAAAAGCCATCGAGAATGGTACGCTACCGCAAGAAGAAAGCCGAGTGAGTAATACAAAAGCTTACTACTCACCGACAGGTAGCTGATGCTGATATCGCGACCTCTGAGCTAGCGCACTACCTTGCCCTTCTTTTCGCAACGATAGCTATCCGTGTTGCCGTTTACGTTCTTTACATCGCGTTTGGGGGCCAGCCTGCTGCTCTTTTGCGGCCTGTTAAGTGCCTGCCACCCCAGTAGCCGGTCCGCTGCGCCACCTCCACCTCCTCCGGTTCCGCGAGCTTCGACAGCGCCGCCGTCTCGCCAATCAAGCCAAGTCAACGAACTACTTGATACGCTGGCCTACGCCCGCCAAGGCTTTTACTTTCGATTCTCGGGCGACGATGATACCGCCTCGCTCTTTCGGCAGTTGCCCTTGGTGCAGCCTTTACCTGGCTACCGCGTTTCCTACGTCCGGCCCCAACTACCGGACAGTCTCCTCGACCAGCCACTGCCCCGCCAGTTTCGCTTGGCCGACCTGCGGGTGACGATGTACCACCACGAGTCTTTGTGGCTACAGGACGATGCCCACGACCACGATACGTGGCTGCGTTGCCACCCGGAGTTGTTTATTAATGCCTGGGAATATCAGCAGAGCGTGCTGGAGTTCCCGCAACTGCGCACCGGGGCCGGGCCGCTCACCCAACTCAATCGAAAACTCCAGGCCCGCTACGAACTGCACGGGCCTGATAACTCGGAAAGCGTCCGTTGGCAGACCTCAGAGAAGCCGGGCACTCTTATTTTGCCTTTCGGCCTCTCGGCGGCGCAACTGGCCCGGCGACCTTTTTATCAACGTGTTGACTCCAGCGCGGCAGACAATGACCGCCTCCGGTGGGAGGCCGACTATTGCCTGCTCGATACCTCGCGCGTCTATGAGCGGTTTCCGTACAATGCCAGCCTAACTGTACTAGGGGGCACCCACCGCCTGCTGGGCTTGCTTGATTACCATCGCGACGATGCCGAGCGCTTCCCTGACCCCACCGATGCGGCCGAGGCGTGGGCCGCCCAAAGCCCCGCCTACTACTCGTTACGCCTAGCGCGCCGGGTAAACTACAGCGACCTGTTTCGGCCCGCCCTAGCGGCGGCCGTGTGGCAGGCAGCCCGTCCCTTACTGCGCCAAGTGCGGCAGCACCGCCATCAGCCGCCCCTTACCCCCACCCAGTGGCGGGAACTGGCCCAGCCCCGCTACTGGGCCTTCTCGTCCCGGGGCTGGTACGCCGTGTATTTGGCCGATGCGTATCAACACGAGTCAGAAATGGGCGACGATTACCAGCGCTACCGCCTCGATGTGGAAGTCTTCATTCCCTACGCCCGCCTGCGGGCCTACCTGCGCCCTTGATGCGTCGTTCCTGTTTTGGGTTGCTCTTAGCAACATTCGTTCTTGGTAGCTTAGCGAGCTGCCGCCAACCCTCGCTCGCTGCGCTGGATGGCCCTGCCTTGGTAGTGCTCAGCGACAAGTTGCCGGAGTCGGCAGTAGTTCCGGTACCCTTCCGAGCCGATAGTGCCCTGCCTGGTACCCCGCCCCTTTTTCTGTACCTGCACCCGAGTCTCGACTCGGCGGGCGTGCCCTGGCTACGCCGCATCAGCCACCTGTCTACCGCACCCTGGCAGGTAGAATTTGCGCAACAGGGTCGCCTGCGAGGGCAGGCTATTCACTACGTGCACGAGGAGCGTTTCTGGCCCCAGCCACACGACTCAGCTGCCCGCCCACCGCTCCAATGGTATGGCTACCACGTGTCCCTAACCTACCCAGAATTACCCGCTGGCTTAGGGCCGCCCGGCAGCAACGACAAATTACGCGAGCAGTGCTATGAGGAAGACGAGCAACTGCTTTATCTCTGGCTCGCTCCTCAGTCAGCCTACGAAAAACTGCCGCTGGCGCAGCGACGTCGCCTCACCGATACCGTGCTACTGCATCGGCGCTGGCCCGCGCACCTAGGTTTATTACGCTTAGCCGACGGCCGCGAAATGCTTAGTCTAATGACAGGGGTGCAAACCTGTGACCACCCTCGCCCTGCGTACTCGTCCATCCTTTATACTAGTTGGGGCGGCGACAACCTTGGCCGGGCGAGCTACACCAGCGCTGAGGCGATTTTTCAACATAAACTGTATTGGGTGCTTGGCCAGGCGGTGTTGACACTCGTGCGTGATACCCGCGAGCAACACCACCTCCCCCCGCTGACGGCCGTGCAGGTAAAAGATTTTTATGACCGGTTTTACCCGTATCGGTTTGTCTCCTTTACTCCCCATGGCCTGCTGTTGAATTACAACCCAGCCGTATCGGAACGCTCCGATGGCAACCCACTAGCCGACCTGCTGCCGCCCGATACCGCGCCCGAGTTCAACCTACTGCTGCCTTACCGGGTAGTGGCACCCTATACCCGGCCCCCTCGGTAGCGATTAGGGCTGCTTCCTGAAAATTTTCCGCCATGACCTACACCTAGCTCAACCTCGATATCCATGGCACTAGTTAAGGCGCACCGCTACCCGCGCCGATATTGGCCAGCTCGCAGTCGTAAAATACGGGCTAGTTCTCCTTCACAAACAGCGGGATTAAAATCCTGGCAGCGTCAGGAGTATTTCTGCTAACTTCAATAAAGCCTTTCATTAGGAGCAGGTATAAGTCTCCGCCGTGTCGGTGGGAGTGGGGTGGTTAAGGAGTCAGGTCGCCCAGGTCAATCCCAGGCGAATAGTCTTCCGGGAGCGTGCTGCTGGTGAAGCTGTCCACGTTAAGAATGCTGTTATTTTCCACGTCGTAATATACCTTGGCAAAGAAGCCGCCGGTCATGTGATAAAGCCCCACGGTCTCATTTCCCTCCCAGCGTTGGCCTAGGTAGATGCCCTCGACCCAAATTAGCAGCCGCTGCTGCTCCAGAGGCAGCAGGCGAAATGCTTCGTAGCTGGTGGGGATGGAGGGAGGAACAATCATTGTTAAGGTGAGAAAAGGATGGTTAAAGGTCACCAGCTGCTTTTTTAACCGCAGCAGCACGCTCATCTGCTACCTTTTGATTAAGTAGCGGAATGCTCAAGAAAGTGATGGTGGTATCG
>CAXUKA010000099.1:0-18179 GCA_964251335.1 uncultured Hymenobacter sp.
GGCTCAGGTTAGCTTCCGCAGCATCTCGTCGCCACGCCCTTTATAAAACCTACCTGCTTATGGAGCCCTTACTCGCCGAAAACCCCAACCGCTTCGTCCTTTTCCCTATTCAAAACCCCGACGTATGGGAGTTTTACAAGAAGGCAGAAGCTTCGTTCTGGACGGCCGAAGAAATCGACCTCGGCCAAGACCAAAAAGACTGGAACGGTCTGAATGACAACGAGCGCCACTTCATCAAGCACGTATTGGCCTTCTTTGCGGCCAGCGATGGCATCGTGAATGAAAACCTGGCCATCAACTTCATGCAGGAGGTGCAGATGCCCGAGGCGCGCTGCTTTTATGGCTTTCAGATTATGATGGAAAACATTCACAGCGAGACCTATTCGCTGCTGATTGATACCTACATCAAAGACCCAAAGGAGAAGGATTACCTCTTCAACGCCCTCGAAACGGTGCCCGCCGTGCAGCGCAAAGGCCAGTGGGCCTTGAAGTGGATTAATTCGGAAAACTTTGCCGAGCGCCTCATTGCCTTCGCGGCCGTGGAAGGCATTTTCTTCTCGGGCTCGTTCTGCTCGATTTTCTGGCTCAAGAAGCGCGGCCTGATGCCCGGCCTCACGTTCTCGAACGAGCTGATTTCGCGCGATGAGGGGCTGCACTGCGACTTCGCTTGCCTGCTCTACAGCTACCTCAACAATAAGCTGCCCGAGGAGCGCGTGCAAGCCATCATCCGCGATGCGGTGACGATTGAGCAAGAGTTTGTGACCGAGGCGCTGCCGGTGAGCCTCATCGGTATGAATGCCAAGACGATGTCGCAATACATCGAGTTTGTGGCCGACCGCCTGCTGGTGTCGCTGGGCTGCGCTCAGATTTACAACACGACCAACCCCTTCGACTTCATGGAAATGATTTCGGTGCAGGGCAAGACGAACTTCTTCGAGAAGCGCGTGGCCGAGTACCAGAAGGCTGGCGTAATGACCGAGCGCGCCGACAACATGTTCTCGCTCGACGAGGATTTTTAAGCTATTCGCTGATAGGTTTTACGAACTGTCATGCTGAGCTTGCGAAGCATCTTATCACGTTTGGGTTACTGCCTCTGACGTGACAGGATGCTTCGCAAGCTCAGCATGACAGTTTTTAGTTATGGCGTACTACGTCTACATCACGACTAACCCAGCCAAAACGGTGCTGTACATTGGCGTGACAAACGACTTGGCGCGTCGCCTAGGGCAGCACTATGAGAATCGGGGCAATAATGAGACTTTTGCCGGGCGGTATTTCTGTTATAACCTGCTGTACACTGAACAGTTTACTGATATAAAAGCTGCTATCAGCCGGGAGAAGGAATTGAAAGGCTGGACGCGGGCGAAAAAAGACGCGCTGATTGACACCATAAATCCTAAGAGAGAATTTCTTCTAGTCTAATACACAACCATCTGTCATGCTGAGCTTGCGAAGCATCTTATCACGTTGGGTTACTAATCCTGACGTGATAAGATGCTTCGCAAGCTCAGCATGACAGACGGTTTTTTGATAATGGGTGTCCAATCTGTCACCCTACATTTCTAGCTCCGTTAGCCCCGGGTGGTCGGCCGGCCGTGGCCCCAGCGGCCAGTGAAACTTGCGCTCGCTCTCCGCAATGACCACGTCATTGATGCTGGCTTCGCGGCGCTGCATGAGGCCGTGGGCGTTGAATTCCCACTGCTCATTGCCGTAGGCGCGGTACCACTGGCCGGTGGCGTCGTGGTACTCGTACTGGAAGCGCACGGCGATGCGGCTTTCGTGGAAAGCCCAAAGCTCTTTGATGAGGCGGTACTCGTGCTCTTTCTGCCACTTGCGGGTGAGGAAGGCGGCGATGGCTGCGCGGCCACTGAAAAACTCGCTGCGGTTGCGCCACTGGCTGGCTTCGGTGTAGGCGAGGGCCACGCGGGCGGGGTCGCGCGAGTTCCAGGCGTCTTCGGCGAGGCGGGCTTTTTGGGTGGCGGTTTCGAAGGTGAAAGGAGGGAGGGGTGGGCGAGCGTCGGACATGGCAGAAGGGAGGCTTTTGGAGAACGCACCATCTACCAACGGGTGCCAGCGATGGTTTTGACCGTGCCTGCTTCGGCAGTGACTGGCTTTTTTGCGCGCTCAAAATATTGGCGAGGTACAGACCGTTGGCGCTAGATGAAACTACTTCGACGCCTTATAAACTGGCTACGGCCCAAAATGCCCATTCTCAATATCGTGCTAGCGTTAGGGGCCTACATCGCTAACCAGTATTTTATTCAGGGGTTTTGCCAGCCGGTGGCGTGGGTGTGGTGGGTGATGCTGCCGAGCATGAGCGCTTTTTTGGTTTGGCCGTGGCTGGGCCGCATGCCACAGGTGCTGCGCCAAGCAGCTTGGTTTTTGCAAGGGCTTTTTCTGCCTGTATGCCTGTACTGTGCCCTGTTCATTGCTTTAGACCCGCAGCTGTACCTATTCGGTTTACTACTATTCTTTCTTGGCTTTCCACTGTTGATATGGACACCGGCTGTCTTCGCCGCGCAGCTTTTTCGGCGGCGTGCAGTAGCGGTTCCTTATGCCCGACAACTATTTCTGGCTGGTGCGTTGAGTTTGGTGCCTTTTTATCTGGTAGCGCAAGTACAAGTCATTCAATTCTGGCGGGTGATGGCGCAGGTGCAGGCCCAGCACATCAATCAGGTGGCCGACTTGGCGCGTATCTGGCCCCGCACCTATATGGGTGAGCGAATGCTGGGAATGACCTGGCGCTATCATACCTCGCCCGAGTTCATTTTTGACGGCTGGCGGCCGCCATTGCACGACCCGATGGCTAACGTGGCAGCCATGTTAGCTGGCCTGTTGTATGCAAATGTCCCGTTTCCCAGCTTGAGTTTGGACCAGCAGGGTGAGTTATATCACTTGGTTTTTACTGACCGGCCTACCAAGCCTGACTGCGTATGCGCCCACCTGACGGATGCAGAGCGTTTCTTATACTGGCACCCAGAATGGAACGACCATAACAGCACAATCAGGCGCACGGGCCGAGGTGGTTTGTTCGGTATGTCAGAGGCAGAAATGACGGCCGACTCAGTTGTTTTTATGTGTGAGACTAAAGGCCTTAATCAGCAAAACGGAGCAGGTCAAACTTCCGACACAATTCGGCCTGCCAATCACCCGTAGCCCCCACAGTGTCTAGCTGGATATACGCATAAAAAGCCCAACTAACCCCACCGCCGCCCGGTAGTTTTCCTGAAAAATGGCCCCGTAGCCTCATTTTCAGGCTATGTGGATAAATTCTAAATTTTTCCTTTGGCTACCCAAAACATGGGAACTAATTTCCAGCTTTAAAGCACCGCAGCTTCTCTCGTGAGGCTAGCCACGTTAGTACTCTTCGCTCACCCCAGCACCCAATATAACATGCTTGTAATCAAACGCGATGGCCGCCGTGAGTCGGTCAAGTTCGACAAAGTAACCGCCCGTATTGAAAAGCTTTGCTACGGGCTTAATCAAAACTATGTGTCGCCCATCGAGGTGGCCAAAAAGGTCATCGACGGCATCTACGATGGCGTGACGACCATCGAACTCGACAACCTGGCGGCGGAGACGGCTGCTTCGCTCACGACGCGGCACCCGGACTACGCTATTCTGGCGGCCCGCATCGCGGTGAGCAACCTGCACAAGGTGACCTCGAAGTCGTTTTCGAGCACCATGAAGCGCCTCTACACCTACGAGGACCCCAAGAATGGCGACAACGCGTCGCTCATCGCCAAGGACGTGTGGGAGGTGATTCACAAGCACGCGCACACCCTCGACTCGGCCATTATCTATGACCGCGATTATAACTACGACTTCTTCGGCTTCAAGACCCTGGAGCGCTCGTACTTGCTGCGCCTCGATGGCAAGGTGGTGGAGCGGCCCCAGCACATGCTGATGCGCGTGTCGGTGGGCATCCACAAGGATGATATTGACTCGGCCATCAAGACGTATAACCTGATGTCGGAGCGCTGGTTTACCCACGCTACGCCGACGCTGTTCAACGCGGGCACGCCGAAGCCGCAGATGTCGTCGTGCTTCCTGCTGACGGTGAAGGACGACTCGATTGAGGGGATTTATGAGACGCTGAAAGACTGCGCGCTGATTTCGCAGTCGGCGGGCGGCATTGGGCTGGCGGTGCACAATGTGCGCGCCACGGGCTCGTACATCAAAGGCACCAATGGCAACTCCAACGGCTTGGTGCCGATGCTGAAAGTCTTTAACGACACGGCTCGCTACGTGGACCAGGGCGGCGGCAAGCGCAAGGGTGCGTTCGCTATTTACCTGGAGCCCTGGCACGCCGACATTTTCGAATTCCTGGACCTGAAAAAGAACCACGGCAAGGAGGAAATGCGCGCCCGCGACTTGTTTTACGCCCTCTGGACGCCCGACCTGTTCATGAAGCGCGTGGAGGCCAACGGCGACTGGACGCTGATGTGCCCCCACGAGTGTCCCGGCCTCGACACCACCTGGGGCCCCGAGTTTGAGAAGCTCTACACCAAGTACGAGCGCGAAGGCCGTGGCCGCAAGACCATCAAGGCGCAGGAGTTGTGGTTCCACATCCTGGAAAGCCAGACCGAGACGGGCACGCCTTACATGCTCTTCAAGGACGCCGCCAATGGCAAGAGCAACCAGCAAAACCTCGGCACCATCAAGAGCAGCAACCTCTGCACCGAGATTATGGAGTACACCGACAAGGACGAGATTGCCGTGTGCAACCTCGCCTCGCTGGCGCTGCCCCGCTACCTCGTGGAAGACGCCAGCGGTAACGTGACCTTCGACCACGACAAGCTCTACGAAGTAACCTACCAGGCCACGCTGAACCTCAACAAGGTAATCGACGTGAACTACTACCCGGTGCCCGAAACCGCGAAGTCGAACTTCCGCCACCGCCCCATCGGGCTGGGCGTGCAGGGCTTGGCCGATACGTTTATCGCCCTGCGCATGCCCTTCGAGAGCGACGAGGCCAAGGGCCTGAACACCGACATTTTCGAGACGATTTACTTCGCCGCCATGACGGCTTCGATGGACCTCGCCAAGCAGGACGGCCCCTACGAAACCTTCCAGGGCTCGCCCCTGAGCGAGGGCAAATTCCAGTTTGACCTCTGGGGCGTGACGCCGCAGTCGGGCCGCTGGGACTGGGAAACGCTGCGCGCCCAGGTAATCGAGCACGGCGTGCGCAACTCGCTGCTAGTGGCCCCCATGCCCACCGCCAGCACCGCCCAGATTCTGGGCAACAACGAGTCGTTTGAGCCCTACACCAGCAACATTTATGTGCGGCGCGTGCTCTCGGGCGAGTTTATGGTGGTGAACAAGCACCTGCTGAAAGACCTGGTGAAGCTGGGTCTCTGGAACGAGCAGATGAAGCAGGACATCATCGCGGCCAATGGCTCGGTGCAGGGCATTACCCGCGTGCCGCAGCACATCAAGGACCTGTACAAGACGGTGTGGGAAATTTCGCAGCGCACCATCATCGACATGGCCGCCGACCGGGGTGCCTACATCTGCCAGAGCCAGAGCCTGAACCTGCACGTGCAAAACGTGAACTTCGGCAAGCTCACCAGCATGCACTTCCACAGCTGGAAGCGCGGCCTCAAAACCGGCATGTACTACCTGCGCACCAAAGCCGCCGCCGACGCCATCAAGTTTACGGTGCAGAAGCAAGCCGCCGAAACCCTGGAACCCATGTACGCCGAGGTCGCCCAAAACCAAAGCGACATGGCCTGCTCGCTGGATAACCCGGATGCGTGTGAGGCCTGCGGGTCGTAGAGATGTTAAACCGCTCAGTATCTCATTTTCGAATGGGGTACTGAGCAATACTATACCCAACTGCCTATGATGCACTAGCCTCCTACATGTACCTATTCAGCAGGTGTACAGCCCATGTAAGGAGTGTAAAACGCAAAAACGGAAGGGTGGCGACCCTTCCGTTTGATGCGAGGCAATTCACCTCACACGTTTCCAAAAACCTTCTCAGATGAAGAAAATTAATTGGATAAAAATTCAGCGCTTTATAAAGCGTGGCTCAACCTTAATGGTTGGTCTTACTGACTTCAGCAGAGCTTGCAAGAAGCTTTGGGATGCGTCTCAATGGGTTCTAGACCTCTGCTAAGCTAGATGAGTGCCTAGTAAAATAGGCTATTTTAAACCTTTCATATCAGGCCGTTCAAGTTTTGAGTGGCCTGTTTATTTAACCGATGCTGCATCGAAATGTCTTGTAAAGAAAGGAAGAAAGTAGTAAACATGCGATAATTAGACTAGGAAAATTTTTCCAAAAGGAACTAAATATCGTGTGCCCAGTATTTTATTTCTTTTGTTTCCCAGCCGCTGCCGCCCCCGGTAGCGGCTGGTGTGTTTTCGGGGCGAGCGGGCCGCACTTGGTGTTCCTAGGTTAGCGTATTCCCAATCTCTACCAATGGCTCGCCGGCTGCCAGGAGCTCTAGCGCGGCGGGCAGCACGGGGAGTAATACTTGCTGCAACCGTTCATTGGAGGTATTGCCGGAAGTAAGCCAAAGCACTTGGGGCGGTGGTCCAAAGCGGTCGAGTAGCCGCGGAAAGTCGGCGTCTTTGGTCAGGATAACTACGTCAGCCAGCTTGGCGGCTTGGAATATTTCTTCGTCTTCGGCATCGCGCAGGCCCAGGTCACGGACGGGAATGGCCTGCACGTTGAATTTCCAGTTGAGCCAGGCAGCTAGCAAGGGCGATAGTTGAGCATCGAGCCAGATGGTCATGCGGCCAGCCGGGGGTAGTCAATTTGGCGGGCGGCGTATTGCAAGGCCGCTTGCAAGTCGGCCGCTTCTAGGTCAGGCATTTCGGCTAGAACCTGCTCGGCCGATAAACCTGCGGCGAAGAGTTGCAGCACATCGGCCACGCGAATACGCATGCCCCGAATGCAGGGCCGGCCGCCGCACTGGCGCGGGTTAGTGGTAATGCGAGATAAGACAGCTTCCATCGTGCTAAAGTAACTATGGTTTCCCCAGCCGCTGCCGCCCCCGGTAGCGGGGGTGTTTGAGGGGCGAGCGGGCGGGGCGCACTTGGTGGCTGAGCTACTGAGAAACTGTAATTTCGGCAGCGCACGGGCTTAGTTGCGCAGCTTATCTTAGCAGCTTAAGAAAGCCACCTCCCACGGAGGTGGCTTTTTGCTAATAGAATAGACGGAATGTATTTCCTATACGTGGACGAAAGCGGCGACCCTGGCCGCTACACCGGCAGCAATACGCCGCACTTCATTTTGAGCGGGCTGCTGGTGCCTGAGCAGGATTGGTACCCGGCGCTGACTCGCATTACCGCGTTTCGAGAGTTGATAAAGCAGCGCACCGGGCTATTAAAACGCGAAGAAATTCACAGCGCCGAGCTGATTCGGCCCAGCCGCACGCTGGCGTATAAGCAGATTGCCAAAACGGCCCGCATTCAGATTCTGCGCGATTTTGTGGGCGCTATGCCTAGCTTTTTCCCGAATGCCAAGATACTTAATGTCTGCCTTGACAAGCAGTTACTTCCCCAGTATAACGAATACTTACTGCCAGCTTGGCGACTGTTGTTAGCTGGCTACGAAACCTTCCTAGCCCAGCAGCAAACTCGTGGCGTGGTGTTGGCCGATGCCACCGATGCCAACGCGCTTCGGGGTTTACTGCGCGAACTACGCAAAGGCACGCCACCGGTACAATTCCTGGTCGAGGACGTTTTCCATTGCTCTTCCCAGCACTCTTACTTTGTGCAAGCGGCCGATGCTATTACGTACTGCCTCTTCCGGCAAGAATATCCGAAAGGCAGCACGCGTAAATTCAACCTGGGCAACTTATTTCAAACGCTTGACCCGCTACTGCTAAAAGCTGCTGCGCCGTTGGACCCACAAGGCATTATTCGAGGGTAATGGGCAAAAAAATGCCCCGGTTGGTACAACCGGGGACTTTGTCGTGGCCCAGCAAAGGCGACGAGGCCTAAGTGAGTCACATGGCAAATATAACGGTCATACCCGCTTATTGGTTCGAGTCCTAACAGGGGTCGAACCAATAAATGGGTGCTGTTCCCCAGCCGCTGCCGCCCCCGGTAGCGGCTGGCGTGTTTTTGGGGTAGCTTGCGGGCAATAAGAATGGGCAGGTTTGCACCGGCCAGCGGATTCTTACCAGGTATTTTACCCTTTTTCTTTGTATGCGGTTGTTTGGTAATGGTAATGGGCATTTTTCCACCGGGCTGTTAGGGCTGGCCTTGGGCCTGGTTGCCTGTAGCACCGCCAAAAGCCCCCCGGCAGCCAGCGCCGGCCCCGACAGTGCCCCAACATCCATTATGTTGCTAGGCTGTAGCCACCTGGCGCAGCTCTACAAAGCCGACAATCCGAATTCGGACGTGTTGACGCCCAAGCGGCAGGCCGAGCTGGCGGCCGTCCTCGACCAGCTGGCGCGCTACCAGCCCGACGGTATTTTGGTAGAGGAGCTACCCGAGCAGCAGGGGCACCTCGACAGCCTGTACCAACGCTACCAGCAAGGCCAACTCGACCTCAACACCCTGCCTGGGGGCCGCAGCGAAGTGTACCAGCTGGGCTTTGTGCTGGGCAAACGCCTGGGGCTAACTCGTATTCACTGCGTAAATGCGCCGGGCGGCACATCGCAAAGCATCCTGAATGCGGGTAAGCACATTGAGCTATATGAGAAGGCCACGGCCGACTGGCGCGCCTTTTCTGACCCCATCGGCCAGCAATTGTTGGCCGGCACCCGCACCATCCCGCAATACCTGCGGGCCATCAATGAGCCGGCCACCCTGCAGCGGCTGCACACCCTGGTATACCGCACGCCGGCCCGCGTCACCAATGGCACGCTCAAGCCCGACCCCATGGTTGATGCGGCGTTCATCAACCCACAATACGTGGGCGCGGAATTCATTTCCGTCTTCTACAACCGCGACCTGAAGGTCTATTCCAACATCGTGACCACCCAGCTGCAAACCCACCAAACCCGCCAGCTCCTTATAATCGGGGCGCGGCACGTAAGCTCGCTGCAAGGCATTCTGGCAGACGACCCGGCCTATCGCGTGGTGCCTACCGCTCGCTACCTGGGCCACTAGCCGCCGCCAGCAGCATAGCGCCCCGCCGCACCAGCAAGCATGTCTTGTAGTAGCGAGCGGATGCACCTGGTAGCCGGACTGCCTGGATGAGGCGATAGCTAGGCAGCCCTGCGTGTGTGCCAGACGAGTATGACGACTTTTTGGATAGGCGCTTAGAGTTGAAATGCAAAAGTGTTTCCTGGAAAGCGCGAAGGTTGAGGTGTGCTAACTTTAGGTAATCAGTAACTTAGTAGCCAGCAACATGCGAAAGATTAGAATCATGGAGCACACCTCCCTGGACGGAGTGATGCAGCACGACGACAGCGACGGCTTTGCGTATGGCAACTGGACGACGCCCTACCGCACGCCGGCCGGGCTAGCGGCCGTTGTAGAGGCCTACGGTAGCCGCTTCGACCTGCTGCTGGGCCGCCGCACCTACGATGCCTGGGCCGATTTCTGGCCCAAAGCCGGCGATACCCCGATAGCGAACGGCCTGAATGCGGCAACGAAATACGTAGCCACCCACCGCCTAGACGGCCTCGAATGGGAACCAGCCGAGGACCTGGGCGCAGATATCATCGAGGGTGTCCGCCGCCTCAAGGCCACGGACGGCCCGGACCTCATCGTTTGTGGCAGTTCCACGCTGACGTCGGTGTTGCTTGAGCAGGGCCTGGTCGATGAGGTGCTGCTGCTGGTTTACCCGGTTTTGCTGGGCCGGGGCAAACGCTTTTTCTCGGAAAGCGCCAACCCGTGCGAGCTCGCGTTCATCAGCACGCAGGCTACGTCCACGGGCGTGCTCATCAACACGTATCGGTACGTGGGAGCGCTGCAAGCCTGATAGCAGGTCTGGATTTTGCTAAAATCGCCTTCAACCCGTCCGTCATGCTGAGCTTGTCGAAGCATCTCTACCACTTCTTCTGCACCGTTCAACGAAGCGGTAGAGATGCTTCGGCAAGCTCAGCATGACGGCCTTTTTAAATTCTTAAATACGCGCTAAGCTCTCCCTGACAGCGGCGCGCGTGCTGGGCAGGAACAGCGCCTAGCCGTCAAACTTCTGCAAGGCCTCGGGGGTGACCGGGGTAAAGAAATTGACCAGGTTGCCGTCGGGGTCGCGGAAGAGTAGTGAGCGGTTGCCCCAGGGCATAGTGGTGGGCGGTTGCACCACGGCATCGGCGAGGAGGGGAGCCAGCCGCTGGTAGTCGGCATCTACATCGGCCACCCGAAACTCGATGATGGCCGAGCGGTTGGCCGCCGCCTCGGCCACGTGGCCGCCCCCAAAGGCGAGCAGCGTGCGCGTGCTGCCAATGGCCAGCGTGGCAGTAGGCGTGCGCAGCTCGGCAAAATCGGGAGTGTACTGCGTCAGAGTCAGGCCGGTAACCTGCTCGTAGAACTGTACGAGCGGCTGGATATCGGCCGTGATGAGGCGAACAGAGAGCAAATTCATGGCGGCGTAGGGGTGTTAGAGTGAGTTGAAGCCACAAAGAGCGGCCCCCTCACTGACAACCCTATGGCAGTCGGCTCGCGCTACTCGAAAAAAAATCAGCTCAGCTGGGGCAGCTGGAGGCTGGCGAGGTAGTCGGCCAGCGACAGCAGCGCCGGGTTGGTAACGGGCAGGGTAGTGGCCGCCAGGTGGTGCAGGCGCGACACCCGAAACTCGCGGTAGGCGTGCCGCAGCTGGCACCAGCCCACCAGGTGCCACGTAAAATTGTAGAACACCAGCCCGATGGGCTCGACGTGGCGGCGGGTGCGGCGGCCTTCCTTGTCGTGGTAGTCCAGGGCCAGCACCTGGCGGCCGGCAATAGCCGCCTGAATAGTGGCCAGGTACTGCATATGCCCCTCCGTATACTCGGGCACGTGCAGCCGGATGCCGCTGGCCAGCTGCGTTAGCTGGTCTTGCACGGGGCCGCGCAGCACGGCCTTCACTTTCTGCAACGCCGCCGCCACGTGCGGCCGAATGGATTGGTCGGCCAGCGTGGCCCCCAACGTTTCGAGCAACAATAAGGCGTTGGCCTCGGCGGCCGAAAACGTGACTGGGGGCAGGAAATAGCCCTGCACCAAAAAGTAGCCCCGCCCCACCTCAAAGCTGACCGGAATACCTTGCTCGCCCAGCGCCCGGATATCGCGGTACACCGTGCGCACGCTGGTTTCAAACTGCTCGGCTATCTGCTCGGCCGACGCGTATTTGCGGGCTTGCAACAAGGTGACAAGGCCAAACAGGCGGTCAATACGATTCATAAATCGAAAAGCAGAAAGCGATAAAATCAGGTCGTCATGCTCATCTGGCGTCCGCTTGTAGAAGCATCTCTACCGCCCCGTTGAACGACACGGAGGAAGCGGTAGAGATGCTTCTACAAGCGGACGCCAGATGAGCATGACGGACGTTTTTAATGCAGCGAATTCAGGAACAAGTCTATTTTCTGTTTGCTAACTCCGAAAATAAGCGGGCATCCGTTAGCCGTCCCCAGTAGCAAGCAGGTTTACCGAAACCTCAGCCGCTCGGCCCGCCGGCCGTAGTTTTGGGCTATGCAAACGCTCAGCAGCCAGCAGTCGGTACCCATACATCCGTTTGAGCCGGACGCGGTAACCGCGAGCAAACTATTCAGCATCCGGCGGGCCGAAGGCGCGGAGATGTACGAAGAGGCTATGCTGCTGCCGCACCGCAAGGCTTATTACCTGCTGGTGTTTGTGAAGCACCACCAGGGCCGGCACTGGGCCGATATGGTGCCGTATGAGCACCAGGACAATACATTTTACTTTTCGCCGCCCGGCCAGATTCTGGTCAAGGAGGAGCCTACGCCCTTCTGGGGTACCGCCCTCACGTTTACCACCGAGTTTCTGGCCCTCCAGCAAAACGCGGCTTTGCTGGAATTGCCCATCATCCAGAACCCTTACCACGGGCACGAATTGCACTTGACGGCAACCGATGCGGCTCTGGTGGAAGAGCTTTTGCTGAAGCTCGACGCCGAGTACCAGCGTCCCGGCGAGTGGCAGCACCGCCTGCTGAGCGCCTACCTCACGGTGCTACTCACGCACCTGAGCCGGCTCTACACCGAGCAGTTCACGGCCGACGAGCCCTCGGCCGACCAGCGTCTGCTCCGGGCCTACCACGCCAAGATAGAGGAATGCTACCGCGAGCTGCATGAGGTAAGCGCGTACGCGGCGCTGCTCCATATTTCGGCCGGCCACCTGAGCGAGGTAGTGAAAGCCCAGAGCGGCCGGCCTGCCATCAAGCACCTGCACGAGCGCCTGGTGCTTGAAGCCCGCCGCCTGCTGTTCTACACCCAAAATCCGCTCAAGGAAATCGCCTTCGACCTCGGCTTTTCTGATGCTTCCTACTTCAACCGCTTCTTCAAGCGCGAAACCGGCGTGACCCCGGCCGACTACCGGGCCACCATCCGCAAAATGTACCAGTAATGCCGTGAAATGGGTGTCAGCCGCGCCTAATGCGCCCGGTAATTTTGTGCTGTCCCATAGACAATTTCCTACTAGTCATGAAGAAAGCACTCATCACCGGGGCCAATAAAAGTATTGGTTTCGAAGCCGCTCGCCAGCTGCTCCAGCGCGGCTACTACGTGTACCTGGGCAGCCGCGACGCCCAAAAAGGCCAGCAGGCCGTCGACCAGCTTCATTCCGAAGGCCTTACCCAGGTAGAGCTGCTCCAGCTCGACGTAACCGACAGCGCCTCGGTAGCCGCCGCCCGCACGGCACTGGGCGCGAAAACCGACGTCCTCGACGTCCTCATCAACAATGCCGGCATCAGCGGAGGCTTTCCGCAGCCGGCCCTTGGCACTGCGGTCAGCAGCATCAAGGAGGTGTTTGACACCAACGTATTCGGCGTAATCGAAACGACACAGGCCTTCATCGACCTGCTGCGGCAGTCGCCCGAGCCCCGCATCGTCAACGTAACCTCGGGCCTGGGCTCGCTGACGTTGCACAACGACCCCACCTGGAAATATTATCCAGTGAAAGGCGCGGCTTATATCCCCTCCAAAGCCGCTCTGAACGCCTACACGATAGTGCTGGCCTACGAGCTGCGCGATACGCCCTTCAAAGTAAACGCCGTAGACCCCGGCTACACCGCCACCGATTTCAACCACCACAGCGGCCCCGGCACCGTGGAAGACGCCGCGGCCCGCGTGGTAAAAGCCGCCCTGCTAGGCCCCGATGGCCCAACAAGTCAGTTTTTCAGCGACGACAATGCGCCGGAAACGGGCATCAGCCCTTGGTAATAAAATCGTCCGTTATGCTTCGCTGCGCACTGCATGACAATGTCTCGTTAATGTTTGTTAATACATTCACTATCAGTAGATTAAAGTAGAAAGCATCTGTTTTATTTCTCTAGCCGCTGCCGTTTCTGGTAGCGGCTGGTTTGTTTTAGATGCTAGCTTACAGCATGAAAACTGGCTCGAACTCCTATTATAGCTTGTGCTTTGTAAAGCGCCTGGCAATAGGCGCTGGGTTGCTGCTGACACTTGCAGGCAATAAACGCTTGGTTCATGCCCCTGCACCAAGACCTATCCGGGTAAGTATCGAATACTTGGAGGCTTGCGAACGGGGGCCGACGTGCAAGCCCATTACGGTATATCGGGAGAAAGGCGAACAACTGGAGCTCGTGCTGCCCGGCCTGCTGCGAACATCCGTTTCTATTTGGGACGAGGTGAATTACAGCAAGTTCTTAAAACGCACGGCCCCTTATCAGCCAATTCAGCAAACTGGTAGCAGCGAGGTAGGTGAACGCCGCGAAATCAACTTGTCCTTAAGTAAATTGAAGGACGGTACCTACTACGTTTGGGTGGTCGGCGATTCGGCAGGCGGCATTTTTCAAGTGTACCTGAAAACGAATTAGCTGCTTCATTTGCTGGTATGACAGCTTCTTCCCAGCGCAAGGTACCCTCAGCGGCCATGGTAGGCTGGTACAATGCCGTGCCCAATGTGCTGTGGTCGGCCCTGGCGCTGGTGCCACTGGTGCTATTTTGCTACCAGCATCTGGCGCGGCCGTGGCTCTATTGGTTTGCTGGGGTGAGTGTGCTGGCGTATATGTTGCCGGCCGCGTGGCTGCGGCGCTTGCAGCTGAGCGCTGGCGTGGCCGCCTACCGCCGACTGCGGGTGCCCGCCCTCAGCTACCTCACGCAAGGCGGCTACCTGGTAAACCGCCTGCTGCGGCGGCGCTACCCGCACTACCGGCCGCTGGCCACCCCGGCCGGCCTGGCCCGGCTGCACCGCACCAGCTACCAGCAAGAGCGCTTTCACTGGGTGATGCTGGTGTTTTTTTTGCTGGCGAGCGGCTGCGCCCTGTGGCAAGGCCGGCTGGGGTGGGCCGCGCTGCTAACCCTGCTCAATGTAGCCTACAACTTGTATCCGATTTGGCTGCAACAATACCTGCGGGTGCGGCTGCGCCAGCTGGGATATAGCAAATAGGCTGGAGTGCCAAAGCGGCTTGTATCTTCGCTAGGAAACTCTTTTAAAGCTCAGTTCAAGTTGGTTACGATTGGCGACAGCAGACAGTATATGAGCAAGTATATTAAAACGGTGGCCCTGCTAATAAGCCTGGGTGCTTGGGCTACTACCGCCGCCCATAGCCAGCCCACTACAACCCCCGCCCCGAGTGCGGAAGCGAAAGCCGACCCGGAAGCCAGCCAAAAAGCGACCGAATGGGCGGCCGCGCTCCAATTACACGATGCTAAAAAGGAAGCCGCGGTGCAGCAAATAATTGCCACGCACCTGCGCGCCATCCGCGAGTACAATAATGCCCATCCGTACACGGAGACACCGGCCGGCATCAACCCAGCCACCGGCAAGCCGCTGAGTACCCTGGACCGTCAAGTCATTACCGTGTCGGCCATGCCCAAAGCCATTCACGAAAACCTGATGGCCGGCCTGCGCCAGCAGCTCACGCCCGAGCAGGTCGAGGCCGTGCTGGACAAATACACCATCGGCAAGGTGGCATTTACGCTGAACGGCTACAAGGCCATCGTGCCCGACCTGACTCCGACGGAAGAGGCCGTGATTCTGACGAATTTGAAGCAGGCCCGCGAGCAGGCTGTGGACTTCAAGAACATGAAAGAGATATCCGCCGTTTTTGAAATCTATAAATCTAAAAACGAAGAATATCTGAATACCCACGGCCGCAATTGGCGCGAGCTGTTCAAGACCTATGTCGAAGCAGCCAAGGCCAAAAAAGCCGCCGACAAAGCCAGCGCGCCCGCCGCACCCCAAGCCACGCCGCGCTAGCGTAGCCAGCTCCTCATGTACGCCGCGCTGCTCGCCCATATTGCCCGCTACGTGGCCCTCACGCCAGCCGAAGCGGCGCTGGTGCCCACGTATTTCAGGCTGCAAACAGTGCCGCGCAAAGCGTATCTGCTCGAAGCCGGGCAGCCCTGCCCGGCGAGCTATTTTGTGCTGCAAGGCTGCCTGCGGCTGTATTTTCTCACCGAAAAAGGCACTGAGCAAATCACGCAGTTTGCGCTTGAAAGCTGGTGGCTGACCGACTACAACAGCCTGCTGAGCCGGCAGCCGTCGCTGTTTCATATTCAGGCAGTAGAGCCGACGACTGTGGCGGTGCTCGACTACCCGCGCCAGGAGGCGATGCTGGCGCAGGTGCCCGCGCTGGAGCGCTACTTCCGCCTGATGCTACAGCGGGTGGCCGCCGCCAACCAGACGCGGTGGGTGTACTACTACGGGCAGTCGCTGGAAGAACGCTACCAGCATTTTAGCACCGCGTTTCCGGGGTTTGTGCAGCGGGTGCCGCAGTATATGCTGGCCTCGTATCTGGGCTGCACGCCCGAGTTTCTGAGTAAGGTGCGGGCCAAGGCCAGCCTGGGCGGAGAAGCAGCGGAGCCAGGTAGTATTGGCTGAATTTCTTAATCTAGGTTAAGGAGAACGAGGGGGCTAGGGGCAGAATTTTGCCCTGTCATTTACCCCATTCAACTCCTTATGGACCAGCGCCTCTCTTTGCAGCACACCGAGCCCGAAGCATACAAAGCCATGTATGCGCTCGAAAAATACCTAAGCACCACCAAGCTCACGCCCATCCAGAAGCACCTGATGAAAGTGCGCGCCTCGCAGCTCAACGGCTGCGCCTTTTGCCTCGATATGCACACCCATGAGGCCCGGCACGATGGCGAAACCGAGCAGCGCCTCTACCTGCTCAATGCCTGGCGCGAAACTACCCTTTTCACCCCCGAAGAGCAAGCACTACTGGCTCTTACCGAGGAAATTACGCTCATCAGCCAGGGCGGTGTGTCGGATGCCACCTACCGGCAGGCGGTGGCGTTGTTGGGCGAGCAAATGGTGGCCCAGGCCATTATGGCTGCCGTTACTATCAATGCCTGGAACCGCATTGCCATCACCACGCACATGCCCCTGGCCTGAAGGCGAATGGGGGCAGCGGGCACCAGAGCGGCTACAGCTTAAAAATGTCGTCCGCAAGCCGCAAAGTCGGCAAGTAGGCAGCAAGCAGCTAACCGTGACAGCTACCCAGCACGTAAGCAGGAAAAATTGCACCCCACTCAACCTATGGCAACTTTCGGCGACAACCTCGGCGGGCGGCTAGTTCTGCTCGCTCCCACCGACCTCAAATCGGACCAGAAAAAACTTTATAATCAGCTGCAAGACACGATGGTGCCCTGGGCCAAGAAATCGGGGTTTCAGGCCGAAACCTTTGATGGAAAGCTCATTGGTCCCTTCAATGCCATGCTGCGGAGCCCCGAAATCGCCGCGGCCTCTATGGGCATAACCAGCGCCGAGGGTAAGCATAGCTCCCTCAGTGAGAAGGTGCGCCAGGTGGTTATCCTCACCGTGGGCGCGGTGTGGCAGGCGGCCTATGAACTGTACGCCCACACCGCCGTGGCCGAAAAAGCGGGCTTCGACGAAGCTACCATTCAAACCCTGGTGGCTGGGCAAAAGCCCACAACGCTGGCGGCCGAGGAAAGCGTGGCCTACGACTTCACGCACCGTCTGGCAACCACGCACCAGATTGATACCGAGCTGTACGAGCAGGCCATTGTGACATTTGGCGAGAAAGGTGTGGTCGATATGATTTTTCTGGCTGGCCAATACATGACCATTAGCAGCCTGCTCAACACCTTTGCGGTGCCCGCGCCTGCGGCGCAATAAAAAGCAGCCCAAGCGCTGGAACCGTATAGCCTCGCCATGATTCCCTTAATCACTCAAACTCCTCGCCTAACTATTCTGGCCTCAAGCCGGGCGCTCCTCACGGCCGAGCTGCACAAGCCGCAGTACTTCCCGGTGCTGCTGGGTGCGGCTATGCCTGCCAATTGGCCTCCCATTGGCTACGACCGCGACGCGATGGAGTATTTCCTCGAAAAGCTCATCGCTGGTGGCCGCGACGCGGCCGGCTGGTACAACTGGTATGCCCTGCTAAAAGCCGACGGCAACGTGCCGCGCACGCTAGTCGGCTCGGGCGGCTTCACAGGACCGCCCGACGCAACGGGCATGGTCGAAATCGGCTATTCCATCGCTGATGACTGGCGTGGGCAAGGCCTGGCTACCGAGCTGGTGGCTGGGCTAGTGCAGCAGGCTGCCGCTACCGGCATGGTGCGCCAGCTGGTGGCCCACACGCAGCCCGAAAACCTGGCCTCGCAGCATGTACTGCTTCGCAACGATTTCACCTCAGCCGGTACGGATGTCAACGGCCAACTCCGCTTTGAGCGGGCCGTAGAGCCGGCCCCAGTGGGGTAAGGTTGGCTTGTGTAGACCAAGAAACCCCGGCTACTATGCTGCGCCTGCACAGCATAGTAGCCGGGGTTTTGTCTTGTAATGAGCTGAATAGCCTGCTGTTATTGATTAATCGGGCAGCTGGTTGATATCCGTCGGCTCTACTTTGGGGGTCGCATTCATGGCGTGGCGGTACTGGGTCGAAGAGGCGTAGGCCTTGATGCGCACCCGATTGATGCTGCCCAGCGGCAGGTGCTCGGGCAAGCAATGGAAGGGGTTGAACGACAGCACATCGTCGGCAAACACGCGGCGGGCGGGGCTGAAGGCATCCTGCGCCGGCAGCACGATTTTGCCCAGCGCCTGGTAAGGGCTCTGGTCCTGAGGCTAGTCGATGGAAGCATCTTCCACGGGCATTGTTTTGAGGTCGGTGCAAAGCTGGGCGCGCAGCTCATACT
>CAXUKA010000100.1:0-17615 GCA_964251335.1 uncultured Hymenobacter sp.
GGTAAGCAGCATCCGTAGGTCGCCTTCGCTGCGGGCGCGGCCGGGGATGAGCGGGTTTTCATCGTGGATGGAAATGCCGCGCAAAAAGACAGATTTGTCATTCAGCAGAATGTCCTGCCCCCGCGTTTCGATGGTGCGAAAGCCAATTTTATCCGTCATTTCATCGCCGTCGCTGGCCAGGCGCACGGCGTAGAGCTTGGGGTGCAGGGGCGACCACAGCGTCAGCTTTTTGGCAGGTAGGCTGAAGGTGGCTCGGCCGTCGGCATCGGTTTGTACGCGCTTGGTCAGGCCAGCCTCGGCGATAGTCAGCGTCACGGACTGCCCGGCTTTGGCGGCCCCATCGAGCTGCACGTAGCCGGCCAGGGTGCCGGGGCTGCTCTTCGCCAGCTGCACCTTATAATCGACGATAAAGGTGGCAGGAGTTTCGGCGATGTACACGTCGCGGGTGATACCACCGTAGTTCCACCAGTCGGTATTGATGGTCGGCACCTCGTCCTGGTGGCGAGTATTGTCGGCCTTCACCACCACAAAATTGTCGCCGGTAGCACTGAACTGGTTTGTTACCTCGTACTGGATGGGCGTAAAGCCGCCCTTATGCATCCCCAGCTTCTTGCCGTTGAGGTAGATATGCGCCTCATAGTTGATGGCCCCAAAGTACAGAAAATAGCGCTTGCCCGCCGTGGGCACCAGCTTAAAGCTTTTCTTATACCACACGGTGCCCTCATAATACAAGAGTTTGTCGTCCTGCGAATTCCAGTCGCCGGGCACTTGCAGCGCCGGGGCCTTATCAAAGTCGTACTCAATTAATTCCGACTCTTGAGCCGTGCGCGGCTTGCGGTTGTCGTAATATCCGCCTTGGCCCGAGGCCGACTGGTCGAATGGCTCGTGGCGGTAGTTGTAGAAGCCATTTTCGTAGGGGTCGATGATGTAGTTCCAGCTGCCGTTCAGACTAAGCACGCGGCGGGCCGCCGCGTGCTGAATCAGGCTGGTCTGGGCGTGGGCGGTAGCGCCGAGCACTAGCGCACTCAGCAGCAGGAGCCAAAATCTCTTGAGGGAAATAAGTACGGTCATAAAAACAGAAAAGACGCTGATAAAAAACCAAGGAGCAGACCACCAGCTAACCACAGGCCTACTCCCTGGTGCAGGTGAATTAATAGCCTGGATTCTGCGTCAGAATCGGGTTGGTCTGAAGCTCCTGCAAAGGCAGCGGGAACAGCAGATTATGGGCATCAATTTGAATAATGGCCCCCGTCGCGCTGCCATTCAGGCGAATACCGTAGGTGGTGAAGTGGGCATTCATTACGGTGAGAGCGCGGCCGGTCCGCACCAAGTCAAACCAGCGGTGGCCTTCAAAATTCAGGTCCAGGCGGCGCTCAGTTTCGATGGCCAGGCGCAGCGGGGCCTGGGCGGTAGTGGTGGGCAGCGCCGTGAGACCGGCCCGCGCGCGGGTGCGGTTGATATACGGCACGGCATCGGCTGGGCGGCCTAGCTCGTTCAGCACTTCAGCGTACATGAGCAGCACGTCGGCAAAGCGCAGCACTATCCAGTCGTTGTCAGCATCACCCGAAGTAGTTGGCGTATCAAAATACTTCTTGGTGTAGTATGTTGGGTTGCCGCCCACCGTCACGGGGCCGCCCAGTTCGGCATTGTAGCGCACGTCGGCTGTGCCGCTGGCCGTGAAAGCATCGACCAGGTCCTTGCGCGCCGTGTTGTACTGATTGGCCGAACTGCCCCCGGCCTGGGCCGATAACGGGGCAAAGTTGTTGGTGAACGGGCTGCCGGTGCCTAGGCCGCCCTTGCTGTAGCGCACCGCAAAAATGATTTCCGCGTTTAGCTCATTGGTCAGCGAGAAAATATCGGCGTAAGTGGGCAGCAGGCGGTAGTTGGTTGCGTTGTCGTAGTCGGTCAGGAAAGAGCGGAGCGTGGCTTCCGCGTCGGTGTATTTCTTCTCCGTGAGTTGCACCTTGGCCAGCAGGCCCCGGGCGGCCCCCTTAGTCACGCGGCCCAGGTTGGCGGCAGTGTAGGTGTTGGGCAGGTCCACGGCAGCCTCAGTCAGGTCTTTCTCAATCTGCGTGTACACCTGAGCAGTTGGCGTGCGGCCCACTGCGTAAGCATCGGCAATGTTCGTAAATTCGTTCGTAACCAGTGGAACATCCCCCCATATCTGCACGGAGTTGAAGTAGGTGAGCGCCCGGATAAACTTCATCTCCGCGATGTAGCGGTTTCGGGTGGCGGCCGACAGCTTCACCCCGCCGATGCGGCTGATAATGATGTTACAGCGCGCAATGGCCCGGTACGACACCACCCACTGCGTTTGCAGACGGCCGTTGGCCGAAGTGAGGTTGAAGTAGTCAAACTCGCCCACGCCCTGGCCATCCACCACGGCCTGGCTGTTGTCGGAGGGCACTTCGGTGAACACGTACAGCCCGGTATTGACCCCATTTTTGCCGTAGATATCTTGGAGCGACGAGTAGGCCGCCGTCACGCCGGTGGCAATGCTCGACGAGTCCTGGTACGACTCTGAGGTTGGGATACGAGTGGGGTCGTTGAGGTCAATAAAATCCTTGTTGCAGGACGTAGTAGCGACGGTGATAAGCCCGAGCGTAGCCAGCACGGCCACCCCGGAAAAAAGGCCTTTTAGATTCATAATACAGGAGATGTCAAGGGGTTAAAAACCAATGGTAGCGCCGATAGTGAGGGTGCGGGCCATTGGGAAAGACCCCTGGTCGACGCCATAGGTCGGGGTGGTGGTGTTGCCGTAGAGGTTAGCTTCGGGGTTGAAGCCGAAGTATTTGGTGAAGGTGTACAGGTTTTGGGCGGCCACGTACACGCTGGCGCTGCTCAGGCGGACTTTGGTCACGAAGGCCAAGGGCAGGTTGTAGCGCAGGTTCACGGTTCGGATGCGCAAGAACGAGCCGTCGAAGATGTAGTGCGAGCTGAATGAAGTCAGCGAGGTCGAAGGCGACGACGTGGCCCGAGGCTCCCAGCCGTTGCCGGGGTCGGTGGCTGAGTGCCAGCGGCCGAGCACGTTGGTGCGGGCGTTAGCTTGGCCGGGGAAGTTGTTCACGTAGCGGTCGCCTGCATACAAAATGTCGTTGCCCTGCGAACCCTGGATGGTGATGGCCAGCGTAAACCCCTTGTAGCCGAAGGTGTTGACCATGCCGTAAGTGAACTTTGGAAAGGGGTTGCCAATCTTGGTAATGTCGTTGGCGTCAATCTTACCATCGCCGTTGATATCGGCAAACTTGAGGTCGCCGGGCACTGAACCGCCCGAACTCCACTTAGCGCTGGCATCCACGTCGGCCTGGTCACGGTACACGCCAATCTGCTGGTAGCCGTAGAACGCGCCCAGCGGCTGGCCCGGCACCACCCGGATAGAGCTGGTGTAGCCAAACACGGCATCGTAGAGAATCTGGTCAGTAGGCCCGCCCAGCGCCAACACCTCGTTGCGGTTGAAGGAGAGGTTGGCCGCCGTGTTCCAGGTAAAGCCGGTGCCCACGATGTTAGTCGTGTTGAGCTGAAACTCCAGGCCCCGGTTGCGTACCTCACCCACGTTGGTGAGCACGCGATTGGTAAAGCCAATGAGAGCCGGCACGTTGCGGTTGAGCAGCAAGTTGGTGGTATTGCGCTGGTAGGCGGCCACCGTCAGGTAGATGCGGTCCTTAAACAGCCCCAGGTCAAAGCCGGCATCCACCTGCGTATTGGTTTCCCAGGTCAGGTCCCGGATGTTGAGGCCGTTGGGCGAAAAGCCAAAGGACCGGGTGCCGGCGTTAGCCCCAAAAATGTAGTTGGAAGCCGTTTGGTAGCTTTGGTACGAATAGTCGCCGATATTATTATTACCTGTTCTTCCGTAGCTGGCGCGCAGCTTTAGCTCGCTGATGGCGGGCAGAGCTTTGATAAAATTCTCTTCGCCCGCGCGCCAGGCCAGCGCCAACGAGGGGAATGTTGCGTAGCGCTTGTCGGGACCAAAGCGCGAGGAGCCGTCGGTGCGAATGGCAGCCGTCAGGATGTAGCGCTCCTTAAACGAGTAGTCGAGGCGGCCAAATACCGAAGTCAGCGCATTTGCCGTGTACGTGGCTGTACCAAACAGCTGGCCCGCCGCCGTCGCGTAGTCGATGGCGCTGTTGGTGTAGGTGCCGCTCTGGCCAAACACGTTGCTGCCCTCGTTGGTATTGCGCTGCGCAGAGTAGCCGCCGAGTAGCGTCACGTTGTGGCTGGTGCCAAACGTGCGGTTGTAGGTCACGATGTTCTCCAGCAGCCAGTTGTAGTTGGTGCCATTGAGCTGGCGGGCGTCGATGTTCGACAAAATCGGGTTCGACAGGTTGGCCCCGCCCTGCGCGCTCGAAGCCAGCGTGGCGGGCACATACCAGCTGCGGCGGTTGTCAATCAGCTCAACCCCGAAATTAGCCCGGTAGGTCAGCCCTTTCAGGATGTTGTAGTCCAGGGCCAGCGTGGTGAGCGCCCGGGCCTGCGTGGTGCGGTCCTGGTACAAATCCAGCGGTGCCCGGGGGTTGAAAAGCCCGGAAGTAATGGCCGTGCCCGTCAGGGGCGCCACGTTGGGAAAGGTGTTATACACCGTAGCGTAGTCGCCGTTGGGCGCATACACCGGGAATACAGGCGGGGCCAGCAGCGCGCTGGTCACGGCCGCTACCTGGCCGCTCGGCCCGCCGTTGTTGAATGTCGCGTTGTTAAAATTGCCGGAAACCGGTTTGGTATCGGTGCGGGCAAAAGTTGGCGCAAAGGTTATCGCCAGCTTTAGCTTTTTGGAAAGCTGTGTATCGTAGTTGGCCCGCAGCGAAAACCGGTCGAAGCCCGTGCCGCGCACGATGCCCTTCTGCGTAAAATACCCGCCCGAAATGTAAAACCGCGAATTTTCTCCCCCTCCCGAAGCGGCCACCTGGTAGTTGCTCTGGGTGCCGGTTTGGAAAACCTGGTCCTGCCAATTAGTGTCCGGCAGTGTATTAGGGTCTACCAGCAGCGCAGGCTGAATGACTTTGTTGCCATTGTTGAATGACTCCTTCAGATAGTCCAGGTACTGCGGGCCGTTCAGCACGTCGATGCGTTTCGACACCGTTTGGATGCCCGTGTACACGTTGGCCGAGAACTTAACTGGGCCGGCCACGCCGCGCCGGGTCGTCACAATGATGATGCCGTTGCCCCCGCGCGAGCCATAGATGGCACACGCCGCCGCATCCTTCAGTATCTGCATCGACAGGATGTCGCCGGGCGGAATCTGGTTGAAGCTATCGGCGCTGTTGAGCGGGTAGCCATCTACCACGTACAAGGGGCTGTTGCCCGCCGAAATGGAACCCAGCCCGCGAATGCGGATGGTCGCCGTGCTGCCCGGCTCGCCTGAAGGCTCCGTTATCTGCGCGCCGGCCACCAGGCCCACCAAGGCCTCGGCGGGTGAAGCCACCGGTATCAGCTCCACGTTTTTGGCCGCAATGGTGCTGATGGAGGTGGCCAGTAGTTTTTTCTCCTGCACGCCGTAGCCCACTACCACCACCTCATCGAGCCCGGCCGCATCCGGCTTTAGCGCCACGTCGATACTGGTGCGCCCCTGCACCGCCACAGTCTGCGGCAGGTAGCCCACGAACGAGAAGGCCAGCGTAGCATCAGCGGCGGCTATTACGCGGTAGTTGCCGGTAGCATCGGTTTGCACCCCCACGGAAGTACCTCTCACAATGACGTTGACGCCCGGCAGGCCGGCACCTTTTTCATCCACCACGCGCCCGGTGATGGTAATATCGGCTCCCGCGAGGCGGGCGGAAGTAGCTAAGCGGGGAGCCGGCGCTACTGGCAGTGTAGCGCCCAGGCCCAGAGTGGGCAGCAGCGCCAGCGGCCCCAGGTAGCACCACGAAGAAGCGGGTAGGAAAATTTTCATGTGAAGGTGGGAAGATGAAAAAAAGTAGTTTTAGAAGCGCAGAGAGGTGCCCGGCCCGCACGTAGCGCAGGCAGTTGAGTCGGGGTGAGACCGGGGAGAATCTTGTGCACATTTCTCCCCCGGCTACAAGCTGTCACCCCCTTAGTAACTGGGTTTATTCCAGTACGACCCGCTTAGTAATTATATGATTATCAGATTGCAGGCGCAATACATACACGCCCGCGGCCAACGACTTTGTGTTGATTTCGGCCGTAGCGCCGGCCGCCGTCAGCCCGATGGTGCGGCTCAGCACCACGCGCCCCAGACTATTAATTAGCGAGGCGCGCACTGTGCTTTGGCCTGCCAGCGGTGGTACTTGCAGCGTAAAGCTGTCGTGAGCCGGATTAGGGTAAAGGCCAATCGCGGCGGCTTCCGCCTCGCTACGCGTAGCCGTAACCCGGGCAGCAGTAGTGGGGCGTAGTGACTTGATATAAGCGATATTGGCACTACCAAAACCGTAGCCCCAATTGACTTGCACGCTCGTAGAAACCGCCCCATTTTCCTGCCAATAGTCGTTCAGGGTCTGGCTGGGGTTCAGCGGGTAGTTGAACGACACGGCCCCGGCGTCCGGAGTGGGGGGTGAGGTCATTTTAGGGCCGGGCACCGAGAGAAAGAGTTTCGAAGGTCCCTTGCTACCCCCACCCCGGGTAGCAAAGGTGTGGATGGCCCCCGTTACCCCGGTAGCCGAGTCCGTTTTAAGCATCACCATGTCATACTGCTTGATGTTGAACACGTTGGTACCCGTCGAGAGGTTCGTCAGGTAGTTTTTATTGTCCAGCAGCATATCCAGCGTAAAATCCGACGCGTTGTAGTCTGGCACGTAGCCGCTCGGTCCTGCCAGTCGGCGTAGCACTATCGTGGTGCCGATGCGTGCATATTGCCAGAATGGAATATCTTTGAACTGGTATTTGCCGCCCGTGTCGGATTGGTTGTCATCATGACAGTCCTTGACAATCCGATTGCGCAAGTCCACCGAATCTTTCACCACTAGCAGCTCTACCGCGTCCAGATTGCCATTGGTATCGTTCGAGCCATTGTAGATGCGATTTACTACAATAGAGGGATTGGGGGCTACGATGCCGCGCAACTTCTTGATGTAGGAAGTATTGTTCCCACCGTAACCATAGCCCCAGCCAGGAACGGTAGGGTTGTTAATAGTCTTGGTGCCAGTACCATTGAAATCAGCAGTGCTTTGATTGACACTCGCCGAGTACTTCATGTCCTGCGCCCTCGCGATGGTCGATGACACTAGCTTGCCGCCGGAGGGCGTAGCGCTTGTGAAAGCTGACGAGCCTCCGCTGCCCCACGCATAGGCATGCACCGCATTGCCAACCCCCTGGGGTATGCCGGTCTTCAGCAACACCATGTCCGTTTCCTCCAGGTTAGTATATTGTCCCGCTGGGGCCAAGTTATTCAGGTAGGTTGTGTTCTTGAAATCCAGGTCCAGCTTAAAATCGCTCGGGTCGTCGTCTTCCTGATAAGTGCCAGCTGGCGAACGGCGTAGTACGATGGTCGTGCCCAGGCGTAGGTGCTGCCACAGCGGGCTGCCATTCAGTTGGCGCCAGCCACCGGCATCATCCGTCAGGCCACTGCTGAAATCTTTAATAATCAGCCCGCGGGCATCGAGCGAGTCTTTGACCACCAGCAGTTCTACCACATCAAGGGTGCCGCTGGCATCGGCAGCCCCGTTGTAAACCCGGTTTACCACTATGCCCGTCATAGGCTGCTCGCTGAAGGTGAACTTCTCCAGATTGATGCCACCGCTCACGATGTCGCACCGGAACGAAGTGAGCGCCGAAGCCGCTAGGTACACGTTGGGAATGACAATATCCTGGTAGGTTTGAAAGCCCAGTGTATTGGGGACTGAGATAATATCTCTGATAGCTGCACCATTCAGGGAGAGAAGAAAGGAACCGCCCATTGCGTTGGCCGCTACGCGCACTGTAATGGTATACAAGCTGCTGCGCAAGACATTGATGCTATAGTTCAACCACTCTCCACTCTGCGTGTAGCCGACATTACCGTTACCTTCTCCATAATTCGGAGGACTCTGAGTTTCTACACCTTCTCCGGGTCGGACCCCGTTGCCACTAGGCATGGTAGTGCTATCGTGGTAGGCCACGCCCTCACCGCCATTGTCGAAGTTTACGGCCATCACCACGCCGGGCACGGTAGCAGCGGCTGGCCCTGGGTAAGGGCTCGTGCAGTTAACTACATTTATATATGCTGTCTTGGTGACCTTTGGGATACCCGGTAAGCTTATCGAGACATCTTTGCTGCCGGTTGAAGTATATTTTACTGCAAATGGACCTATGCCATCCATGGCTCGCGGCGAGGCCCCAGCTCCAAAATCCCAGTGTGGCTTATCACCGCTACCCAGCACTGAGGCCGTGAAGTTCACCACGTCCACATTGAAGCAAGGGCTGGTAGTACTGGCCGAAAAAGCAGCCAATACTTTATTCTGGTTTGGTGCCAGGTAGGAAGGGGGCACCAGTTGGTCGGCGTGAGCCAGTGAGTACACTATTTTTTTTACCAAGGCTCCGGTCGAGCGCTTAAATAGCAGCACCAGCGTCGATTGCCTATAAGTACTATCCGTGTAACTGGCCGCTGTAGCACCGGCCGGCAAGCCGCCTGGTACGTTAATCTTGTACCTCGGCGAGCCCGATATGGCAGCAGTCGATAGCTGCACCGCATACGAGTAGTTGACCTTCCGACTTTTGTTTAGCAACATCACAACGGTTGTATCGTCATGAAAGCCACTGAGTACCGTGAAGGTAGAATCGATATTGCGGGAGCTGCCGTTAACCGTAGGGGGTAGATAGGTGCCGCGCAGGTTGCTGGCCACCAGCATTTCGTGGTAAAATGACGAACGGGGCTTCACTCCGCTGCCTGTGCCATCGAGGTAGCCCAGGTCGCGCGACGTGCGCGCGCCCTTTGCTTCGTGAATCGACCACGGCATCATCGTGAGCACGTTATTGGCCATGCCTATGCCAAATAGCTCTACCCAAAACTGTCCATTCAGAAACGACTGCACCCCGACTCCTGCTACCGTATTGGCAACCGGGTTGATATAATCGATGTTAAACTCCGTTACGGCCCAGCGCAACTTGCTGGCGCTGCGAGACTTATTGGCAGAATTAAGCAAGGCTAACAAGCTGTCTACATTGCTCTGAAAGTCGGCTGCTTTGGTAAGTACCTGGTAGCGGCTTTGCGTGCCTCTCAGCGGGTAATAGTGGAAAGAAATGACATCGAGGTAATACTTATTGGTGTTAGGAATCAGGCCCGTAACGTTGTTACTACCACTACTAAGCAGCGCTTTATAAAAATCCTGGTTGTAAGAGGGACACTCGGGACCTACAGTCAGAATAGATGGGTCCTTTTTCTTCATTTGCGTTGAAAAATCCTTCAGGTAGGCGGCCACTTCGCTCACGCTTTGGGCCTGCGGGTGTAGCGCCGACGCCAGGTTGGGCTCGTTGGAGATAATCCAATACCTGATGTTTTTGTGCAGTACATTATTCAGCGAGTCCACAATGGTGGCGGCCTGCGCGGCCGTGTACTGGCCCCGGCCGTAGGGCACCTGCACCATTGGCTCGGCCCCCACCCGCCGGATGGAGTCAATCAAGGCCACATATTCATCAATTCTCGGCTTATTAAAGTCCGGGCCATTTCCGCCAATCCGAATCATCTTCACCCTAGACTGCTTCACGAAGCCCCACAGCTTGTCAAGCTCCGACGTGTAGGAGCTGCCCGCGTTCGAGAACACCGAGGTCACACCGTAGCCCTTGGGTGCCCAGGCGTTTTGCCCAGCGAGATAAGGCGAAATCGCTTGGCCGTGGCTGGCACTCAGCACCAAGCAGCCGAGCAATAGCAGTAAAATTTTCTTCATGGGTGGGAATGGATGGAGAGGTCAAACGTGCTAGTTAGTACCGGCACTGCCGGCTAGCTTCGGTAGCCAGCCAGCGCTGACAAGAGCGGCCAGCGCTGGCCGGAGATGCTGATTTTTGGTGCCGCCAGTGCGCGGGCAAGCTGCCCCTACGAGAGGCTGGGCAAGCCGCATACTGTGCTGGTTAATGTCACCAGGCGCGGCTAGGAGGCTTCAAACTTATTCAATACAAATAATTAAAAACTAGTAATTTGCTTAATTTATTTGCGTAATCGATACCGAAAGCCAGGAATGCTCTCACCACGTCGAATTCCGCTCAATTATGGCAGGACGACACACACTGGCTGATTAGCCTTGCCAGGACAGGCCTAGCTACGCGGGCTGCTCCTCTCTCCATCGGCTGATGATTGTCGAAGCAGCCCGTGGGCCGTTATGCTATTCCAGCACGAGCCTTTTGGTAAGCAGCTGAGTGTCGGTTTGCAGGCGTAGCACATACACGCCCGCGGCCAGCGCCTTCGTCGTGATTTCGACCGTGGTCCCGGCGGCCGTCAGGCCGATGGGGTGGCTTAGCACCACTTGGCCTAGGCTGTTCACGAGCGAGGCTTGCACCGTGCGCTGGCCGGCCAGCGGGGGCAGTAGCAGCGTGAAGTGGTCGTGAGCCGGATTAGGGTAAAGGCCAATCGCGGCGGCCGTCAGTTCGGGCTGCGTGGCCGTAACGGTGCCGGGGCGTAGCACCAGGCTAAAGCGCCCAACTCCAGCACCGGCAGTCAGGGCAACCGAATACTGGCCACCCGCTGTCAGCGCCCGCTGGGTGCCGGCCAAGGCATCGCGCAGGTACAGTATGCCGGCTCCCATATTAGCCAACTCGATAACTGTAAACTCAAACTGACCGGCCTGCGGCACGCGCACCGTGAGCGGCACTACCACATCGGCAGTAGTCAGCAGTGGCAGGCCATTGATAGCCAGCGCAGTGTTACCGCTAAGCGAGGCTAAGTCCAGGCCGGTTGGGTTAGCCAGCTTGGTCGCGTCGTATAGAGCATCGACGCCGGCGGTAGCGCCTGCTTCGAGATACAGGAAGGTGTCGTCGGCGAGGCTGGCCCCGGCCAGGCGCAGGTGCAGTTGGGGCCTGGCATCGGCCGCCGTGCGCCCGAAAGCCGGCTGCGGACCGAAGGTGGTGACGCGGTTGGCATTGGTCAGGTTTACTGCGCCAGGGGTGCCCGCAGTGGTTACTCGCGCGAAGTAGCCCGAGCCGGCGTCAATGAGCGGGGAGTCGCCCATGCCATTGGCGTAGCTGCGGTAAGTGCCAGCGTATTGGCCAGTGCTTTGGAATACATAAATAGCCGCATCCATGCCGGGGCGCTGGGCGGGGGCTACTGTGCTCCAATCCAGCGGGCTGGGGTACGGATTACCCAGCAGTTGCCAGCCCGCCTGTGCATCGGTACCCCGGCTAAGCGGCCCCGAGGCCTGAGTCGCATTATTAAACATCCCGGTAAAGGCCACGGGCACGGTTGCCGCTGGGGCATTCACCGAGTAGCCCCGTGTGGGCAGCATCACATTGGTGGCACTGCTCGGCGAAAACCATCCTTTGTCAAAGGCGCTGTAATTCGAGATGGCGGAGGCAAGGCGGCTCTCGTCGTAGCCAAATACAGTGGGAAAGGGCGACACTGAACCTGGCGTAGCACTGCTGTTGTAGGCGGTGTTGAAGGTGGGCGTGAAGCCCGCCACCGCCAGGCTGCTGAACGTAGCGCTGGCCACCGGCGAGCTAAAATGGCGATATGCCGGGCCAGTAACAGTAGCGGTAATGGCGCGCTGCATGGTGCCGAAGCCCTGCACAACACCCCCCGTATTGTCGAGCAGAGCCGTGCCGGCCGCCGACGATAGTAGCGTAAATGGCAGACCGCCGGTTGTGAGGTCGCCGCTTTGCAGGCGAGCTACCTGCATGATGCTCAGGTCCTGGCTCAGGCTCAAGCCGCTGGCATTATTCAGCGTCAGGTTGCGCACCTGGGCGGGCAGGCCCGTGCCGGTAGTCTGCGCGGCGGTGCCGTTGTAGGTATAAGTGGCATCGGCCGCGTAGGTGCGGGTGCCGGTGAGCTGCACCGCGCCGCTCGCCGTGCCGGTAGCCATAATGCCCGCCGGGTCACAGATTTGCAGCTCCGCGCCGGCTTGCAGCTCAAAGCTGCCCGCGCCGCTCAGCGGCTGGCAGTCGGTAATCAGCGTACCCCCAGTTTGCACCTGCACCGCCGTACCGGCCGACAGTGGCCCGGCCAGGGTAAGTGTGCCACCGCTTTGGACGGTGATGGTTGAATAAGCGCCGCTGCCCTGCACGCTCTGGCCGCTGACCACAGTGAGGTTGGCCGGCGGCGCCGCTGTGCGCAGCGATTGTATGTAGTTGATATTAGGTGTGCCAAAGCCATAGCCCCAGTTCAGGGCCGCGCTCTTCGAAATGGCCCCTTTTGCCCCGCCGTAGTCGGCCACCGACTGGCTGGGGTTCAGCGGGTAGTGGAAGGCCGTGGCCCCCGCGTCGGTGCCGTCGGGCGAGGTGAGCTTGGCGCTGCGCACCGATTGGTACAGCGCCGAAGGTACCCCGGCGTTGCCACCCCCTTTGGTCGCAAACGCGTGGATGGCTCCATCTACCCCCGTAGGCAAGCCCGTTTTCAGCAGCACCATGTCATACTGCGTGATGTTGAACACGTTGGTGCCTGTCGAGAGGTTCGTCAGGTAGGCCGGGTTGTCCAGCAGCATATCCAGCGTAAAATCCGCCGCGTTGTAGTCCGCCACGTAACCGCTCGGCCCCGCCAGCCGGCGCAGCACTATCGTGGTGCCGATGCGTACATCTTGCCAGAACGGAATATTTTTAAACTGATATTGGCCGCCTGTATCGAGGGTGTTGTTGCTCTCAAAGTCTTTGACAATCAGGCTGCGCAGGTCCTGGTGGTCTTTCACCACCAGCAGCTCTACCGCATCCAGGTTGCCATTGCCATCGTTCGAGCCGTTGTACACGCGGTTTACCACAATCGTGGGTGGGGTAAAGGCGGCGTTGCGCAGCGTGTTGATGTAGTTTATATTGGCCGTGCCGTAACCGTAGCCCCAGTTCAGGTTGGTATCGGTCGAGGTTGCGGTGTTAGTACCGTTGTAGTCGGCCGTGCTTTGGGTGGGGTTAGTAGAGTACTTGAATTCCAGCGTGTTGAGGATGGTCGTGGCCACCAGCTTGCCATCCGATGGGGAAACCGTGCTGAAGAATGCCGAACCCCCACCGCCGTTGGTTGCGAAGGCGTGCACGGCATTGGCCACGCCATCGGCCAGGCCGGTTTTCAGCAGCACCATGTCCGTGTTGGTGAGGTTGAAATTCTGGCTGGTCGGAGTTTGGTTATCCAAATAAGTTGAATTCTCCAGCAGCATGTCCAGCGTAAAGTCGCTGGCATCCACGTCCGTCGTGTAGCCCGAGATGCCCGAGGCTATCCGGCGCAGCACGATGGTCGTGCCAATGCGCAGGCTCTGCCACAAGGGGTTGTCCTTGAACTGGTAGCGGCCGCCGGTGTCGCTGGTCAGGTTTGTCTCAAAATCCTTGATAATCAACCCCCTAATATCCAGCATATCCTTGGTCACCAACAGTTCCACGGCATCCGACATGCCCGTGCCCGTCGATGTGGCATTGTAGATGCGGTTTATCACGATGCCCGTAATAGGCTGCTCAGCAAATGTGATTTTTTCCAGCTTCAATCCACCACTCACAATATCACACCGCAGCGAAGCCGTAGTCGAGGCCCCCAGATACACGTTGCTAATGACTACATCCTGGTAAGTAGTTGCGCTGCCCGTGGCGGGTATGGCGATAGGGCCGGTTTTGTCCACGCCATCCACCGAAAGCCGTACCGACCCACCGGCGGCGCTGGCCGCCACGCGCAGCGTTACTTTGTAGAGGCTGCTGCGCAGTACGTTAACGGTGTATTTCAGCCATTCGCCCGCCATCGTGTAGCCCACGTCGCCGTTGCCTTCGCCGCCGTTTTCAGTATCCACGCTTTCGTTGGCGCGGGGCACCGTGGGGTCGAGGAGCGCTCCCTGGTTGGCAACATCCGAGTCGTGGTAGGCCACGCCCTCGCCGCCCGTATCAAACTCTACTGCCTTCACCACGCCCGGTATCACGGCAGCAGTGCCCGAGTATGGTTGGGCGCAGGTGGCAGCCTGCACGTAGCCGGTTTTCGTTACCGTAAACGTGGTGTCGGCGTTGGTGAGCGTCAGTGCAATGGTTTTGCTGCCGGTAGTAGCGTAGCTGACGGCAAAAGGGCCGTTGCCGGTGCCCACCTGGGGCGTAGCGCCCGCCCCGAAGTTCCAACTTAGGGTACCCGTGCCCACCACGGCCGGCGTGAAAATCACTTGGTCGGTGTTGGTGCAGGGCGTGGTCTTATCGGCAAAAAACGACGCGGCCGTCAGGTTTTTACCCGGTAGCCGGTAGCTAGGAGGCAAAAACTGGTCAGCATGAGCCAGCGAGTACGTGATTTTGCGCACCAGCGCCCCGCTGTTATCAAACAGCAGTACCAGCGTCGATTGCGCATAAATGTTATCCGTGTAAGCCACATTGATACCAGCCGGCACATTGATTTTATAAGCGGCCGAGCCCGGCACGGCCGCCGTAGATAGTTGCACCGTAAAGTCGTAATTATCAGTGTTGCTTTTGTTGAGCAGCATCACGGCCGTCGTGCCATTGTCGGTGCTGCTGAGCACCGACACGCTCGTGCTCACCGGGCTCACCGTTGGTGGCAGGTAGGTGCCGTGCAGGTTTTCGGCCACCAGCATTTCGTGGTAAAACGACGAGCGCGGCGTGATGGCCGGCCCGGGGCCAGTGGTAGAGCCATCGAGGTAGCCCAGGTCAGTGGAGGTGCGCGCCCCGTTAGATTCGTGAATCGACCACGGCATCATCGAGAGCGACCCGCGCGCCATACCTACCCGAAAGACATCGGCCCAAAACTGCCCATTGAGAAAGGAATGGGGGCCTACGCCCTCCACCGTATTGACGGTCGGGTTGAGGTAATCCACATTAAACTCTGTCAAAGCCCACTGCAAGGCGTTGACGCCCGTGCGGTTGTGCAGGCTGTTGGCGGTGGCCATCAGGTTGAGCAGCTGGGTTACGTTGCCGTTCAAATCCTGGGGCTTGGCCATTACCTGCGCCCGAGTTTGCGTGCCGCTGAAGGGGTAGTGGTGGAAAGTGACAATGTCGAGGTAGTAGCGCCCATTGGCATCCTGCCCGGTAATGTCGTTGGCCCCGCCGATAAGTGCTGGGTAGTATGAATTATACCCCGTGCATTCCGGCCCCATAATTAAGATGGTGGGGTCTACCGCCTTCATGGCCGACGAAAAGGCCATAATGTACGCCTGCACCCCGGCCGCGCTGATGGCGCCATGCGAGCCATTTAGGTCCGGCTCATTGCTGATGCTCCAGTACTTGACGTGGCGATTCTGCTGATTGTTAATGTAGTCTACCGTGCTGGCTGCCTGCTGGGCCGTGTAGAGGCCACGTCCCTGCGATACCTGCACCACCGGCTCGGCCCCAATCGCCCGAATCGAGTCAATCAGGGCCAGGTACTCCGGTCCCGAAGGCCGGTTATAGTCGGCCGACGCACCCCCGATACGTACCAGTTGCACCTTGGATTTCTTTACCGTGCGCCAGAGCTTTTCGAGCTGCCCGTTGTTGAACGTCACGCCCCCATAGCCCTTGGGTGCCCAGGCATTCTGCCCGGCAATGTAGGGGGAAATGGCTTGGCCGTAGCTGGCCGACAGCCCTAGCCAGCCGAACAGAAACAACGCGAGTAGTACTACTCTCTTCATGGGTGGGAGTGGGGGAGTGGAGTATGAAAACGCTGCGCCTAGCAGGCGCAGGTAGCCACCTGGCTGTAGGAGTTTCAAAAGCGAAATGCTTCTGAATTGGACAAGAAAGAGCGTAGATACTCAGCACCTGCTGAGTAGCGAAATACAGACCTCAGCCAGCTGATAATGAATGATTACGAGCTGAGTCTTCGTCAAGAATGCTGGGCAATTACGGTACCCAAAGGTATTTGGCCGTCTGCCGTATAAACTAGTGTTTTGGCCTATTTATCTACGTAATCGATACCGAAAAAATGGCCTTTCCCCGACCGATATCAGCTCTCGTCCTAAACACAAATCCCCGCGCAGCCGGGCACTCGTTACAGAGTGCCCGGCTGCGCGGGGATTTGTGTTTGATAGCCGAATTAGCTATAGCGTCACGTTGCCCGTCAGGCGGATATCGCGGGACGAGCTGCCCACCAATACCTCAAACTTGCCAGATTCCAGTACCCATTTCTTCTGGGTTTCGCTGTAGTACTGAAAGGCCGCTGGCTCCAGCGCCAGCGTTACCATCTTAGACTCGCCCGGCTGGAGAAAAACTTTCTGAAACGCTTTCAACTCCTTTTCGGGGCGCTTTACACTGGCTTGCACATCTTTCACATACAATTGCACTACTTCGGCCCCAGCCACCGGGCCAGTATTTGTGACGGTAAGCTTCACCGTAGCCCGCTGTAGGCTAGGTGTCACGCTCAGTTGGTCATACTTAAAGGTGGTGTACGACAACCCGTGGCCGAAAGCGAACTGCGGTGCTACCTGATAGGTGTCGAAATAACGGTAGCCCACAAAAATGTCATCCTTATAGGTTTCCTTCAGTGGGTTGCCAGGCGTGCTGGGGTATTCGCCAATCTTCGTGGCCGGCGAGTCTTCCAGCTTCACCGGGAAGGTGAAGGGCAGCTTGCCCGAAGGATTTACATCGCCAAATAGGATATGGGCCAGCGCATTGCCGCCCTCCATACCGGGGTACCAGGCCTCTACTACGGCCGGGACCTGCCCGGCCCAGGCGGCGGTTTCGATGGGGCCACCGCCTAGCAACACGACAACCGTGCGGGGGTTGGCTGCCAGTACTGCCTGCACCAGCTCGTCCTGGCCGAAAGGCATTTTCAGGTCGGGTTTGTCGTAACCTTCCGCATCGTAGGCGTTGTCACTCCACTTGTGGTAGTCGTAGCCATGCGTCGAGCCGCCCACATAAATCACCACATCGGCCGTCTTAGCAGCGGCTACTGCTTCGGCGATGAGTTGTGGGTCAGCTCCCTGGCCCCGGGCAATCTTGTAGCCCGGCGCATACGTGATGTTGACGGCACTACCCAGTTCGTTTTTAAGGCCTTGCAAGGGCGTAATCTCGTAGAGCGGCTTGAGCTGGGCGCTGCCCCCACCACCTGCGTTGGCTCGGTCGGCGTTGGCTCCGATAACTGCTATCGTCTTCACAGTCTTACGCAAAGGCAGTAGGTTTCTTTCGTTTTTAAGAAGCACAATGCCTTCTTCTGCCACTTTCAGGGCTGTGGCCTGGTGCTCCTTGGTGTTATAGGCTCCGGCTTGACGCTTGGTACTGCCGAGCAGGTGGGTGGCGTATTCCACCCGCAGAATGCGCCGCACTTTATCATCTAGGAGCGGCACTAGGGACGGGTCTTTCTGCACGGCTACCAGCGCAGGAGCTGCTAAATAAAACCGGTCGTAAATCGAGCTGGTGGTGGTGGAGCCGGCACTAGCCACCGCACTCTGGTCTACGTTATTTCGTTTAAGCACCAGGTCGGTACCCATTTCCAGGTCGAGGCCATTGCGTAGGGCATCCTGGGTGTTGTGTGCCGAGCCCCAGTCGCTCATCACCAGTCCTTTGAAGTCCCATTCGCCTTTCAGGATGGTGTTCATCAAATAAGCGTTTTCGGTGGCATACTGGCCTCTGAACTTATTGTAAGCGCCCATCAACGAATACACTCCCCCTTGCTGCACCGC